>JAFVZG010000042.1 GCA_017508285.1 Lentisphaeria bacterium | reverse complement strand
CACCCCCGATACGGGCTGTCGCCCTTTTGCATGGGCTCTGCCCCCGCACCCCCGATAACGGGCTGCCGCCCTTTAGCAGGAGCTCTGCCCCCGCACCCCCCGATAAAAAAAGACCCGACTGCACTTTTTATGCAAACGGGTTCAATATATTTATATTTACTGTCTTATTTGTACCTGCATCCGGTAGTAGCCCCCTTCAAAAACTGTCATCGCAAATTCTGCCACCGGGCGGGGATCAAAAAAGCCATCCTTAAATATATCCAGCGATACCGCCCCTGATTCCGGGTTGATCGTCCCGGAGATTCTCCCCGTATCTCCGCAGAATGTAAACCCATTCTCCCTTTCTCCGGAAATAAATACCCATTTCCCCTTTCCGGAAGTCAATGACAGTTTGTCGCTCAATTCACCGGCTGTTTTCCGGCATTCTTCCTCTTTTACCGGCAATTTTTTGCAATTATACAAATCTATACATGTGGATATCGCTCTTGCAGCCGACCGGTCAAACCTCTCTTTCCAAGATAACTGCAATCCGCAGTTCCTCTCGTTCTCCACCACCGGTACCAGTCTTTCGATCTGACCGCTCTCGTGAAGTATCCCCCGGTTGACCATGCTCGAAATTATCCATTGTCCGGAATTCATCCCCTCTGCCAGTGCCTTTACCGCCGCTGTGAAGTCTACTCCTGATCCGCAGGTGAAAAGATCCACTGCCGCATAGTCATGTTCCGGCCAGGCATGTACTGCAAAATGAGATTCGGATATTACAACCACTCCGCTTACCCCTTGCGGTTCAAAAGAGTGGAATGTGGAGTTCACCACATGCGCTCCTGACCTCTGCGCCGCCGTCAGGAACACCTCTTCCAGACGCTTTGCATCCGCCAGAATATCTGCCGCGCAGTCGTAAAACTCCACAGTCATCTGTCTGCCGAGGGCAATCGCCCCGGAGAGATGATCTTTTGCTGTTTCTGACATTACTCAGCCTGTTTGTTTTCCGCCGTTTCCATCGTGAATACGCACTGGCGCATCAACTCATTGTAGAAATCCTGAAATACCAGCTGTTCTTTCAAATTGGTCATCAATTTGCGCAGTATCTCCTGATTTTTGGCAAACTCCTGCAGTGCCGCCGGTTTCCGTTTGACCACTCTGACCAATGCCACTGCATCAGAAAGATTTACCGGTCGCGCGATATCTCCGCTTTGCAGGCTCAATTCCTGCGGCAAACCGCCGATCAACGCCTGATTGATCTGACCCAGCATAAACTGGAGCAGCTGAGGATTATTGCTCTTTTCGATTTGCGGGATCATCGCCAGATTTTTCGGCAGATCCAGACAGAAACTCTGGTAAACCTGCATCAAATTCATATCCTTATTGATCTTTTCCATCTCCGCAGCATTGGCGGGAATGCTCAATTTCTTATGATCAAACTTCAATGCCGCAAATGCCTGGGCGCGTTTTTCACCATTGAGCTTCAAAAGTTTCGCGATCTCCTGCTCTGCCAGTTTGACTGCAGTTTCCCGCTGTTTGACGCTCTTGTACATTTCCGGAAGGTTCTTCTTTACCTCATCGTAAGCCGGATAATTCGGGTTGAATTTGCTGATCTGGCTGTAAAACTCTTTGAGATCCTTCTCTTTCGGCTCATCGACTCTGAATTTTTTCAGCGGGATCGCGCAAATTTCCAAATCAAATCCCGGCGATGCCAATTCATAAAAACTCTTCACCTCATCATCGGTGACCACCACTCCGCGGCACACTGTCTGCTGAAGTTTCTGGATCGTCATATTCAAACGCAATGACTCCACCACATCGCTGTTGGTCAACCGGCGGCCGGATAAAAACTTGTCATAGTCGGCCTTGGAAAATTTACCGTCTTTGCTGAAAATTTTGCGCAACTCTTCTGCTGCTTCATCATCGGTCACGACCACCCCGTTGTCTTCTGCATATTTTACCAGACAATACGCATTGAAAAGTGACTGCCAGTCATCCTGCCGGTTGGAGTTGCCAAGCAGAGAAAGGCTCTGCCCGAATTGCCGCAAGTCTGAAACTTTCACCTTTTTACCATTCATCGTACCTACTGTCATCGACTGCGGGTCATCGCAGCCGCCGCCGCGGAAATCGCCCAGAACAAAGGGAATGATCACCAATACCGCCAGTATCAGCAGCAGGACACGGCTGTGTTTGTGAAAGATCGAATTAAGTTTTTTGATTACCATTTTCTTCTCCTGTTATTCTCCAAAAAACTCCTTGCAAATGCCCCGCATTCTCACCATTCAGGTTTTTCGCCCGACGGCTCCGGAAGTTTTCAGGCAATTTCTGCAATTGCCTCTATTTATTTTTCTATTTCAACTGCTGAAAATCAAGTCCAAGGTCAACCTTGTCACTTTTTTTCGACAGCAACCACACTTTTTATCTTTATTTCCTTCGGTTCTATTGCACTTATCCGTAAATTATCCTGCGGATTATTCAAAACCGCCTGCAGCTGCAGCAGGTGTTCGCCCGGCAGCTGATATTTCGGATCGCTCAGATCGGCAAAAACCGTAATATCCTTACCCGATATCTTATTGATGGCACTCTGTCTGCCGGAAACGGTGACTGTGACGATCTTTTTATCCGGCTGCAGCTGCACCGAATTCCCCGGAGGAACCATGCATCTGACCGGAATATCCGTGAATTTTCTCGGCACATCCGGTATCCTGACTATCTTTACTGACACCTCGGCAGATGACAGATCGAAACTCAACTCTTCCGGCTGAGGATTTTTCAATATCAAACCTTTTTTGCTGAAACTTACCGTTTCTCCATCAATATTCAGCGGCTCAGTCACCACTTCACGCAGAGTGTTGACCAATCTTTCCGGCCCTGAGACGATCACGCTTGCCGGTTCAGCGGTGACTTCATTGCAAACCCAGCCGGATTGTACACTGCCGAAAGTTTCCGGATGGATCGGCAGCATCCGGGAAATCTTGCGCTGCACCGGGATCGTCAATTCCTGAGGATGCTCCACTCTTATTACTTCCACTCCTCTTGGTACTGCAAAATCTTTGGGATTGAAGCGCAAAGTCACCCTCCCGGAAGCAAATCCGGGGGTGTTGCGTGAAAGCATTATTGTTCCTTGAATATCCTGTTTGGTCAATTTTTTGATCGTACTTTCCGACCCCCTGACAGTCAGGCGCACTGAACAGCTGCGGTTTATTTCCGGCAGAAAGACATCATCATCGCACTTTATCTGCATCGGAATACCATCAATGATCTCTTCCCTCTGTTTACCTTCATTGAGCACCGCATAAAGCACTATTGTCAGTGACAGCGCGATCAATTTGCGCAGGGGATCTTTGAAAAGGAAGGTCAGAAATGCACTCATGCTTCACCTCCATTTTCATTGGTTGAAGTTTCTTCATTCAAATCAGTATCATTCAACTCCTGGATCGTTTCATCCAGTTCTCCGGCATCTTTCTGCACGATCAGTTTATCAAGCATTTTATGCAATTCCGCCAGCGAAAGATCCCGGTGCAGTTTCCCGTCGTGACCGATGCTTATCGACCCGCTTTCTTCGGAAACCATCACCGTCACCGCATCGCTCTCTTCGGAAATTCCCAATGCCGCCCGGTGTCTTGTCCCCAGTTGTTTGGAGATCGATTCCGAGCCGGAAAGGGGCAATATCGCCCGTGCCGCCACGATCCGGTCATCCCTGATTATCACCGCGCCGTCGTGCAGCGGCGAATTCGGATAAAAGATCGACTCCAGCATCAATGCATTTACTTTGGCATCCAGCATTATCGCATCATCGATCAGGGTCTGCAATCTTACCTTGCATTCGATCACCACGATCGCTCCGCATTTGCGTTTGGACATATTGAGCATGGCATTGATCACCTCATTGATCAACTCCCGCCGTCTGCGGTTTTCCCAGATGGCAAAACTGCCCAGCCGCGCCAGTGCCCGGCGCAATTCCGGCTGAAAAATGATCATCAGCATCAAAAACAGTGAACCGAGCACCATTTCCAGCAGGCGGGATATCACATCAAGGTCAAGCGTTTGTGCCAAAAACCATAATGAACCGATGAACATCAGCAAGCCCCCCATGACCAGCGAGCCGTGAGTATTGCGCAAATGGTACATCGCCAGATAGACCAGCAAAAAGAGGATAACTATCTGCAAAATAGCGCGCCAATCGGTGAGAAATTCAATTATCGGCATCAGAAATCCTCCTTCCGGCATTTTTCCAGTACCAGCAAAGCCCGGTGCAAATCTTTTACTCCGTGAGTGCGGATCATTCCCACGCCTCTTTGGGCAAGCAGCAATTCCAGAGCCAGAGTTTCCGCATTGCGCCCGGCTGGATCACTCTCTCCGGTCAATGCTCCAAGAAACGACTTTCTGGAAACTCCGATCAACAGTTGCGATAACGGGCAGATCTTTTCCAGACCTTCTGCCAACTCCCAGCACTGTTCCGGGGTCTTGGCAAATCCGAAACCGGGATCGAGCATGATATTACCGGCATCCACTCCGGCGGCGATCGCTTTTTCTCTGGCTTCTGCCAACTCTGCCGCCACCGCCTCTGCTACCGGGATATCGTAGGCACAGAACTCCGGTGAACTCATGTTTTCCGGAGTCCCTCTGGAGTGGGAGATTATCAAACCTGCCTGAAATTCGGCAGCCAACTCTGCGGTTTCCGGTGATTTGCGGAGCATTGAGACATCGTTGATGATCTCCACACCTGCCGTCAGAGCCGCCCGTGCCACTTCAGCGTGGCGGGTATCGACACTGAGAATAATTTCCGGATGGACTTTTTTCAGGTTGCGGATCACCGGCAGTACCCGGTTTATTTCCAGATCGCTTGATATTTCTTTTGCCCCCGGACGGGTGGATTCGCCGCCGATATCCAGAATATCTGCGCCGCCATCCAGATGCGCCAGGGCGCGTGCCAGCGCGGCATCAGCGGTCATGTGACCATTGCCGCTGAATGAGTCGCCGCTGGCATTGACTATCCCCATTATTTTGGGGCGCCGTGAAGAGTTGAGAAATCCGGAAAAATCAAACATTCTTACGCTTCAACTTCGCTGTTATCACCGTTTTCCGTTGAAACCGGTTCCACGGTTACGACTTCTGCTTCGATCGGAGTTTCCGGATCACTGTTTTCGCTTCCGGTGACCTCTTCAGCACTTGAACTGCTCTCTTCATCAAGTTTCATCAATTTGGCAACGCCGGTGATCCGGTCGTTGGCATTGAGATTCATGATCTTAACTCCGAGTGATGCTCTGCCGACCCGGCGTATTTCAGATGCGGGGATCCGGGAGATCTGACCTCTTTCGGTGGTCAGCAGCAATTCATCATCGCCAGTGATCTGCACCACAGCCAAAACATTTTCACCTTCACGCAAACGGATATTCACCACTCCGCGGGCTCCGCGGTTGGTTTTGCGGTAGGCGGAAACAAATGAGCGTTTGCCCATTCCGCCATCGGTGACTACCAGCACTTCCGGGCCGATACCGGCGGCATCAGCACCGGCAGCATCCTCTTCCACTGCTTCACCGGCAAGATCGATATCGCTGTCGATATCTTCCTGAGGCTCATCGTAGGTCGGCTCACTGATTACTTCCAGACTGACCACTTCATCGCCCTCAAGTTTGAAGCGCATACCGGTCACGCCGCGGGCGGTTCTGCCCATCGGTCTGATCTGGTCGTCATTCTGGTCGAAGCGGCACGCCATACCGAGTTTGGTCGAAAGCAGCAATTCATCGCCGTTGGAGGCGACTGCTGCACCGATAAGGTCATCATCTTCTTCGATGACCAGAGCCCGCAAGCCGACCCGGCGCAAGTTTTTGAAGAGTGCCAATTCGCTCTTTTTGATAAAGCCGCGTCTGGAAGCCATGACGATGTATTTATTCTGATCCTCAAAATCTTCCCGTGAAACGGTAAGCATGGCGCAGATCTTTTCGCCCTCTTCCACTTTGATCAGATTGATAATCGCTTTGCCTTTGCCGGTGCGGATGCCTTCGGGGATCTCGTAAACATTGAGCCAGTACATAAAGCCGCGATCGGTGAAGAAGAAGATTATATCGTGACTGTGGGCATTGAAAAGGTGTGCCACATGGTCTTCCTCTTTGGTTCCCATGCCGATGATGCCTTTGCCGCCGCGGTGCTGGGTGCGGTAAGTGTCTGCCGGTACCCGTTTGATGTAACCGGTATCGGAAACTGTGATCACGCAGCTGTGGCGGGGAATGAAATCGGCGATATTCAGATCACTGTCGTCGGAAGTTATTTCTGTGCGGCGGGCGGTCGCGTATTTCTCTTTGATCTCCAGCAATTCTTCTTTGACCACTTCCACGCGTTTGTGGTGATCGGCGATCAGACCTTTGAGGTATTCGATGCGCTCGGTAAGTTCCTTGAATTCATTCTGCAGATTTTCGATTGCCAGACCGGTCAATTGATGCAGACGCATATCCAGAATGGCGTCTGCCTGGATCTCAGAAAACCCGAACTTCATCTGCAGTTTTTCATGGGCATCCGGACGGCTCGCTGATTCACGGATGATGGTGACGACCTCATCCAGATTTTCCACCGCTTTGATCAAGCCGGTAACGATGTGCATTCTGGCTTCGGCGGTTTTCAACCGGAAAATACTTCTCCGGAGGACTACTTCCAGACGGTGGTCGATGTAAGCCTGAAGCACCTGGGGCAGATTCATGATCCGGGGACGGTTGTGATCGACCACCAGCATGGTGCAGCCCATCGTGGTCTCAAAAGCGGTCATGGAATAGAGCTGATTGAGGACGACCTGTGCCATTGAACCTCTTTTGATATCCACCACGATCCGGATACCGGTACGGTCACTGCTCTCATCCCGGATGTCGCTGATGCCGGTGATTTTTTTGTCGGTGATCAGCTGGTCGATATGAGAAATCTGTTCACTGCGGTGAACTCCGTAAGGTATTTCGCTGAAAATGATCTGCTCTTTGCCATCTTTTTCAATGATATCCGCTTTGGCGCGCAGCCGGACACTGCCCCGGCCGGTCTGGTAGAATTGCCGCAATGTGAAGCGGCCGCGGATGATCGCCCCGCCGGGGAAGTCCGGCCCGGGCAGATACTCCATCAATTGATCCACCGAGGCATCCGGATCATCCAGAAGCGCGACAGTGGCATCAATGACTTCACCCAGATTGTGGGTGGGGATGTTGGTCGCCATACCGACACCGATACCGGTGGTGCCGTTGACCAGCAGCTGCGGGAATTTTGCCGGCAGCACGGATGGTTCCACATCGGATTCGTCAAAGGTCGGAACCATGTCAACGGTATCTTCCTTGATATCCTGAAGCATCTCTTCGGCAAGACGCTCCATACGGCACTCGGTGTAACGGCTTGCCGCAGCCGGGTCGCCGTCATCGGTACCGAAGTTTCCCTGACCTTCGATCAGCGGCGCGCGCAGACTGAAGGGCTGACCGAGACGGACAAGGGCATCGTAGATCGCCGAGTCGCCGTGGGGGTGATAATTACCCATGACTTCACCGACCACTTTGGCGCATTTTACCGTCTGATGGCTCTTGGTGATGCCCATTCTGCCCATGGCATACAAAATACGCCGGTTTACCGGCTTCAAACCGTCACGCACATCCGGGATGGCACGACCGACATTGACACTGAGAGAATACTGGAGATAAGCGGTGTGCATGATCTCTTCAATATTCACCGAAATATCGCGCAATGGAGTATCGCTCATATCTCTTCCTTTAGGTTAAGTATACAATAAACCGTACTATACATTATTAATAAGATAATATAGCACACTTTGCCAACGGAAACAAGTCGATTCCGCCTTTTAAGGCAAAAATTTTTGTCTGTATTTTTGCGTGCTGCAAAGAAGCATATTTTACAAAAAATTATTATCCCATTTGTTGTGATAAAATCCACCGGGTGCAATCAAATCGTTTTATGTTTTTGACCAATCATAATGTAAGTGATATATTCCATGTGTCGCCATAAAATGTGTTCATTCAGTCTTGTATGTATGTTTCACAAAATTCGGGACATTACCTGCAAAAAACTCTGCCGGATTTGACAAGAGTTGATTCCGGAGTTATAGTATTACAGGAACCGGATATTTTTTTATCCGGCAAGGCAGAAAATAAAAGACCGGAGGTGCGTATGGTTTGTTTGAAACACCCTGATCGTGAAGCTGTTGCAGTTTGTGCTGCCTGTCGTAAACCGGTATGTGGTGAGTGTCTTCAAAACATTGACGGGGCAAATTACTGTTCGGAAGAGTGTTACCGTCGCGGTACCGCATCAAAAGCCCGTGCCGACGGTGTCATCCGCCGCGGCAAAAAGAGTGATGCATTGCTGAGACGGCGGATCCTGATCTGGTTTATTATTCTGCTTCTGCTTGCCGGCAGCGGCTGGTTCATCTACTCTAAAAACCAGAAGAAAATCGACCGGAAATTGCGCAATGTCGCTAAAACGGTCAAAAAAGGCGCCGGTAAGGCGATCAATGCCGGAAAAGGCGCGATGCCTCAGGATTCCAAATATAAACGTGAGCGTGAAGCAATGGTCGATCAGCAGTGATTGACAACTTGGGTCTGCCGGATGGGGAAGGGGTTACTCTTCCCTTTTTTCATCCATCACTTTGAATATCACCCCCGGGGAAAAACCCCTGCCTGCCATGAAGCGGAAAAGTTTTTCCCGTTTTTTGCGGGGATCGCTCTCTTTTGTCAGCAGGCGCAGTTTCCCTTCCAATGCTCTCCGGGCGGCATCCAACTCCTCTTCCGGTGATTCTGCGAGCAGACCGTTGACCGTTTCCGTATCCAGACCGCGCCGGGCGAGTTTCATCCGTATCTGTCTGGCACCGAGGTTGCGCTGATGGAGAATATCCACGCAATCGGCGGTCAATTGTTCATCGTTGAGGTACTGGCGTTTTACGCACTCTGCGATCACCCGGTCGCACTCATCATCCGGATAACCGGCACGGCGGAGCTTTGTGAGCAATTCCAATTCGCTCAATGGTCTGGCGGCAAGAAGATCCATCGCCTTTGTCATTGCGCTTGGAGGCTCTTTGGGCATACTCAGATCTCCAGCAGTTTCCGGACGAGTTCCTCTTTGGAAAGATTGCCGAGATTGCCGCCCGGGGCGAGAGTTTCGCTGAATACCGTTATATTATCCGGCTCAGAGATCGCCGGGCCGCAAATCGCCAGCGGAACCGGGGTCGTGGTGTGTTTGCGCAGTTTGATCGGCACCGGATGATCCGGAAGTACCGCAAAGTTGTACGGTTTATCCTGCAGAGCCTTGAGGATCGGAGCGACCACTTTGGCATCAAACTCCCCGATAGCCCGCAGTTTCAACTGCAAATCGCCGAGATGGGAACACTCATCGATCGCTTCCAGATGGACATAGACCAAATCATTATCTTCGATGGCGCGGAGTGCCGCCTGTACTTTCCCTTCGTAATCGGTATCCAGAAATCCGGTTGCTCCCGGAACATCGATCACTTGCATGCCGGTGCATTTGCCCAGCCCTTTTATCACATCGACTGCGCTGATAACTGCACCGCGCCTTCCGGCATAACGCTCAGAAAACATCTGCATCTGCGGCCGGTACCCCGGACTCCACGGCCAGATCCAGTTGGCAGGAGAGGGGCGCCCGGCATTGAGCGGATGGGCGGCAAGGAACTTCGCCGCTTTGGCAGAAAGTTCTTCCAGAAAGCGCACAGTATATGCCGCTTCCTCTGAATCATCCAGCGGTTTCAGCCGCAATTGGCTCACCGGAATATCCTGCGATGAATCCGGTTTCTGATAGTCGATCCTGTTGGAGAATTTTTTGCCGTGAAGCACCAGCAGATTCCGGTAACTTACTCCGTGGTGGAAAGTTACTTCCGGAGAATCAAACTCCTCTTTCAATGCCGCCATCAGGATTTTTGAATCATCATCTGACAGGTGGCCGGCAGAGTAGTCGCGCAAAACTCCGTCATCTGAAACATAGACCAGATTGCACCGCCATGCCACATCATCATCGGCCAATTCGATCCCCTGACTTGCCGCTTCGATCGGTCCTCTGCCGGGGTAGTTCAATTCCGGCTGAAATCCGAGCACTGACATGTTTGCCACATCCGAACTGGTCGGCAATCCGTCAGGAAGGGTGAGAAATGTTCCGCTGGCACCTTTGGCGGCAATGGAGTCCATCGCCGGGGTATTGGCGAATTCAAGCGGGGTTTTGCCGTTTAATTCCGGCAACGGATCATCTGCCATGCCATCGGGCAGAAAGATTATGGCTTTGCGAAAATTTTTCATGATTCCAACTCAAGAAAAGATATGATTTCTTCCGGGGTTATTCCCACGGCTTGTACTACTTTGTCACGGCTTGATTCGCCGCTTTTCAACGAAACTGCCGACTTGGGCAGGTGCAGTTTTTCTGCCAGAAATTTTATGAGCGCGGCATTGGCTTTGCCGTCTACCGGCGGTGCCTGCAGATCAAGTTTGACCGCATCTCCGAAAATTCCTGTGACGGCACTGCGTTTGGCACCCGGATGGATGCGCAGCTTCAACAGGGTGTTTCCGCTGCCATCCGGCCGGAGCATTCCATCGGGGATCGCCATTTTATGCCTCAGCTTCACCATCGTTGGTGGTGTTTCCGGTATTTTCCGCATCCGCACTTGCTTGCGGTGCAGCAGCGGCGGTTTCTTCCGCAGTATCCGGAACCAATCCCAGCATGATATTTATCTCATTGATGGAAATGGTCTCTTTTTCCAACAGGGCATTGGTGATCAATTCCAGCTGATCACGGTGTTCTGTCAGGCAGTTTTTGGCACTTTCATAAGCCTCGTTGATCAAACTGCGGACTTCCAGATCGATCTCTCTTTCAGTTTCGTTGGAGATCCCATCCGGCGGTAATCCGTCGATCCGCATGTGCGGGTGATTGGTGAAGTCGCCCATCTTGACCGGCCCGAGGGGACTCATGCCGAATTGGCAGACCATTTTGCGGGCGATATCGGTCAGGTGCTGGATATCTGCCGCCGCTCCGGTGGTGATATCCCCGAATACGATCTCCTCAGCAGCTCTGCCGCCGAGAGACATCGCCATCATCGCTTTCAACTCAAGTTTGCTCTTGGTGTAGGTATCCTCTTTGGGCATCATAAAAGTAGCACCTAAAGCAGATTGACCGCGGGGAATGATGGTGACTTTGTGGACCGGAGTGCAGTACTCATTGTGAATGGCAACGAGAGTGTGACCGGCTTCGTGATAAGCGGTAAGTTTTCTTTCCCGGTCATTGATCTTGCGGCTGCGGCGTTCAGTGCCGTAACTGACTTTATCACGGGCGTCTTCCATCTCATTCTGAGAGACCTCTTCTTTGCCTCTGCGGGCGGCGAGCAGGGCTGCTTCGTTGCAGAGGTTGGCAAGGTCGGCTCCGCTGAATCCCGGAGTGGTTCTGGCGACCACATCCAGATCAACTGAAGCATCAGTTTTGATCTTTTTGACATGGACATCAAGTATCTGCCGTCTGCCAGCAATATCCGGCAGATCCATGACCACCTGCCGGTCAAAACGGCCGGGACGGAGCAGTGCCGGGTCAAGAACATCCGGACGGTTGGTCGCGGCAAGAACGATGACTCCGTTGCGGCTTTCCAGACCATCCATTTCCACCAGCATGGCGTTGAGGGTCTGCTCTCTTTCATCGTGACCGCCGCCCCAGCCGGAGAAGCGGGAACGGCCCACTGCATCGATCTCATCAATGAATATCAGACACGGGGTGTGTTTACGCGCCTGATCGAACATATCGCGCACCCGGCTGGCACCGACACCGACAAACATCTCGACAAAATCCGAACCGCTGATCGAGAAAAACGGTACTCCGGCTTCGCAGGCGACCGCTTTCGCCAGCAGGGTTTTACCGGTGCCGGGATCGCCGACCAGAAGGCAGCCTTTGGGGATCTTGCCGCCGAGAAGCTGAAAACGCAGCGGGTCACGGAGAAATTCGACGATCTCCATGATCTCCTCTTTTGCTTCATCGGCACCGGCGACATCGGAAAAGCGGACATTGAGTTCATCCGGGGGGATCATTCTGGCTTTGCTTTTTCCGAAATCCATCGCCCCGTGCCCATTCATCCTCATCTGCCGCATGGAAATGAAATAGATCACCGCAAGGATTATCACCACCGGCAGTACACTGGCAAGGATGAAATTCCAGAATCCGGAGCTGTCGGCTTCCACAGTCACCGTGGCACCGGAATCCCGCATGGCTTTTTCCAGCTCTTCCGACATGACCACCCGGGTGATGTAAAATTCCCGGTTTTCTGAAGTGCCGGTTTTTTTCAGTTTTCCTTCGATATTGAAAACTCTGTCTCCGGCGGGTATCAGCAAAATGGTGTCGATACTTTTTTCTTTCAGCCGGTGCTCAAAACCGCTCTGATTCAACTCCTGCTGCTGATCGGGGCCGCAGGTTTTGAAAAGGAGCATGGTGCCGAGCATCAGCATTATCAAAAGCCACACCACACCAGCCCGTGAACGGCGCGGCGGTTCGTTTCCGGGGGCGGATTGTCGGTTGTTTTTCGGCGTTTTACCGCTGTTGTTGTCGTTCATCGGTTTCTCTGATCTTTCTTGAATACGCACTTTTTACGCAGGAAGGATTATTTACCGGCGAACATTTGGAATATGGTGAATATGACCACTCCGAGCACCAGCAATCCGCCGACGATGATGATACCGGTCATCAGAAGATTGGTCTGGGCATTTTTATGCTTTTCTTGCATGGCTCTGGCACTGAAGTTGGTCAGAGTCTGAGTGGTGGTCGTATTGTTGTTGGTGGTGTTGCCCAGATCGATGGTGTGAGTGATGTGGATATCGTCATCACCGTGGGAAGCACCGTCAAAAAGCACCTCGACATGACCGAATGAGATCAGGTCGGAATTTTTCAATACATATTCAGAGACCGGCTCATTGTTGACTTTGGTTCCGTTGGTACTGTCATTATCCCGGAGGATGTAATTGACTTCGCCATTCTGCTCGACGCGGATGATATCTGCATGATGGCTGCTGACGCTGCCGTCTGCCAGCTGAATATCGCAGGAATCTTTTCTGCCGATACTCATTGCGTCGCGGTCGATCTCAAAGCTTTTGCCACGGAGCTTCTCGTAAAGTACGGTTAATTTAGGGTTCTTTTCCATATCTCGATCCAATCTTTTGCCCTTGCGGGCGCGTTAACTGATAATAAATATCTCTTATCAAAGCAATATAACACCGGATTTGGTGCTTTGCAATCTTTTATACCGGGAAAATGGGATTTTTTTTGTGATATTTTGCATTTTACCGGATAATATCGGGGATATTTGCTTTTTGCAGTTGAAAAAAAAGCTTCGTGAGGTTACAGTAATAAAATGTTTTGCATTGTTCACAGATCAAGTCAGGTGAGGGATTCTGATGAAAGATATCCGGCTGTTACTGCCAGAAATTGATAAAAAAAGGGTGATTAAATTCGGGATCTGCATGAGCGGTGCCGGCAGCAATGCCGAAGTGCTTCTGCAAAGTTTTGCCGGTGGGGATACTGCAGTTTGTGCAGTGCTTTTTACCGATGCTCCGGATAGCAGCCGCTGTATTGAAATCGGGAAAAAGTATGATGTCCCGGTGGAAAGTCTGGATATCCGTAAATTTTATTCGGAGCGCGGTGAGGATGATATCCGTCTCAACAGTGAACATCGCCGCCATATCCGCGATTTGTGGAGTGAGGAAGTCTGGAAAAAGTTGCAGCCTTACGGGTGTGATTTTCTGGTTTTTGCCGGTTTTGTGCCGCTTACCAATCTGGCGGGAAATATCCCGTGCCTGAATGTTCATCCCGGTGATCTGACTGTCGAAGCGGGCAACCGGCGCATCTATGCCGGGCTTCACTACGAACCGGTGGAAAGAGCGATCCTTGACGGCAGAGATGCCTTGCGCAGCAGTGTTATTCTGGTGCAGAATTACTCCGGCAACGGCAGGAAAGATCTTGACGGCGGGCCGGTGCTGGGGATATCGGAACCGGTGCCGGTGGATCTTGCCGGTTTCACGCTTGAAAAATTGCAGGAGATAAAGGCGGCGCGTACTCCCGGCTGCCGGGATGACCAGTTGCGCATGGTTGCCGGGAAAAATATTGACCGGTTGAAAGAACATGGTGACCATGTGGTTCTGCCGCAGACCGTAAAATATTTCGCATCCGGCAGATACGGGATAAATGACAGTGGCGTATTGTGTCTGCAGGGGGATAACGGCATTTGGAAACCGGTGAAAACGGTGGAATTCTCTGCCGTCAATCCGCCGGAGCCGGTATTTTTGCCGGGAAAAAAAGCGGCCGGGCGCAATAAGTTTATCCGTTTTTGCAAGTATATGTATACCAAGATGGTTAGAGAGAGCGGATCTCCGGATTACATTGCCCGCGGCTGGGCATTGGGGATGTTTATCGGCTGTGTGATACCGGTATTCTGCCAGCTGGTGATATCCGTTCCGCTTTCATTTGTTTTCCGCGGGTCGAAAATCGGTGCGGCGTTGGGAACATTTATCACCACTCCGCCGACGGCGGTATTTATCTATCCGATTCAGATCTGGGTCGGCAACAAAGTCATAAACGGTTCTCTCTCATCGGATGCCGCAAAGAAATTGCTGGAAATATTCAACAGTGAAACTCTCTCTTTTGCCGAGAAGTGGAGTGCCTTTGCCGATCTGGGCTGGGCATTGGTGGCGGCTTTTTTTGCCGGTGGTCTGCTCTGGGCGATGGTGATGACGCCATTGACCTACTTTCTGGTGCGTTTTCTGGTGATCCGTTACCGGGAAATGCGTTCACGGCTCTTTGCCGCTGTGAAGGGTAAGAGGGGGCAGTCATGACCGAAGGCGAATTGTGCATCGCTTTGAATATGATCTCCGGGATCGGTTACTCCCGTTACCTTGCTTTGAAAGAGGCATTCGGCAGTGCTGACGGCATCCGGTTCGCCGGGCGGGGAAATCTGCAGGCGGTTCCCGGTATCGGAAAAATCCTTGCCGAAAGGATATCCGGATTTGACTGGGATGCCGAATTACTGCGTGAAAAAATGGTTTCTGAACGCGGAGATGTGAAAGTCGTCACACTGGCAGATGATGATTATCCATCGGCTTTGCGCAATATAAGCGATCCGCCTTTGTGTCTTTATATCCGGGGAAATTTGCCGGATAATCAGGAAAATTCGATTGCGATAGTCGGCAGCCGCCGGGTCTCAAATTACGGCAGGCAGATGGCACAACGCCTTGCAGAAAGTGCCGTCGATGCCGGATTTACGGTCTTTTCCGGGCTGGCTTACGGAGTGGATTCCATCGTCCATCAGAGCGTGGTCGCCAGAGGCGGCAGAACCGTCGGAGTGGTCGGCGGCGGTCTTTTGCATCTTTACCCGAAAGAAAATATCCCGCTGGCACGGGAGATGATCAATAACGGCGGGGCAGTAGTCAGTGAATTCCCTTTGAATTTTCCGGTGAGCCGTCACAACTTTCCCCGCAGAAACCGGATCGTAGCGGCGGCATGCTGTGCTTCGATCGTGGTGGAAGCCGGTGTTGACAGCGGGGCTTTGATAACGGCAAGATTGGCGGCGGAAATGGGTAAAGAGGTTTTCGCCGTTCCCGGTCAGGTGGGCAATCCGCAGGCTGCCGGATGTCATAAATTGATCCGGGAGGGAGCGGAATTGATCGAGAGTTTCGATGATGTTCTTTTCTCACTCCGCAGTGGTTTACGCCCCGGAATGGTGGATGACGCTACCGGCAAAGTGGTCGGTGAAGAGTCTCTTTCTCCGCTTTGCCGGAAAATTTGCGATATCCTCAGAAAAGGTGATGCCGATTTGGAGGAGTTACAGTATTCCACCGGCATGGATCCGGGCAGTTTGCTGGCTGCTCTGTCGGAGTTGGAGTTGAAACTTTTTGTAGAACGGGATGCCGACTTCTACTACCATCTGGTGCCGTCTTTCGGTGAGCGTGCCGTCGGACACCCGGAACTTTTTGAAGATTGATCTCAGGCTTCCCGGCAAATTTTATGCAGTTCACCGGCATGGCGCAGGGCAGAATCTCCGCCGCCGAGCATTCTTGATAATTCCACTACCGGGTCATCCAGTTTTTCCACCCGGGAAACGGTACGGCCGTCACGGGTGCTTTTGCTGACCAGAAAATGATTGTCGGCACGGGCGGCGACCTGGGCGAGGTGCGAAATACACAAAATCTGCCGTTTTTTTCCGAGGGTATGCAATTCATTGGCGACTTTGTTGGCGGTTTCCCCGCCGATATTCATGTCGATCTCATCAAATATCACCGTTGGGATTGAATCGGCATCGGCAAGAACCGTTTTCAATGCGAGCATCAGTCGGGATAATTCTCCGCTGCTGGCAACTTTGCGCAGAGGCCGCAGCTCCTCTCCGCGGTTGGCATTGAAGAGCAGTTCCAGTTTATCCATGCCGTTTGCGCCCGGAGCAACGGCGGTGAATTCTGCTTCAAGGGCGGCTCCGTCGAAACCGGTAAGAACCAATTTCTCTTTGGCAAGTTGCAAAAATTTACCGGCGGCACTTTTGCGGGCGCGCGACAATCCGGTCGCAGCGTCATTCAGTGCCGCAGTCAACTCTTTTTCCCGGCGGTCAAATTCCTGCCGCTGTTTTTGGGCATTGCGGAATTGTGACAGCGCAGTTTCCGCTTTTTCTCTGGTGGCGAAAACCTGCTCCAGAGTCGGGCCGTACCGCCGTTTCAAGGTGTGTATTTCGCTCAATCTGGCTTCCGTAGCGGCAAGCGTTTCCGGGTCGAGGTCGATTTTTTCGGTAAGGGCGGCGAGACTGCCGGATAATTCGGATACCGAATTCTGCAATTCAGCACAGACATCCATGGCATTGCCGGTAAGCGAAGAGTCGATTTTTTCCAATTCCGTAAGTTGATGATAGACTGAACCGAGTTGATCGGCGATGCCGTTTTCATTTTCGGTAAGCATTCCGGTGAGCATATTCAAAGTTTCCAGAACCTGCCGGGCGTTGGCTCCGAGGCGTTGTCTGGCGGCAAGTTCTTCATCTTCACCGGGGGCGGGGGAAACCCGGTCGATCTCTCCGGCGATCAGAGAGAAGCGGTCGGCATCATCGGCATCCGGCAGATTTTCTTCAAAAGCTGCCCGCTCTGAAGCAAGTTGTTTCAACTCATCATAAATAGCGGAGCATTTGCTGCGTAACTCTTTGAGATTTCCAAAGTTATCCAGCAACTCCAACTGCCGGGCAGGTACGGTCAAAGAGACCTGTTCATTGGCTCCGTGAAGATCGATCAATCTGCCGCCGACGGCGGTGAGAAATGCGGAAGTCACCGGGGTGTCATTGATGAAATTTCTGGTATTGTTTTGAGTGATGCTCCGGCGGATGGTCAACTTCGGTTCTTCTGCTTCAAACTCAATACCGTTTTCATCAAGCATCCGGGCTATTTCAGTAACCAATCCATCGGGTATGGAAAATTCGCCGCAGACGGTCAACTGTTTGCACCCTGAGCGGATCGCCGACCGGTCGACTCTTCCTCCGGCAAGCAATTCTATCGAACTCATAAGGATCGATTTACCGGCACCGGATTCGCCGGTAACGGCGGTAAAACCGCCGGAAAATTCGACAGAGGCACTCTCGATAAGGGCGAAATTGTTGATGGTCAAATAATTCAGCATTGATCACTCTCCGGGGCATCCAGCAGTTGCCAGAGCAGAAACAGTGCGGCATTGGCGGCGCGCTCCCGGATGGTTTGCCGGTTGCCGTGCAGCTGCAGTTTTTTCACAGCGGTCAGATTGTTTACTGCTGCGGCGATATAGACCAGACCGACCGGTTTTTCCGGAGTGCCGCCATCCGGCCCGGCAACGCCGGTGGTACTTACGGCGCAATGAGTATTCAGGGCTTTGCAGGCACCGTGAACCATGGCTGAGGCGCATTCACTGCTTACTGCACCATGCTCAGCAAGAATTTCCTCCGGCACATGGAGAATATTGTTTTTCACCTGATTGGCATAGGAGACGATACCGCCCTGGAAAACTGCCGAAGAGCCCGGTATTGACACGATCATATCAGCGATCATGCCTCCGGTGCATGATTCGGCGCATCCCATGGTCAATCCGGCGGATGCCAGTTTTTTCAGCAGAGCTTCCGGCAGAGAGGTGGCACCGGGGATAAGCGCATTGATGCCGATGGCATTGCGGGCAGCGTCAACTGCCTGAGCAAGAGTTGCCGGATCTTTACTGCTGATAAAAAGTTTGGTTCCGGCGGGTGTGGCGGTGTAGGCGATCTCCACCCCGGCAAACTCTTTTAAAAGCGGTTCGACGGTTCTGGCAACGGATGATTCTCCGGTGGCGCAGACCAGAAATCCCGTGGTGTGAAGTTTCTCTGCCTGTAATTCAAGGATATCCGGCAATACTCCGCCGGAAAAAACTGCCTCAAACTCTGCCGGAGGGCCCGGCAGCAGATAGATATGTTTCTTTTCTCCGCGGTAATTGCTCTCAAAACCGATGCCGGAAGCTGTTCCGACCGGGTTGTCAAAATATTTGCCGCCTTTGATTATCTTTGCCTGTTTGTATTGAAACTTCGGGCAGTGCCCGCTGTGGCGCAACGCCCAGTGAGCGGCGACTTTTTCTTTCAATTCCGGAACTTCTTCCAATTCAGCTCCGAAAAATCTGGCGGCAGTTTCCAGAGTGATATCATCGGATGTCGGCCCCAGACCGCCGCTGATAATGATGATATCGGCATTTTGCAACGCAAAAGCAAGGGCGGAAACAATTTTTCCCGCATGGTCGGGAACACAGATCTCCAGCACCGGGGGCAGGGAAGCGGCAGTAAGTTTTTCTCCGGCAAAACGCAGATCGGTATTGCAGCAGCTGCCCTTGAGCAATTCCGTTCCGGTGCAGATAACGGCGACAGACATAAAGATCCTCCGGTAAAAAGTTGTATTTCTTGACTATAATATAGTGTTATTTCCTCCCGGTTTCAAACTGCCGGAGATAAAAATCACGGTATTGTTGTATTGATAAAAGTGTATGCCATACATTGACAGCATGGGCATGCGGTGATATATTAGTGCATACATTGAATGAAACTGTATGGATGAAAAAGGAGTTTGGAGTTTATGAAAAGAGTGCTTTCCATCCAGGATATCTCCTGCGTCGGCAAATGTTCTCTGACGGTGGCTTTGCCGATCATTTCTGCGGCGGGGATCGAAACGGCGATATTGCCGACGGCGGTGCTTTCCAATCACACGGCATTTACGGGGTTTTCTTTCCGGGATCTGACTGATGATATCGAGGTGATCGTCGATCACTGGAAAAAAGAGAATATCACCTTTGACGGTATCGGTACCGGATATCTGGGATCATTCCGGCAGATCGAATTGGTGGAGAAGATCTTTGATGAATTTCACCATGACGGTATGCTGCGCTTTGTTGACCCGGCGATGGGCGACAACGGCAAACTGTATGTCGGATTTGATGAAGATTTTGCCAGACGCATGGGTAAATTGTGCGGCAAAGCGGATATAATCGTACCCAACCTTACTGAAGCGGCATTTATGCTCGGGGAAAAATATCTGGCTGACAACTACAGCGCAGATGAGATAAAAGAACTTCTTAAACGGCTTTGCCAATTGGGTTCTCCGGTGGCGGCATTGACCGGTATATCACTGGAACCCGGCAGGTGCGGAGTGATGGCTTACGACAGCCGCAGCGGTGAATATTTTGAGTATTACAGCGAAAAACTGCCGGTCTCTTTCCACGGGACGGGGGATGTTTTTTCCAGTGCCTGTTTTGCCGCATTGATGCGCGGTCAGAGTCTGGATAAGGCGTTGAGAACGGCGGTGGAGTATACCGTTGACAGTATCCGGCAGACCATATCCTATGACGGGCACAACTGGTATGGCGTGGATTTTGAAAGTTCAACTCCGCTGCTGCTGAAACTTCTGGATGAGTGAAGAATGATTTTTGCTGATTTGAATTCTCTTGCCGACTATGCCGGTATCGCTCCGAAAGCGGTGGAACTTATGGCAAAGCGTCTGCCGGAATTGACCGCCGCTATGCCCAATGGCAAAGAGGTGTTGATCGAAGACAAGCTTTTCATTCTCATCCAGCGTTATGCCACGCATCCGGCGGAGGAGAGCAAAGTGGAGATCCACCGCAATTTTGCGGATCTGCAGATGCTTGTTGCCGGTAATGAAACGATCGGTTTTTCTCCGGTGGAAGAGTTGGAAATATTGACTCCTTACGATGAAAAAGGTGATTACGCCCTTTATCGTGCCGATTGGCAAAAGAGTACCTCTCTTGCCATGAAGCCGGGGAATTTTGCGATTTTTCTTCCGGAAGAAGGACACATCCCCGGTTGCGGTGACGGTTCAAGTGTGGTGAAAGCAGTGGTCAAGATCCACAAATCACTGCTGGTAAAGTGATCGCTTGCGGCCGTTATTCATCAAGATCATTTTTCCGGTAGTTGATCGCTTCAAAAATATGGGCATCCGAAATCACCTCCGCCCCGGAAAGGTCGGCGATGGTGCGGGCGACTTTCAGAATTCTGGTATAGGCGCGCGGACTGAGTTTGAAGCGGTTGATGGCATCTTTCAATATTTTTTCTCCTGAACTTTGCAGAGCGCAGAATCTCTGCAAGGTTTTAGGAGTCAGTTGGCTGTTGTTGAAAAATCCGAATTGCTCATAACGCTTCTGCTGTATCTCTCTGGCGGCACATACTCTGGCTCTGATAACTTCACTTGATTCGCCATCCGGGGCTTTGAGCAGCTCTTTTTCGCTGAGTTGTCTGACCGGCACCCGCAGGTCGATACGGTCGAGCAGCGGGCCGGTGAGTTTTTTCAGATAGCGGCGTTTTTCCTCCGGTTTGCAGCGGCAGCCCAACTCCACTTCGCCTCTGCCGCATGGACAGGGATTCATGGCGGCGCAGAGCATGAAGCGCGCCGGGAATACACAGCTGCCGGAAGCACGGGAAACGGTGACGGTGCCATCTTCCAGCGGCTGACGCAGGACTTCCAGTACATTGCGTTTGAATTCCGGCAATTCATCCAGAAAGAGCACCCCGTTGTGCGCCATGCTGATCTCCCCCGGCCGAGGGTCTCTGCCGCCGCCGATCAATCCGGCATCCGAGATCGTGTGGTGCGGTGAGCGGAAAGGGCGGTTATTCATTACCGGATTTTTGCCGGAAAGCAAGCCAAGCACACTGTATATCCGGCTGGTTTCCAGTGTTTCAGCCAGTGTCATCGGCGGCAGGATACCCGGCAGGCGCATGGCGAGCATACTTTTACCGGTTCCCGGCGGGCCGATCAAAAGAGTATTGTGTCCTCCGGCGGCGGCGATCTCCAAAGCCCGGCGGGCGGCGAGTTGACCTTTGACCTCATCAAAGTCGGGGAGCCTTGAAGTTTTTTCCAGCAAGTCAAGTTCAGCCCGGAATGGAGTGCCTTTGCCGCGATTGATCAATTCCACGGCTTCGGCGAGAGTATTTACCGGAAAAACCGGCAGGGAGTTCCCGGCGGCGATCGCCGCTTCTCTGGCGTTGGCAGGCGGCACCAGCAATGCCGAAACTATCTTCTGAGCTGCCAGTTCTGCGGCGATCGGCAAAGCCCCTTTTACCGGGCGCACTGAACCGTCGAGCCCCAATTCACCCAGAGCGGCGATCCTGCCGAGTCTTTCCAGATCAAGGTTTCCGGTCGCTCCGAAGATACCCAGCGCGATGCCGAGGTCAAAAGATGCTCCCTCTTTGCGGATATCTGCCGGAGCGAGGTTGACTACGGTAAAGCCTTTCGGCGGTATGAATTTGGAGTTGATGAATGCCGAATATATCCGGTCGCGGCTCTCTTTGACTGCGATATCCGGCAGACCGACGATGGAAATGGCACTTTCTTTGATATTGGTACTGTTTGCGCCGGCGATATTGACTTCGATCTCCACCGGGCAGGCATTGACTCCGATAACGGCGGCAGAATATATTTTAGCGACCATGATCTACTCCGTGGTTTGACTGATAAGGGGGGAAGCTGCGACTTTTTCCAGAGAGTATAATTCCGGCAAATTGCCGTTTCCTTTTCTCCAATCTGAAATGGTTGTATCTATCCCGTAAAACTGCAATCTTGCGATCATCTCTTCTGCCGCAGTTTTTTCCGGCTGGTCATGATCGGCGGCAACTGCGGTGACCCGGTCATTTTTCAGGTCAAGAGTCTGCAATTCCCGGTGCGGCACTCTGATAAGCTTCAAGTAGAAGTGGGCAAGGAAAAGATTTCTGCCGTTGTCAAGAGGAAGGTCTTCACACTTTTTTCCGGCATTATCCCGGTCGGTAAGGGTATCGTTATCCGGCACGGTGAATTTCGGATATCCGGAAAGTATCTGCTTTTTGCGGCGTGCCCATGAATGGCGGATCTTTCCGGCATTGCGGATAAAGAGCCGGGAGTAGAATTTTTCCGGAGAGTTCACTCCGGCACTGCGGAAAAGTGCCGACATCTCCTCTTTATTCAGATGGGAGCGGAATTCAGTCAGAAGATGGAACCGGATATACTCCGGCACCAGCGGCACCAGAAACGGCGGTATCTTTTTTATGCCGTCGACATCGACCAGAACAAAGCGGTTTTCTTTTTCTGAATACAGCAGATTGCCGAGATGAAAATCGGTGTGGATAAATCCCTTTTTTAGCATCTTTTTCAACAGATCTGCCGCCATGAAATAAAAATCTTTGCCGGGGGAGTGATTTTTGAGATACTCCTCAAGCGAAATACCTTCCAAGGCCCCCGTCACCAGAAAACTTCCTTTTTCCGTGGTGGTGTAAAAGATGGGGTCAGTCACCGGGATACCTGCTTTCTGCAGCTGGATCGCCCGGTCAAATTCGCTTTTGAAAGAGTGATTTTTCCGCTTGTCAAGTTTTATGTAAAACTCTTCTGTACGGCGGACTTCTCTTATTGCTCCGGCTTTGACTGGCATGGCGCAGTCAAAAAGTTGATCGATTTTCCGGATATCCGGTGCAGTGGTTCGGTTCATTTTATTTTACCTGACAAAAAGATGGTACTGCCGAAGCGGCGGAATTGCGGCTCATCCAGAAACTCCGCATTGAGGAATTCTCCCATTGCCCCCGGAGCTGACGGTATTTCCCATATCAAACGGGCTCCGGAAGTGAATTTTGTAAATTCTTTATCCGCTCCGAGTTTATGAAAAAGTCCGGCGGAAATCGCATAAGGCGGATCGGCAAAGATCAGATCCGGAGTTCCCGGCAATTGCCGGCGGAAACCGGTGAAATTGAGGATATCTGATTGGATGACCAGCAAATTTTTCCGGCATCCGGCAGCGGTGATCCGGCGGCAGTTTTCCCGGATACATTCGATGTGTGCCGGGTGATTTTCCACCATGGCAGCCCAGGCGGCACCCCGGCTGGCTGCTTCAAGTGCGATCGCTCCTGAGCCGGAACACAGATCGAGCACTCCGAGCCCTTCCATCGCGCCGAGGCTGTCAAAGAGAGCCTTTCTTGATCGGATGGCTGTGGGGCGGACTTCCTGATCCGGCAGATCGGCAAGGATCAGATTACGGGCACTTCCGGCGATGATATTCATACTTTTTGCTGCAACTTTTCTATAAAAACATTTGTGTTCCGTTAAGATAGCACCGCAAACCGGATATTGCAAAGAACCCCGGGGTTAAATTTGCGGATATTGTCATATTTGTTGACAAATCATCCGCCCGGTGGTATATTTAATAATATGTAAAAAAGAAAACGCCGGTCGTGAAAAGAACCGGATTTTTACCATTCAGGAGTTTGATAATATATGGATGACCAATTGCTTTACGCCATTGATCTGGCGGATCCCAGCGGAGAGTTTGAACCGGCATCGGAACTTCTCAATGCTCTGGAAGTTGAATTCAGCAGTTTTTTTGACCGGGAAAATTGTACAGTGCGCCATACGGTCTATTCGCTTTCTTTGAAAGAGGCTGAGGAAAACCGGGAAAAGTTGAGTTCGGCTCTTGATCAATGGCGGGAATTCGGTGTTGAGTTGACGATGGGGGAGATATTCACCATTGCCAAATCAGAGTGGAGCGAAGCGTGGAAAAAGTATTTCAAACCGATCAGTATATCCGATAAACTGTTGATCCGTCCGGCGTGGCTGGATGATGCTCCGCTGCCGGGGCAAAAGGTTCTGGAGATCAATCCGGGAATGAGTTTCGGTACCGGTCAGCATGCCACGACCAACTACTGCCTGAAGTGCATCGACCGCTTTGCCGGGGATAAAAAACGGCTGCTGGATGCCGGGTGCGGTTCCGGTATCCTTGCCATAGCCGGGGCATTGCTCGGCTATGAGGTCATCGACGGGTTTGATTTTGATCCGGAAGCGGTGGCGGTGGCAGGGGAAAATGCCGCTTTGAATAAAGTTGCCGACCGGATATCTCTGGAAGTCGGCAACGCTGCAGACTGGCAGGGCAGAGCGGAAAAATATGATCTGGTTTGCGCCAATATCCTGGGGCATTTGCTGATCGCTTTCCGCTTCAATATCGTCAGCTGGGTCGCTCCGGGCGGAGTGCTGGTGCTTTCCGGAATACTTGACCGGGATTTTGACAAAGTTGCCGCGGCTTTTGCCGAGGTCGGGATGAAGGAGATCGAGCGTTTCAGGGATAAGGATTGGACCAGCGGGATTTTTTCTGCATGATGAAAAATCACTTGAAAATTTGAAAAAAAATTTAAATCGGTTATATTATACAGTTGCAGGTATGTGTTTTACATTCAACAAGAAAGGTATTTGAGATGAAAAAGGTTAATCCGCTTACCCGGCGGGCAGTCAATCTGGAATATAAAGACGCTCCGGGGAAAAGTGTAGCGGTGGCTGGTTCATTCAATCAATGGCAGCCGGATAAGATGATGACCGATAAAAATGGTGACGGTGTTTACCGCTGCCGGCTGCTGCTGACACCGGGGGAATATCAGTATAAATTTCTGGTGGATGGCGAATGGAGATCAGATGCCTTGAATCCGGATTTTGTCCCCAATGAATTCGGCTCATTGAATAGCGTTATCACGGTCAAAGAAAAGTAATCAACCGCAAAGTTATCCGGGAAGTGTGTTTCCGGTGGTGTGGATGGAAATTTTATCAGGAAAATTTTATGGAACTTCAACTTTACAATGTGGCCCCCCGTATCCCCGAAGAATTGTCATTTCTGGAGACTCTTTCCGGTAATATCTGGTGGTGCTGGCATCACTCGGCAATTGAATTATTCATGCGTATCGACCCCAATTTGTGGCGGGAAGTCGGCGGCAATGCCAAAATGTTTTTGCGGATGGTTTCCAGCCGCCGTCTGGAAGAGTTGGTGAATGATGCCGGATTTTTGCGCAATGTCAAGGCGGTACAGAGCGAATTTGAGCGTCAGGTCGCCAATGCTCTGCCTCCGGAAAAACGCAATGTCGCGTATTTTTCGCTTGAATATGGTATCCACGAGAGTATTCCGATCTTTTCCGGCGGTCTCGGTGTGCTTGCCGGTGACCATCTTAAAGCCGCCAGTGATATGCAGTTGCCGCTGGTAGCCGTCGGTCTGCTTTACCGGCAGGGCTATTTCCGTCAGGTGCTTGACCGCACCGGATTGCAGACGGAGCATTATCCGGTTTCCGAGATCCACGATCTGCCGCTGGAGCGCGGCTGCAATCCGCAGGGAGAACCGGTGACCATTTCCATGCGTCTGAATGACCGGGAGTTGTTTGCCGCGGTCTGGGTGTTGTGGGTCGGCAATGTGCCGCTTTTACTGCTGGATACTGAATTGCCTCAGAACCCGCCGGATCTGCGCGAAGTGACCTGGAGATTGTATGGCGGCGATAAACGCATGCGTCTGCATCAGGAGCTGCTGCTGGGTGTCGGCGGTGTCAAAGCCCTGTTGGCAATGGGATACGATCCGGAAGTCTGCCACATGAATGAGGGTCATGCCGGATTTCTTTCACTCGCCCGTCTTGAACACCTTGTGCAGGATCTCGGTTACGACCCCAATGTCGCTCTGGAAGTGGTCTGGCGATCCAATATTTTCACCACTCACACTCCGGTTCCTGCCGGAAATGAGGTCTTTGATATCAATCTGGTCAAACCTTATCTTGCGCCATTTGCGGCATCGGCAAAATTTGATCTTGAAAGAGTTATCCGCTGGGGAATCCCCATCACTGACCGCGGCAGAGCCTCCGAGATGTCCATGACCGTATTCGGTCTGCGCATGGCGGCAAATTACAGCAACGGCGTGAGCCGCCTGCATGGAGAAGTCGCCCGCAATATGTGGCGTCACCTCTGGCCGGAGCGTTCAGATGCCGAGATACCCATCGGTCACATTACCAACGGGGTGCACATCAGTTCATGGATATCTGCCCGGCACAACCGGCTTTTTGAGCGTTATCTCACTCCGAAGTGGCTGAATAATCCGGATATGGTGCAGCTGGTTTCCGATCTGGCGGCGATCCCTGACGATGAGTTGTGGACAACTCACGAATTGTGCCGTCAGAGTCTGGTGCGTTACACCCGCCGTCTGGTACAGCGCAACTTCCGCTATATGATCGACGGTTCGCAGGGGCTGGATAAAAAACGCCCGGTGCTTCAGCCGGATGTATTGACCATCGGTTTTGCCCGCCGCTTTGCCACCTACAAACGCGGAACTCTGCTGCTGCGGGATCAGGCGCGGCTTCTGGCTCTTTTGAAGGACAAAAATCACCCGGTGCAATTCATCTTTGCCGGTAAGGCCCACCCTGCTGACAACGGCGGTAAACAGTTGATCCGTCAGCTTATCGAATTTGCCCAGCGGGAAAATGTTCAGGATAAACTGCTCTTCCTTGAGAATTACGATATCGGCATGGCGCGTCATCTGGTACAGGGCGTGGATATCTGGTTGAATACTCCGCGCCGTCCGCAGGAGGCAAGCGGTACTTCCGGTATGAAAGCGGCTATCAACGGTGTTATCAACTGCAGTATCCTTGACGGCTGGTGGGCAGAGGCATACAACGGCGAAAACGGCTGGGCGATCGAAGGCAATGATTATTACACCGCCGATGAGGATCGGGATAATTTTGAAAGCCAGCAGCTTTTCAATCTTCTGGAAAACGAGATCATCCCCTGCTTCTATGAGCGTCAGGATGGCGATTTGCCCAAACGGTGGATAGCCCGTATGAAATCGTCGATAGCCACCGGTCTCGGGTACTTCTCCAGTGCCAGGATGGTCGGCGATTACAACCGCAAATTTTATACCCCGGCTGCCGCTGCATTCAGCAAACTTACCGCTGACGGTGCCGCTGAAGCAAAACGGCTGGTCGAAGTAAAGAAACGGCTGGTTGAAAACTTTGACGGCGGTAAACTGCATATCGGCAATCCGGTGGTTAACGGTTCGCTCAACAATCTTCACATCGGTGATAAAATTTCCGTCAGTGTGGAGGTCTATCTCGGCAATCTGCGGCCCGAAGAGGTGGAAGTCGATGCTTACAGCGGCAGTGCCAATGCCCACAATGAGATCGTGGAAAGTTCTTCAACGATCCTGACCATGAGTCAGGATCTCGGCAATGGCAATTACATTTACTCCGGTGAAGTTGAGTGCTGTATCGCCGGCAGATTCGGACTTACCGCCCGGATCAAAGCCGCCGGGGATGCCTGGGATAACAGCGTGCCGGGATTCATGTGCTGGCCGGAGTGAAATATATAACAGAAGGCAGGAACGGAATATGCGGAAAAGTAAAAAATCCAATCCCCGGATTCTGGTCGTTACCCCGGAGATAACCTCTTTGCCATCCGGAATGAGCGTAATGGGCAGTTATCTGCGGGCGAAAGCCGGAGGTTTGGCAGATGTTTCAGCTGCGCTGGTCGGTGCGCTTTACCGGCAGGGGGCAGATGTGCATGTGGCATTGCCCCATTACCGGCGGATGTTTCATATCGATGTCGGCAATCTGATCAATGATGAGCTGCGTGTCTATATGAGCAATCTGCACAACAGCCGTATCCATCTGGCGGAAGACCGGATTTTTTACTATCGTGATTCAGTTTACAGCAACTACGATGGCGACACATTCATGCAGTCGCTGGCTTTTCAGCGGGAGGTCATCAACAATATCATCCCGCAGGTGAAGCCGGATCTTATTCACTGCAATGACTGGATGACCGGTCTGATCCCGGCGGCGGCGCGGCGGATGGGGATACCCTGTCTTTTTACCGTGCACAATATCCATACGCAGAAACGGACTCTGGCGCAGATCGAGGATCGCGGTATCGATGCGGCTCCATTCTGGCAGAATCTTTATTATGAAAGACCTCCGTATAATTATGAGGAAAGCCGTGAGAGCAACCCGGTGGATTTTCTGACCAGCGGTATTTTTGCGGCGCACTTTATCAATACGGTAAGTCCGACATTTCTCAAAGAGATAGTTGACGGGCAGCATGGTTTCGTGCCGGATAATATCCGCCGGGAGATATCGGGTAAATATTATGCCGGTTGTGCTGCCGGGATCTTGAATTCTCCGGATGTCAGCAATGATCCGCGCAATGATGATTGCCTTGAAGTGAAATATGACAGCAGTAATTGTGCCGCTGCCAAAAAGGTCAATAAAATCGCTTTTCAGGCGAGAACCGGGTTGAAATGCGACCAGTCGGCACCGCTCTTTTTCTGGCCTCACCGTCTGGATCCGATCCAGAAAGGGTGTCAGCTGCTTTCGGATCTGGTTTATGAGATAATCCACCGTTACTGGGATAGCGGTCTGCAGATCGCCATCGTTGCCAACGGCTCTTATCAGAAAGTTTTCCGGGATATCATTGCGCATCACAACTTCTATGAAAGAGTCATGGTCTGTGATTTTGATGAGGAACTTTCCCACCTCGGCTTTGCGGCATCAGACTTTATGTTGATGCCTTCGCGTTTTGAACCCTGCGGTCTGCCGCAGATGGCTTGTCAGTATTACGGCAGTTTGCCGGTGGTGCATGATACCGGCGGTCTGCATGATACGGTGGATCATCTTTCCGCCGATGGTAAAAGCGGCAACGGTTTTGTTTTCCGCGATTACGATCATGGCGGTCTGCTTTGGGGGGTGGATGAGGCGATGCGTTTCTACCGTCAGGATGAGGCGTGGCGCACCGGAGTCATCTCACGGGTGATGGATGAGGCGGTAAAGCGTTTCAATCTGGATGTTACTGCTCAATCATACATCGATATTTATGAATCGATGCTGGCGCGGCCTCTGGTGCAGAATTGACTGCAAAAATGAAGTTGGAATCACGGCATAATACTCCGGTCGCTCTTGAGCAGGATCCCTTTTTGCATCCGTTTCTTCCGGAATTGCGGGCGAGGAAGAGTTATGCGGATAAACTTGCTGCCAAGTTGACTTGCGGCAAGGGGGAAAATTTGGCGGATCACGCCCGGGAATATGAGTTTTTCGGCTTGCATTTCTGCCGGAATAAATGGATATTCCGGGAGTATGCCCCTCACGCTTTGCAGGTGATCCTGACCGGTGATTTCTGTAATTGGCAGATCGATGACAGATATAGTTTACGGGCGATCGGCAACGGCTGCTGGGAAGGGATTTTTCCGGAAGAAAGTTTCCGGCACGGGATGCATTACAAAATGCTGGTGCGCTTTCCCGGCGGCGAGGGTTTACGCATACCGGCTTTTGCTGATTATGTGGTTCAGAATGAAGCTGACAAGCAATTTTCTGCCGTCGTCTGGCATCCGGAAAAACCTTACAAATTCCGATATCCGTCACCTCCGGCAGTTCCTCCGGTGATCTACGAAGCCCATGTCGGCATGGCGCAGGAAGCTCCACAGATCGGTACTTACCGTGAGTTTACCCGGAAAATTCTGCCTGAGATCGCCCGCAAAGGCTACAATACCGTACAGCTGATGGGAATAATGGAGCATCCTTATTACGGCAGTTTCGGTTATCATGTGGCAAACTTTTTTGCAGTTTCCAGCCGTTTCGGTACCCCGGACGAGTTTAAGGAATTGGTCGATACCGCGCATAAACTGAATTTGCGGGTGATAATCGATCTGGTGCACTCCCATTCGGTCAGAAATGTGGCTGAGGGATTGGCTGAGATCGACGGCTGCCGCACGACCTATTTTCACGCCGGTGAACGCGGTGAACACCCGGCATGGGATTCATTATGCTTCAATTATGCCGATGAAAGGGTTTTGCGTTTTCTTCTTTCCAACTGCCGTTATTTCCTTGAAAAGTACAATGTTGACGGCTACCGTTTTGACGGCGTGACCAGCATGCTTTATACCCATCACGGTTTGAATCACTGCTTTACCGGTTATGAGGAGTACTTCAATTGCAATGTCGATCAGGATGCCGTTGCTTATCTGACTCTGGCTAACCGGGTCATCCACGCCGTGAATCCGGATGCTCTGACGATCGCCGAGGATGTCAGCGGTATGCCGGGGCTTGCTTCAAAAGCGGGGATCGGTTTTGATTACCGTCTGGCGATGGGAGTGACGGATATGTGGTTTAAGATGCTGGATATCCCGGATGAAAACTGGAATATGTTTCAACTTTACGGTGAGTTGATCAACCGTCGCCGGGATGAAAAAAGTATCAGTTATGTGGAGTGTCACGATCAGGCGATCGTCGGCGGTAAAAGTTCATTTTTCCGGATGACCGATGCGGAAATTTATTACAATATGCACCGCAACTCCGGCAACAATGTTATTGACCGGGCAATGGCACTGCACAAACTGTTCCGTCTGTCAACCGCGGCAGCTGCCGGGCACGGATATTTGAATTTCATGGGCAATGAATTCGGACACCCTGAGTGGATCGATCTTCCCAGGGAAGGAAATAATTGGAGCATGGATCACGCCCGCCGCCAATGGAGTCTGGAAAAAGATCCCGCTCTCCGTTTCGGGCAGTTATCCGCTTTTGACCGGGAAATCACCGGTTTGATCGGTGAAAAGGGCTTTTTTGACCGCCCGGTACAGACAGTCCGGATTGATGAACAGGGGAAAGTGATCGCCTTTGAAAGAGACTCTTACTGGTTCTTTTTCAACTTTCATCCGGTAAACTCATACAGTGATTACGAATTGGAAGTGCAGAGAGGAACTTATATGACCGTTCTGGATAGTGACGATGCCGGATTCGGCGGTTTCGGCCGCCGGGAAAAAGGTCAGCGTTACTTCAGTATGGAACGCTCTTTCGGAGAGGTCATCTCTCTTTACCTGCCATGCCGTACTGCTCTGGTTCTCCGGCGGGAAAAGTGACCGTTTCCGGCAGTTTCCCCCCCGGAATGGTTATTTTTCCAACTGCTTTTTCAGGAGTTTCGGGATCGTTACTATCGAAAGCCCGATTTCCAGAAAGTAGGCGGCGAAGAGGAAAAAGAGATACTGGAGCAACGGCAGAAATGCAATTATCCCCATGAGGATCGCAGCTCCGGTAAAGGTGTGGAAATCATGGCGGAAAAAGTTTACCGCCAGCACGATTTCTCCGGCGATGAAGGGAACGAAATTCAATGAGATGACCGCTTTCCACGGCAGCATGAGTATTCCGGTGGCATCTTCAGCAAGCGAAGCTGCCGGATCGATATCCACTCCCAAACGGCGGTGAAAGTGCAGCGATACGGCAACGGCGGCGAACCATGCCGCAAAAATAAACAGTATGGCAAAATTGAATCCGGCAAGGAAAAGAAGCAGTGCCAGAGTGCCGTAAAGCAGCTGCAGCAGCCGGACGATGCCGATTTGGGATATCGGACAGCGGGTCTTGCCGAGATTTCCGCTGCCCAGTGAGAAGACCACAAAATCGATCGCCGCCGCCAGAATAGCGGCGATAAAAATCGCGATCCCGGTCGTCAGCATTGATTTCGGGGAGTATCGGGAAAGCGGTTGGATATCCTCATAGTTTTCTTCCCATTTATCCGATTTTTTATCCAGACGCTCTCTCTTTTTTTCGTACTCTTTACGGGAGTAATCCCGGGAAGAACGGTATTGGGATAATTTTTCATACTCCTGTTTGATCTCTTCTTTTTCGCTTTGGGCGCAGGATACCCTGACTGCGATAAAAGCACCGCGGATAAGGACTGCCAGACCGATCAGGATCAGCAGCAGACAGGATGACTTCCACAAAATTGCGGCAAATTTGTCGAAAGAGGATTTCCGGGATGCTCCTGTTTTGCGGGTGCCGGGCGGAGTGACCGGCGTTTCAGGCAGTGCCGGTATCACGATATTGCTTTGACATCCCGGGCAGCGCATATTCATTCCCCGCCACTCCGAGCGGACTTGCATGGTCATTGAACATTGGGGACAGGTAATGGTTATATCTGCCATGGGTGACCTCCTTTGTTATTTACAAATCTGTTGCACAGCATCAATATATAACCGTTTTGCTGAAAATGCAAACCGGCAGTGTGAAAGGCGGGAAAGTTGGAATGAAAAATAAAAAATTTTCAGGTTGAAAGAGATTTTTGCTGTGCTATATTAAATAAATGTATAAAAAAGGGGATTTTTATGACTTGGACAGCGTTTTTTCTGATCGTTACTTCTGCCATTTTACACGCCTCGTGGAATATTCTGGCGAAAAAATATCACATGACCTTGCCGTTTTACGCGATAATCTGTGCCACTTCTGCCGCGTTGTGGCTTCATGTGCAAATTTGGACTCCGGTTCCGGTCTGGGATATGCCGTGGCAATTCTGGGCATCGCTTGCCGGGTCGGTATTGAGTGATGCCTGTCTGTATTGCGGCGGTCTGGTTATGGCTTACCGTTTGATGGATATGTCAAGTGCCTATCCGATGATGCGTTCACTGCCTTTGCTTTTGACGGTGGCGGTGACGGCTTTGTTTGGAATGGGTAAACCGCTTACTTTGTGCGGAGTGCTCGGTATGGTACTGGTCTTTTGCGGCTGTCTGAGTATGCCGCTTGCGCGTTTCGGGGATTTCAACTGGCGCAACTACTTCAGAAAGAATATGCTTTTTGTGCTGCTTACTGCTTGCGGCACGACCGGATACACCATTTTTGACAGTTTGAGTCAGCAAATCATGCGCGAAACGGTATCCGGCATGGATATCACCAAGCCGGTGGTATCCATGGCATACTATTCGACCAGAGGGATATTCCTGAGTTCATTTCTGCTGTTTATCGGTTTGGTTCTTCCCCGCCAGCGTCAGCACTTCAAAGAGATCTGGAAAGAGTGCAAGTGGGCACCGTTTCTGGCGGGGATATTTGCCTCTCTGACCTATATTCTGGTCTTGATATCCATGAATTATGTCAGTAATGTATCCTATGTGCAGGTATTCCGTCAGCTCGGACTCCTGATCGGGCTTATTGCCGGGATCATTGTTTTGAAAGAACGCAGTGCCCTGCCGAAATATGTCGGCGGAGCATTGATCGTAAGTGGCTTGATTTTATCAGTGTTGTAATATATCGCACTCAGAAAGGAGATTTTTATGAATATCCGGGTTTGGAATGCTGATCTGCCGCCATTTCCCAGAGAGGGAATATTTCATCTTGAACCGGCTGATGATTGTCCGGTGACCCGTCTGCTTTGCACCGAAGCCGGCAGACTTTCCCGCTTATCGCAGTTTGAGGCTCCGGCAGATATGGCGGAGTTGCGGGCTTTCAAGAAAAAATTGCGTAAAAAGATCTGGGAAAAGATCGGCACCGTCTATGATGGTTCTCTGCCGCTGGATGTGAAAATATACGGTAAAGTTCAGCGTGACGGCTACACCATCACCCGTCTTACTTACCAGAGCCGCCCCGGGGTTCATGTCACCGGTTTGCTCTACATTCCTGACGGTGACGGACCTTTCCCCGGAGTCATGCACATGCACGGTCACTCCAATGTCGGGAAATTCGGTGACCGCATCCAGCTTACTTCTCAGGCACTGGTCAAGGCCGGATATGTCTGCTTGACGGTGGATGCTTTCGGAGTTTACGAGCGTGCCTGTGATTGTCACGCGCTGGAATATCATGGCGGATTCCCCGGTGGAGCATTGCTCAATATCGGTGAATCTCTGATGGGCGAACAGATCGTGGATAATATGCGCGGCGTGGATCTGCTGGAATCTCTGGATTGTGTGATCCCCCACTGCATCGGTGCCACCGGTGCATCCGGCGGCGGCAACCAGACCATGTATCTGGCGGCGATGGATGAAAGGATCAAGGTCGCCATGCCGGTGGTCAGTGTCGGCTCTTACGAATCTTATGTCAACGGAGTCAACTGCATCTGTGAATTGCTGCCGGATGGGTTGACCTTTACCGATGAAGCAGGTGTATTGGCTCTGATCGCGCCGCGGCCGTTGAATATCGGCAACGCGCTGTATGATTGCAATCATACCTTTTCGGTCGGTGAAATGCTCAAGACCTATCATCTTGTGGAAAGAGTCTACTGGAATCTGGGTGTTCCGGAAAATCTCCGCTATACGGTCGCCAACCGGGTGCATGGTATGCATGATCAGCAGCGTCAGGCGATGATCGGCTGGATGGATCTGCATCTTAAAGGTATCGGCAGCGGCAATCCGGTGGAGAGTTTCGAGGGGGTCGTCGAGCCACCGGAAGCTCTGCGGGTCTTTGCCTCTGCGAAAGATCGTCCGGCAGAGGTTTGCGGTACTGATGTATACTGTATCCGTCAGGGTAAAATGCTCCGGGAAAAAATGCTCGCCTCCGGTGGATTTGACCGCAGCAGCACGCTTGCCGGTTTGGCAAAGGTCTTGCGCCTGCGGAAACTTCCGGCACAGATGCCTTTGAAGCGTTACAAAGATGTTGACGGGATCGGCCGTTATGCATTGGATCAGGGGGATCATCTGCTGCCGGTGCTGGTCAAACCGGGCGAAGCAAAGGGCAAATTCAAACTTCTGCTTTCTCCCAAAGGCAAAGCGGATGTTTCCGGCAAATGGGTGGCAGAAGCGTCAGCCGACGGTTCGACGGTGGTTTTGTGCGACCTTTTCGGCAGCGGTGAAACGGCGAGATCCAATCATCTGCTTGCCGGATTCCATCAGACGCTCCGGCAGTTGTTGTGGATCGGCAGGTCGCTTCCCGGAGAGTGGACTTTGGATATTATGGCATTGGTCAAAATGCTGAAAAAGGATTTCAAAGCCGCCGATATCCGTATCGAAGCGGAAAAAGAGGTCGGTTTGAGTGCGGTATTTGCCGCTGCGTTGAGCAAAGATGACTTTACGGTGAAAGCAATCGATGTGCCGGGATCTCTGCTTTTCTGCCGGGAGTCGATCCCCTCATTTGTCAATGATCCATTTAAATACTGGAGTCTTCCCGGAGCCCTCTATACTCCGGCGATGTCTCTGCCCGGCTTCCTCAAGTGGGGCGATGTCTCTCTGGCAGCGGCTCTGGCAGAGGGAAAAGTGGAATTTGTTTCTCCCCGTGCTTATGATGGAACATTGTGGAGCGCGGAAAGAGTAAAAGAATTTACCGCAGAAGTTGCGGCTTTAGCCGGCAAATTGAAGTAAGACAGCTGTGTCGGATCAAACGCTGCAGAGCGCGTACAACGCCAAGGGCAAATCCCCGGGATACGGGGTCATATCCGGCGGGATCTCCGGCAATAAAGACGGGGCTGAGGTGTTTTTGCGCTCAGCCCCGGAAATTTTTTGTGTGCATCCGTTTGCCGGTCAGGCATTGATGGTGATTTGACGGCTGTCGATCTCAGTTGCGGCATTGGCGGCGAGGATCACCCGGTAGTTGCCTTCCGGCACGCACCAGTGGTGTTTTGCCGGATGGAATGCGGCAAAATCCCGCCATGACAACTCAAAGCCGATCTCTTTGGTCTCTTCCGGCAGCAATTTGACTTTGGCAAATCGTTTCAACTCTTTGACCGGCCGGTCAAATTCCGGTTCCACGGCACCGGTATAGATTTACACGGTTTCAATTCCGGCGGTTTCTGAAATATTTTTTACTTTTACCGAAATTTTGCATGCCGCATCGGAAACGGTTTTTCCGGTAAACTCAAAGCCGGATATTTCCATGGAAAACTTCGCATATCCCAAACCGTACCCGAATGGATATCTTACGGCAGATCCAACCTTGTCAAAGTGCCGGTAACCGACAAAAATGCCTTCATCATAGCGCACATGGGGATCGGCAGCGGTGCGGTTGCCCGGATAGTTGCCGTTGGCGTGGCACGGGTAATCCATCAGATCTTTTGCCCAGGTGAAGGGCAATCTGCCGGAGGGATTCACCTTGCCGCAGATAATGTCGCAAAGGACACTTCCTCCGGCTTCTCCCGGATACCACAACTGCAGTAAACCGGCAACGGAACCGATCCATTTTTCCACATCCATTGCGCTGCCGCTATTCAATGTTACCAATATATTGGGGTTGAGTTTTGCCGCATTGGCAATCAATTCATCCTGATCTCCCGGAAGAGCGAGGTCTTTGACATCTGCATTGGCTACATCGCCCCAGCCGATAGCTTCTTTATCTTCGAGTTTGGTTCTGCCGCCGCAGAAAATGACCATATCCGCGTCTTTGACAGCGGCAAGAAAATTTTCCCGTTTGCGTTTTTCCTCTTCCGGATCATACCAATCGATCCGGAAGAATGGTCTTATCAATCTGCCGGTGAGCAATTCGACTTCCAGCGGCAATTCTTTTCTGCCGCCGTCGCAGTTATAGAAAAAAGTACCGTTATTTCCCGGAATATCCTGACCGCCGATGGTGACTTTGCACTCTCCCTGAGTGGTTGTGAGTTTGATTACCGCCTCTTTCCCCGCAGTATCCGGAACTGTTATTGTCGCACTGAAGCGGGCGGCAAAACCAGTCTGCGGCAAATGTTTTTTTACATGATTGCCGCTGTCGGCAACTTCACCGCTGCTGAAGGTGAAAAAGTCGAATAATCCGGAAAAATTCTTTTCCTGATAGATGATATCCCGGTTTTCCAGCATCGCTTCCTGGTCGGAATAACAGGTGCATAATATGCCGTTTTCTCCGAAAAATCCTTCCGGGCAGGAGCGGTCGTGAGCAAATTTATATGTCGGCAGGTATTGCAAGTTGATGCCGTTATCCTCTGCCATTTTCTGCAGCCCGGCAAGCGGAGTGATCTCTCTTTCGCTGAATACTGCTCCGGAACCTCCCTGATAAAGGAGAGTTCCCCGGTGGTGACGGAAATCGGCATTGGGGCCGCTGACGACGATTTTTTTGATTTTTTTCAGATCGACCGGCAGAAAAGAATCTGCATTTTTCAGCAGGACTGCACTCTTTTCCGCCGCTTCTTTCGCGGTGGCGATTTGAAAATCCCCGCCGCACACACCTTCGGGCACGGTTCCGTCGATCGCTCCGGTACGGCAGAGCAGCCGGAGGATACGGCGCACTTTGTCATCCAGCACACTTTCGGGTATCATGCCGTTTTTTACCAGCGGCAGAACTTTTTCCACGGTGAAGTGAGTTCCCGGGCCGCCCATTTCCAGATCCAGCCCGCCGAGCATTGCCCCGCAAGTATCATGGGTTCCGCCCCAGTCAGAAACCATTACCCCGTCAAAACCCCACTCTCTTTTCACAACCAACTCCTGCGTGAAGCCGTTTTCAGAAGCGTAAGTGCCGTTTATCCGGTTGTAACTGGACATCATCATCCACGGCTTGCCCTCTTTGGTCATTATTTCAAAGGCGGTGAGGTAGAGCTCTCTTAAAGTACGCTCATCAATATCGGAACTGCCGGTGGTGCGGCATATTTCCTGATTATTCAACGCCAGATGTTTCGGGGTGGCGGCTACTTTTTCTTTCTGACAGCCGCGGATGTAACCGGAACCGATTTTACCGGCAAGAACCGGGTCTTCGCCGTAGTATTCAAAGTTTCTGCCGCAAAGCGGAGTTCGCATGATATTCACTCCGGGGCCGAGGCTGACTCCGATGCCGAGGGCTTTGGAATCCAAAGCGATGGTTTTGCCGTATTTTTCCGCAAGTTCCGTATCAAAAGATGCCGCCAGAGCCATCCCGCAGGGCAGGGCGGTGGTGTTTTCTGATCCGGGCTGACCGTCGCTGCGGACGCCATTGGGGCCGTCAGACATGGTTAACGGATGGATGCCGAGGCGTTCTGAAACGGCAGTCGTCATGCAGGATGCTCCGGCACAAAAGGTGATTTTTTCTTCCGTACTCATCTGCTTGAGCAGATCATCAATACGCTGTTCGATATCCATGATAAAGACTTTCTGTAAAAATGGATTTTT
>JAFVZG010000005.1 GCA_017508285.1 Lentisphaeria bacterium | reverse complement strand
TTACGATATCTTTGCCAAAGCACTGTTGGATGATTCTTATCAAAATGGCAAACTGGATATCGAAACAACTCTTATCAACACCTCTGATTCATCCGTTGCAAATGTGACCGTACTGGCGGAACTTTTTGACCGTTCCGATAATCCGGTTCTGCCTGAGCCCATTGATGGTTCACTCGAATTTCTTGATGCAGGTAAAACAGCCCGGCTGATTTTGAATACCGAAATAAAAAATGTTGAGGCATGGAGCGCGGAAACACCGGTATTGTATACTCTTATTCTTACGCTGAAAACCGGTGATACAGTCGTCGGATACAAATCTTTGAAAGTCGGTTTCCGCACGGTGGAGATCAAAAACGGCAATCTTCTGGTCAATGGAGTTCCCATCATGTTCCGGGGTGTCAACCGCCACGAATTTGATACCGATCTCGGCAGGGCACTTACCTTTGAAGTGATCGAAAAAGATCTGCTGCTGCTCAAACGGCACAATTTCAATGCCATCCGCACCAGTCACTATCCGAATGCCCCGGCATTTTACGATCTGTGCGACAAACTCGGATTTTATGTCATCTGTGAAGCCGATCTGGAAACTCACGGTTTCGGTTATGGAGATGGTAAAAATCCAACCATGTGGAAAGAGTGGGAAATTCCATGTGTCGATCGTATGCAGGCGATGGTCGAAGCTCATAAAAATCATCCCTCTATTGTCATCTGGTCGCTCGGCAACGAAGCCGGATATGGTATAAATCACCTGAAAATGGCGGAATACACCCGGAATCGGGATTTGACCAGACCTATACACTATGAGCGCGACACTCAGGCTGAAACTGCCGATATGGTTTCCCGGATGTATGTTCCGGCGGTTAAAACCAAAATCAATGCCGATTGGGTTCCCTCCTGCGAAGAAACCGTTGCTGAACTTTGTAAAACCAAACCGTTTATCCTGTGTGAATATGTTCACGCCATGGGCAACGGCCCTGGCGGTTTGGAAGATTACTGGCAGACATTCTTTAAGCATAAAGAGATGCAGGGCGGCTTCATCTGGGAATTTTGCGATCACGGCATCCGCAGTCATGTGGAGGATGAATACGGCAATATTCAGGAGTTTTTCGCTTACGGCGGCGACTTCGGTGATGAACCGAATGACGGCAATTTTGTCGCTGACGGATTGGTTTTTCCGGATAAAACCCCTTCACCCGGCATGATCGAAGCGAAAAAAGTTTACGCCCCGGTCAGATGTGCAGCGGTCGATTTGAAAAAAGGAGTCATTTCAGTTGCCAATCACTATGACTTTATTACCTTGGAACATTTGAGTGTATCATGGAGCATCAGTGAAAACGGTTCGGTCGTACAAAGCGGGGCTCTTGCTCCGCTGCAGATCAAAGCCCGCAGCAGTATGGAGGTAAATATTCCTTATACCCTGCCGCAAAAACCGAAAACCGGAGCTGAATATTTTCTTGATCTGACTTTCCGGCTCGGAAGCGATACCCTCTGGGCGGATGCCGGTCATGAAGTTGTCAGAATACAATTTGCTCTCCCGGTAAAGTCAGCAAAACAATCACCGGTAATTTACCGCAGTTTTTCAGATATCATGATGGATGAAGACCGGGAAAATATCTTTATCCGAACCGGTGAATCTCAGATTTGCATCAGCAGGAACACCGGTCTGATAAGTGATTGGAGCATTGACGGTTTGCCGCTGATGGAAAGAGGACCCCGTTTCAACCTTTTCAGGGCGACCACCGACAATGACCGGGGTGCCGCCAATGGACATGCCAAAGAGTGGCTTTCTGCAAGATATCATCAAATGCAGCATGCAGTGCGCTCTGTAACTGCCGATTCCCGAAACAAAACGGTCAAAACAGTATCAAGAGTTGCTCCGCCGGTATTACAGACCGGGATCATCTGTGAATATCTCTACACATTTTTGCCGGATGGCGGTTTTACGCTGGAGATCAATGGCGTTCCGCAGGGAGACATGCCGTTTTTCCCGCGTTTGGGACTCCAGATGTTTCTGCCGGAAACCATGGATCGGGCACAGTGGTTCGGGCTTGGCCCCGGTGAATCGTATATTGACTCCAAAGAAGCGCAGAGAGTCGGAGTTTTCAAAGCAAATATTGATGAACTTTACACCCCTTATGTGATGCCGCAGGAAAATGGCAACCGCAGTGAGATCCGCCGGGCGGCATTTTTCGATCTGAATACGGCTGGTTTCGCAGTCAAAGGTCTGGATACATTATTCAACTTCAGTATGCACCGCTTTACGCCGGAAGCCGCAGAAAAGGCCAAGCATCCTTATGAGATAGAGTATCTGGAAAATATCTGTCTCAATCTGGATTGGAAACAGAGCGGTATCGGTTCAAGTTCCTGCGGTGAACCACTTGATGAGCGTTACCGGATACCGGCGGAAAAATTCACTTTCGGCTTACGCTTTACGCCGTTTGCCCCCGGTGAGTTGAATGATGAAACATTTTTCACTTTAGGGTAGATTTATTGCGAAATAGAATAACTTATAACTATCCACAGCATCAGGTAAAAACATGAAAGAATTTTTGATTGCCGGTTTCGGTGAAGTTATGCTCCGGCTCAGTCCGGAGGGAAAAAAGCGTTTTTCTCAGGTCCTTCCCGGAGAATTGCAGGCATCTTACGGCGGCGGGGAAGCAAATGTATGTGCCTCAATAGCCATGCTTGGAGGCAAAAGCCGCTATCTGACAAGTCTGCCGGCAAATCCGGTCTCCAGCGGATTTACTGCGCAACTTGCCGGTATGGGTTGTGATGTAAGCAAAGTCCTTTACAGCAAAAAAGGCAGAATGGGGATCTATTTTACCGAACACGGGTCAAATATGAGAGGCTCCAATGTGGTCTACGACCGGGAGGGTTCAACGATCTCCATGCTTGCTCCGGAAGAATATGATTTTGATTCCATGCTTGAAAATGTGACCCATCTGCATCTTTCCGGAATCACTCCGGCACTTTCAAAAAACGCCTGGTTATCCACCCTTGCCATTGCTCAAAAAGCGGTAGAAAAGAGTATAACTGTTTCCATTGACTTGAACTACCGTAAAAAACTCTGGAACTGGGAAGAGGGAACTGCCAAAAGCGTTCTGGCAAACCGCTGTATGAGCCAGTTGGTTCCACTGGCAGATATTATCATTGCCAACGAAGAAGATGCTTCCGATGTATTCGGGATCAATGCGAGCAATACCTCCATTGAAAATGGAAAACTTGACATTGACGGTTACAAAGAGGTTGCCGCTGTTCTTTCTGAAAAATTCCCCAAAGCAAAATATATAGCCATCACTCTCAGAGAAAGTATCTCCGCCGATCACAACAACTGGGGCGGTATGCTTTATGACTGTGAAAAACGGGAAGCATTTTTTGCACCTCTTGACGGCAACGGCACTTATACTCCTTATGAGATCAGAAATATCGTTGACCGTTTCGGCGGCGGAGATTCCTTCTGTGCCGGACTTCTTTTTGCCCTGAATACAGAAGAACTATCCTCACCGGCAGATGCCATTCGCTTTGCTGTCGCGGCAAGTGCGTTGAAACACACCATCTCCTGCGACTACAATTTATCCTCACGGCAGGAGGTGGAAAATCTGATGCAAGGCTC
>JAFVZG010000041.1 GCA_017508285.1 Lentisphaeria bacterium | reverse complement strand
ATGATGTCCAATGTTTCGCCGGAGTGTCCATACGCCGGAGGTTCCCGGCGCCAAAGCCGGATGACTCCGCGCGGTAAACGGATGATGATGACGATTATGGCGATGAGTTGTTCCCCGTTATTTTTCGGCGGCGATCTGACCGTCACACCGCAGCAGGATATTGAAGTCGCCACAAATCCTGAAATGCTGGCATGCAATGCCAACGGTGTTGTCGGCAAACGGGTGAGTTTCCATCGGCATCTGGATATCCGCAAAGCGGTGAAAAATGATGGTTCCGCACATGGCTGGATCGGGATATTCAATATGTCCGGGGAAGACCGGAATTTTACCATAACCGCATCAGACTTGGGTTTTGATCATATTCCTGACTTCTTTGATATCTGGAACGACCGGCCATTGCAGCCGGATTCCAAAGATAAAATGACAGTATATATGCTCGTTGATGATGTGTTATTCTTAAAGTATTGAAATTTAACAGAAATATGTTGAAACTTGGTATTGTCGGTTTGGGTGCCCGTTCCGGGGGGCTGCTTTATACTCTTTTCAAGATGAAAGATGAGGTGCGGATCACTGCGGTTTGCGATACCCGTCAGGAAGTGATTGCCCCCTATGTTGAGCGTTTTGATAAAGAGGGATTGCCCCGTCCGAAAATTTGTTCCGGCCATAAAGAACTTGCCGCACTCCCGGAGGTGGAAGCGGTATTGATCACCACCTCATGGAATTCTCATATCGGCATTGCCCGGGATGTCATGCTGCAGGGGAAATATGCCGGTTTTGAAGTCGGCGGAGCAAGTTCGCTTGAGGAACTCTGGGAACTTGTCCGTGCTTCCCGGCAGGGCGGCGGTCAATGTATGATGCTGGAAAACTGCTGTTACGGTCGGGATGAACTTATGGCGTTGAAGTTGGCCCGTCTCGGTTATTTCGGTGAGATCATCCATTGCGGCTGCGGCTATGAACACGATCTGGCATGGAAACTTGCCGAAGAAGCCGAAACCGGTCTGGAACGGGGAACTCATAACTGGAAACGCTGTGCGGATCTTTATCCGACCCATGGCCTCGGACCGATTGCCAAGATTTTGCGTATCAATCGGGGGAACCGCTTTCTTTCCATGGTATCAATGGCATCCAAAGCGCGGGGATTGGAACTCGCCGCAGAACGCGACGGCATCCCCCGGACTTTTAACGAAGGCGATGTAGTCACCAGCATTATCAAGTGTGCCAACGGCGAAACCATTGAACTTCATCATTGCGTCAGTCTGCCGCGCCCGTACAGTCGCGACTGCAAGGTCCAGGGGACCAAAGGAACCTGGCTTGAAGATGTCAAAGGTATGTTTATTGAAGGGATCAGTCCCAACCCGATGGCTCCCGATGAAGAAGGACGCCCCACCCGGTATACTGAACCGCAATGGACTCCGGTCAAAGAGTTGTATGACCGCTTTGAACACCCGTTGTGGCGCAACTACAATCCGGACGGCATCGGACACGGCGGCATGGATCTGCCGGTGCTGCGGGCATTCTTTGATGCCGCCAAAAGACGGATCACCCCGCCGATCGATGTGTACGATTGCGCCGCATGGATGAGTGTGACCGTACTGTCCGAACGATCCATTGCAATGGGTGGGGCACCGGTCGCTTTCCCCGACTTCACCAACGGCAGCTGGATCTGTCAGGGACAGGTCAGTGATTCGCCATGGCAGTTGGATGAAATAGTGGAACCATCAAAGGAAAGAGAGTTTTAATAATGAAACGCAATATTGTAATACATTCCGGGGATCTGGAGATCCTTTTTAATGAACACGGCGGTGCTTTCCCTGATTCTGTCACCGTGACTGAATTCGGCGGCAGCAAACGCACGGTTTTCCCGGCGGGGAAGCAGTATCTGGAAATCGAGTTTGACGATGGTACGGTTTTGCGCCCGGCGTTTCAGGAAGATACCGAAGTTCTGCAATATGAGGAAAACTCTGCCCGATGTGTGGAATTCATCAATTTGCCCGGCATTGATCAGAACGGGAAACTGCATGACTTTATCCATATTTCGCTCAAGCATGAGTTTTTTGATGACGGGACAGCCTTTACCCGGGCATTCTTCATTTCCGATATTGCCGTGGAACGGATAATTTGCCGCTGCGAATTGGTTTTTGAACCGGATTTTTCCGGGTTTGATGAATTGCGTTATCATTGTTTCAACCGCTTCGGCAGTTGTGATTCCACCGTGATCCAGAAACTGCTGCAGTCACGATTTCTCCCCGCCGGCCTGGAGCAGAGTTTCGACGATGTTTTCGGCAGCGCCGGATTTCACGCCCGCCGGCAGAACGGAGCATCACTTTATTGTGAATTCTTCATGGAAGGCGGCAACAGTGTTTCCGGCAAACCCGGCGAAAATAATTCCGGGATCCGCTGGACAGATGACCGGCACCCGGTACTGTATTGGAACTTCGCCAATAAAAATACTGACAACTTTTACTGGCGCAATCAATGGGGATGGATCGTCCGTCCGGCGACCCGCTTCCGCCATACGCCGCCTTTGCCGATGTATCACTGGATGGATAATGAGGATCGTTATCCGCACGCGGAGGAACTGGATGCCATCTGCCGTTCCGGAGTCGGTGTCCTGATCCTGCATGAGTGCTGGCGGTCCGATGCCCAGGATGGCGGGATCCCATTCGATATTGCCGCATTCCGCAAACTGGTCGAGGATGCTCACGCCCGCGATATCCGTGTGTGTGTGTATATGCGCGGCAATGAAAAATCTGTTCACGAGGATTATTGTTCATGGTTTCACCGTTATCTGCAATACGATTATGACGGTTTGTATATGGATTACGGCGGTCCGTACAGCGAGTGTGTTTCACCGGATGAATCATATCCCGGCGGTCAGATACTTTTCCGTGATCACTACCTCAAATACCGTCATCTGCGCGAAACAGTAGGGCCGGATGGTCTGCTTTATTCACATACCGGCCCGTTTTATTCTGCGCTGGGTATGTCAATGGCGGATGGATATACTTCCGGTGAAGGTGAACGCGGCATCCTGATCCGCGGTCGTGCCGAACATGAATATTACAGTATGAGCGGATATGGTTCCGGCAGTATGTGGACTGCGGCATTTCCGGAATACAGTTCGCCGCGGATGACTCCGTTCCTTGCTTTTTCCGGACAGGCTCCACATGCGCCTCTGGGTTTTGCCAGTTTCAGTTCTTCGCTTTCGCATCCGCGGGTGCCGGGGATCAATGACCACGCATTCCGCGACCTCTGGGCATTGTGGAATAATTTCCGTAATGAGCGCGATGTAACTGTTTTTAATGATTTCAACTCCGGCAATATTTTCCCGGATGAACCGCAAACCGGGCATTACCTTATGCTTTCCAGCGACCGTTCCCGTGCGCTTCTGGTGGTGACGAATTTTGATGAGGAAAATATCCGGACTGCATCATCTGCGCTGCAATGGAATAATACCGGATTCATTCCCGGAGAGATGGCGGCGTTGGAGTTTGAGGAAAACCATCGGCTCGTTACGACTTGCGGCAGGAAACAGGTTTCGTTGAAGCCGAATAAAGTCGCCGGTTTTATTTTTGCTGCGCAGGGGAAGAAATTTGAACTCCCTGTCGCGCAGGATCTTATTGATCCGATGGATTATCCAAGCGGCAGATCTTATCTGGAAATGGTCGCAGAACAACGGTCGTTCCGGGAAGATCCGCCACAGTGGGATGAGGCATTTCTCACCATCCGGAATATCAAAAGCGAATTTCCGGCATCTTACGAAAACTCTCTGCTTGATGATTTGTTTGATATGCGGCACGAACTGATTGAGTTCATGCCGGATGGCAGCATCCGTTCCCTGGGATTTCTTGAACAGCACGGGCTGCACGAAAAAGCCGGCGATGATTTTATCAACCGGAAGCACTGTGTGTCACACCGGCTTGCTCTGAGGCCTCTGCTTGGAACCGGAACGCACAATCTTGCGATCCGCAACTGGCATCAGGGCGAATTGTTTTACAGCTGGATCGTGGCTGATTTGACAAACGGAAAGGGGGAATCCCGCGAATTCCGCTTCTGCAATGAATTGGAACCGGATCGTGCTTTCCTGCACTTTTCCATCACCCTGCTGGATTGAAAAACTGAACGATCATCAGGATCTTTCCGGATACAAAATATCCGGCTGTGCCCTGACACAATATACAATACAAAAGTGAGATAAAAGCCATGAATGCAATGATTTTAGATGAAAACCGCAATTTTATATGGGCTTGTGTGCCTGATCCGGTGAGAATGGACGGAGAAGTCATCATCAATGTCCGGGCCGCCGCAGTCAACCGGGCCGACCTGATGCAAAAGGACGGTTGTTACTCTTCACCGCCGGAATGGCCCCAGTGGTGCGGGCTGGAAGTTGCGGGAGTTATCGGAGAAGCGGCTGAAAATTCATCTTTCAAGCCGGGCGACCGCGTCTGCGCGCTGGTGGGGGGCGGCGGATATTCCGAAAAAATCGCTGTCCCCGAGGGGATGGTCATCCCGATCCCCGATGAAATGACGATGATCCAGGCGGCTTCCATCCCGGAAGTCTGGTGTACCGCCTATTTGAATCTGAATCTGGAAGCCGGCGGTATGAAGCCTGGAGATGTCTTCTATATGCAGGCCGGTGCCAGCGGCGTCGGACTTGCCGCCATCCAGTTGGCAAAGCATATGGGCGCCGAAGTCATCACTACCATTGATTCACCGGAAAAAGCGGCTTTCGTCAAAAAAATCGGCGCCGATTATGTACTTGACTACCGCAAAGAAGATGTCCGCAAAGTGATCGGGGCCCATCCGCCCACCGTCGCCTTGGACTGTATCGGCGGCAAACTGATGGGCGAGTGCTTCAAGCATATGGTTTTCGGCGGACGCTGGATCATGATTGCCACCATGGGCGGAGCGGAAACCGTTATCGATCTGGAAACCGTTTGGCGCAAAAGGATCCGGCTGATCGGCAGCACGCTGCGCAGCCGCACATCGGAGGAAAAGAGCCGGATCATGCAGGCTTTGCACGATGAACTCTTTCCGCTTTTCGCTTCCGGAGAACTCATTTCCAATATCCATGCGGTATTCCCGATCCAGGAAGTTGAGGCGGCGCATGGGGTCTTACGCAGAGCGGAAAATATCGGCAAAGTAGTTCTGACATTTCAGGAGGATATGTAAATGGACAGGAGATTCGAGGGCCGCACCGCCGTCATCGTCGGCGGTGCATCGGGTATCGGTGAACTGACCGCCCGGCGGATCGCATCCGGTGGCGGATGCGTCGTCATCGCCGACGTCAACGAAGAGGCCGCCGGAAAAATCGCGAACAGCATCTGCGCTGCTGGCGGATGTGCCTGGAGCATCGCCTGCGATGTCCGGCGGCGTGAGGATGTGGAAAAGGTGCGGGACTTCGCTCTTGAGAAGACCGGCAGTCTGGACATACTCGTCCACACCGCAGGCGGAGCGAGCCAGCGTATGTGCAATGCGCCGGGTCCCTTTGCCGAACGACCCTACGATGTTCTGGACTGGGGCATCGATGTCAATCTGAAGGGCCCGCTCTATTTTGCCCGCGCCGTCATCGGAAAGATGCTCGAACAGAAGCGCGGTGTCATCATTCTGCTCGGTTCCATTGATGGTGTCACGGGGTCGGCACCATCCTGCGACTACAGCACTGCCAAAGCCGGGCTCATCGGATTGACAAAATCTCTGGCCCTGATCGGTGCCGAACACAATGTCCGTACCTGCTGCGTTTCGCCGGGGCCCGTCCTGACCCGTCCCGGTATGGCAGCCATGAAAACGCCGATGAACCGTGCCGCCGAGGTGCACGAGGTAGTCGATGTCATCCTTTTCCTGGCTTCTGATCAGGCTTCATTCATCACCGGTGTCAATTATCTGGTGGATGGCGGCCGGGCCTGCGGGGCACAGGAATATAACATTTGAGGCGTCATCATGATTCGGAATTCCTTTTTCGGCACACAACGGACGGTGATTACTGCTCTGCTCAAGGCAGAAACGATCGACAGTTTTATCCATCAGGCCCAGGATGCAGAATTTTCCGGCGCAGATGCCATTGCCGCCGAGTTATGTCTGCTCCCTCCGGAACAGCGCACAAGGGATAATTTCAAGGCTATGATGGAAGTTGTCCGGCTGCCTTTTTTGTTTTGCGTCTACCGTAACGACTTGTGGTTCAAAGATAATGACGATGCCCGCCAGACCGGATTGCTTGCTGCGGCAGAAGCCGGAGCGGAAGTGATTGATGTCATGGGGGATCTTTACGATCCATCGCCCCGTGAATTGACCCGCAATGCTCAGGCGATCCAACGGCAGAAAAAACTGATTGATGAGATACATGACAGGGGCGCCAAGGTCATAATATCCTCCCATACTCCTGATGCAATGACGGCAGAGGAGGTGCTGGAGCACGTACAAATACAAGCAGACCACGGTGCGGATATGGTCAAAATCGTAACCGGGATCCATACACAGGAGCAATTACTTGAGGCGATTCGTACCACAATGCTGCTCAACGCCGGAATGCCGCTTCCTTTTGTCCACCTTGGTACCGGGCAATTCAGCAGACTTCACCGTTATTTAGGCATGAAACTCGGGGTCGCAGTTACATTTGCAGTTGCCGATTACCATTTCCCGCTGGCGACTTTTTCACAGCCGACGGTAAACTCGCTGAAAAACGTTCAGGAAAATCTCCATTGGCATATCAACTCCTGACGGTTCTTTTCAAACGATCTCCTCTGAAATCCGGCACCGGCGCAGTGTTTTCTGCTTGCAAATGAATCTTTTTCATGTATATTTTATTTCGTTTCAGCAGAAAAGAAGTAATGTTATGGAGAAAGTATGAATCCATTTCTGTTCCATTGGCAGTTGAGCTTGACTCATCCATTGCAGATATCTGAACAGATCCTTCCGCAAGGCTCTGTTTATCCCGGCATGGATATGCATTCTGCTGTTCATCTGGGGATTCTGCTGAAAGGGAATTTTTTCTCTGGAGGGCGGGAACTGGAAATTTTTCTGACAACGCCATGGCATCTGCATGGCAATGGATCAAGTCCCCAAGGGGCGGAACTGCTTGTTTTCACATTTCTGCCGGAAGCCGTCATGAATTCTGTTATCGGCGAAGATAAAGAAATAGTCCACCGTCTGCTTTATACGCCTTTTGACTGTATTTATTCTCAATTCAATGCTCCGGAGATGAAAATGGCGAGGCAGGAATTGGCAGACAGTTACCAAATGCTGAAAAGCCGTTACAGCGCGGCGGTTTCAGAACGCAAATTATGGTTGAGACTTGTTGACTTTCTTTGCGATACGGCACGTTTCATCCACTACGATGAAGAGAATGAGATCGGGAAAAAATTTCAGAAAATATTTCCGGTATTTGAGTTGCTTGCATCCCGTCAGCAAGTGCCGCTTCTGCCTGAACAGGCGGCAAAATGCTGTTGTTTGAGCGAAAGTTACTTTCACCATCTTTTCAAAGAAAGTATGGGTATCTCATTCTCAAATTATGAATTGTGTTTCCGGCTCAGCGGAGCAAGTATGGATCTGGCAGCGGGGGCAAGGATCAAAGAAATCGCTTCAAACTGGGGATTTTGCGACACAAGCCACTTCAGTAACGCCTTCAAGCGTTACTTCGGAGTTTATCCGTCTCATTACAGGTGCTGACATACGGCACACTGCCGGAACCACCCGCAGAACTTACCGTTATATTTTACTCACAATACAAGTATAACTGCGCCGATTTATCAAAAGGCTGTGTGCTAAACATTGACTGATTTTTGCAGAGAGTTGGTTGCACCCCCCTGCACCTTGCAAGGGGGATATCCATCTCCGTTTTATAATGTTAGCGCGTATGGCGTGCTGCCGTGTGGTGTCAGGCATTTTTTCGGTAAAATGTACGATTGTTTGAAGCAATTCCGGTCTTTTACCTTAACATAAAATAACCTTGTTCCTTCTGCAAGGCACCCCCCTTGCAGAAGGATATTTATTCAATTTTTCATCCAAAATTCCCACACAAACCCTGCTGTATTTCGGGTTATTGTGAATTTATTTCAAAATGTATATTTAGCAACCATCTATTTCAAGTAGCAAACAAATAACTTAATATAAATTAGCTTGAGTGCGTACTTTGTTCATAACGCAGTATTGACTTACCTTATTGGCAAATTTATAAGCCAAGTCCCGGTTTGCCGGAAGATATGCCACTTGAAACTCGTCTTCATCAGAATCAGAATTAAAATAAAATTCTCCGGTATGGTTGT
>JAFVZG010000040.1 GCA_017508285.1 Lentisphaeria bacterium | reverse complement strand
GCATGCCTAATCCATGCCGCCAGCGTTCGTTCTGAGCCAGGATCAAACTCTCCGTAAAACTAATAGTGTTTTAACCGAAGTATGTTCGATTCAAAGCATTTTGATTTAAGACTTCTGTTAACAGATTGTCTCAAGAAATTTTAAGGTTTACATCGCACTATTCAATTTTCAATCAGCTTGCTCATTTCAGAGCAACAGTTTCTTAATATATCATCGTTTTTTGTTTTTGCAAACCGCTTTTTGAATTTTTTTGATTTTTTCTCAAGCAGCCGCCTCACGGCAACTTATCAAGCAACCCCGTCGCACTCGACGCGCAACGGATTCTTAATATATCACAGATTTTTTTATTTGCAAGCACGGTTTTGAATTTTTTTGATTTTTTCTTGACCGGAAGTGCAGTAAAAGAATCTATTCGGTAAGCATCCGCTGCCATTTCAGGCGCAACAGGGATATAATATAGCACCCGGCGGAAACTTTGCAAGCAGACTTTTGAAAATTTTCGCTTTTTTTCGCCAATTTTGAGGCTGAATACGGAAAACAACGGGGTTCCAGAGAAAAAATCCGGGAGATCGAATGGTTGACCCCAAATGGATTTGCAAAAAACCTCCCCCTATATTATAGTATATATAGTAATACACTGCAAAACGGAGATTTCCCATGAATAAACTCTTTTTCCTTTTATCATCCATTCTGTTTCTCACCGCTGCTGCCGGAAACGATCGCCCGCTATCCTTTGTTTCCGAAACAATAAAACCGATCGCCGTCTGGGGCAATAAGCAAAAAATTCCCCTTGCCATACCGGAAGACCGCACCCGGCAGGAAAAACTTGTCCCCGGTTGGGATGGCAGACGCCGGATTTCCAATGTCACGATCCCGGAAATCTACCACTTCCCCGCCGCCGGCACTTCTCCCCATCCGGCAGTAGTGATCGCACCGGGCGGCGGGTACTCATATTTATCCTGGGAACATGAAGGGGTCGAAATCGCCTCATTCCTGCAGCGCAACGGTTTTTCGGCATTCCTTTTAAAGTACCGCTGCCCCGGCAGACGGAAAGCGGCACAAGCCGACGCAGCAAGAGCGATCCGGCTGATCCGGCACCGGGCAAAAGAATTCAATATCGACCCCCGCCGGGTCGGAGTGATCGGATTCTCTGCCGGAGCCCACTTGTGCGCGGTACTTTCCGCTCCGGCGGCTGAACCGTATGCCCCGGTGGATGAAATCGATAAAGTTGATTACCGCCCGGACTTTGCGGCATTGATCTATCCGGCGTTTCTGCTGAAAGATTTTGACCGGCTGCTTTTGACCGATGAATTCAAAATCGACAGCAAAACCCCGCCGACTTTGCTGATACAGACCGGCGATGATCCGATAAAAGTGGAAAATTCCCTCGGATGGTACCGGGCATTGCGCAAAGCCAAAGTCGATTGCGAAATGCACATCTGGCACAAAGGCGGACACGGTTACGGGTTATGGCTGAAAAACCATCCGGTATCCGATTGGCACATCCCGGCAATAAAATGGTTCCGTATGGTTGCCAAAATGCAATAAAAATCGACCGGGGAGGCAAAAAGCAAATTGCCGCAACCTCCGACCGGTGCGGTCGGCGTTAACGACCGGAAATGGACTGAATGGACATGCGTGGCTGCCCATCTGCAAACATACCGCATAAAGCGTAACTGAGTACAAAAAAGAAGCGCAATGGCTACAGAAAAGCGGCGTAAGTTTTTCAGGGGATGAAACAGCGCAAACCGATGCCGGAGGGAAGTTTTCTGCCGGTACTTTCGGGGATATACATCTCATCGGCATCGACTTCGGCTTTATCGCCGGCGACCTCCCGCACCATTCTTTCCAGCACCAGAAGAGAAAATCCCGGCGAATGACAGCTCAAGACGATGGTAAACGGACGATCCGGCTTGCGCAGAGCAAGACAATTTTTCAACAATTCAGGCAGATCGCTTTCGATCTTCCAGAGTTGTCCAGAAGAGCCTCTGCCGAATGTCGGCGGATCAAGAGCGATCAGATCATACTGATTACCGCGGCGCAATTCACGATTGACAAATTTATTCACATCGTCGGCGATCCAGCGGATGACATTGGGGATATCCGGATTGAGGGCAAGATTTTCCTTACCCCATTCGATCATACCTTTGGCGGCATCCAAATGGCAAACTTTCGCGCCTCCGGCTGCCATGGAAAGTGAACCGAGACCGGAATAGGCGAAGAGATTCAAGGTATCCATATTGCGGCAGTTTTTTCGGAAAAACTCCCAGTTGCGGAATTGTTCGGCAAAAAATCCCAGATGACCGAAACTGGTGGGTTTGATCTGCATGGTCACTCCGCCCCAGTCGGCACTCCAGATATCGGGTATTTTCTCCCGGCGCAGCCAGCTGCCATGCCCGGAACTGTCACGGATAAATTCCGCATCGGCACTCTTCCACTCTGACGGATGCAGAGAAGGTTTCCAGAAAGCATTGAGCGCCGGACGGATAAGCCGGTATTTACCGACCTGTTCAAGTTTTTTCAAATTGCCGCTATCCAGCAGAATATATTCATTACCCATAGTAGTATCACTCCATGGCTTTAGCGATGATTTCCCCGCGTCTGACAGTCATCAGCGGGCGGTTGGTCGATCTTTCGAATACGGCAAGATCGGCACGCAGACCGGGCAGCAGCTGTCCCCGGTCAAACAGAGAAAAGTGTTCGGCAGGATTGCGGGTGACCGCCTGTGCCGCCTTGGTTTCAGAGAGGTGACCGCAACTCATCAAACTGTGCCACCCGGCATCCAGCATGGTGGTGGTACCGGCAAGTTTACCGGCGGAAGTCTGGGAAAAACCATCTTTGACCACGATTTCCGACGGTCCGATATGATATGCTCCGTCAGGCATGCCGCTTGCCATCGTACCATCGCTGATACCGATGATCTGGCGCAAGGTTTTGCATCGGCAGGCAAGATCCACCATACGGGAGTGGACATGTCTGCCGTCAATGATCAATTCCACCGTCACCCGGTCATCGGTCAGCACGATCCCCGGCAAACCGACCTGCCGCTGATGCAGCGGATTCATGCCGTTGAAAAGGTGGGTACAGTGATTTGCCCCGGCATCGATCGCCCGCAAAGTCTCTTTTTCCCCGGCGAGGCTGTGCCCCATTGAGGCGATGACATTTCGGGACAGCAGCAATTCGATCAATTTGTCGGCACCGGTCAATTCCGGAGCGAAAGTCATGATTTTGACCAATCCGTTTCCGGCATCGATCAGATCGGAAGCGAACTTGAGGTCGATCTCGCGGAGTGAAGAGCGGGGTTGGGCTCCGCACTTTTCCGGATTGAGAAAAGGGCCTTCGATATTGATCCCGACGGCATCGGCACCGGGAAGATCATTATTCATGGCGCAGGCAAGTTCGTTGAGATTTTTCAGCATCTTATCCGGATCATCAGCAACAACCGTCGGGAAAAAACCGGTCGCACCACGCTCGCCGAGAATGGCACTCATTGCCGCCAGACCGCTGCCGGGACCGACTATCTGCGAACAGTCGCACCCCCCGGCACCGTGGATATGGGTATCAATAAAACCGGGGGTGATATAAGCATTTTCAAATTCAAAAAGTTCAAGTTTCTCGTTGAGAGAAAATCCGGACATACCGCCGACCGCAATGATCTTGTCATTCTCGCACAGCACACCGCCATTGGGGATGATATGGTCGGGGGTAATAAGGTAATCTGCCTGATAGAGTCTGCGTACTCTGCTTTTTTTCATATGCTTTCAGTCAAAGATATAAGATAGTTGCTTTACTTGATAATATAATTCCTCATGCCATCTTTGTCAAATCACCGCCGGACTTTTGTACTCCGGCAAAATGCGGCGATACCATCCACGATCCCGGCGGAAATTTTTTTCACATACGCCGGATCATTGAGGCGGCGTTCTTCGGCATTGTTGCTGATAAAGCCGATTTCCACCAGCACTCCGGGGACGGTGATATCCTTCAACACGGCAAATCTGGCGCGTTTGATCCCCCGGTCAACGGCTCCGGTACGCTTCAAAACGGAATTCTGGATATTCCACGCCAGCAGAATATTCCCGGCATCCTGTTTATTGCCTTTGAAAACGGTTTTTGATGCCTTGCCGCCATTGCTGGAAGCGGCTCCTGCCGGAGTCAGGCAAAAGGTTTCGATACCGCTTATGGAACGGTCTTTGGCAGCATTGACATGGATGGAAACAAAAAGGTCGCTGCCGCTGCGCTGCTGTTTGGTTCCGATCTGATTCAACGGCACATGAATATCGCTGTTGCGGGTAAGATGCACGGTAAAGCCGTATGATTTCAGCATCTTTGCGACTTCTCTGCCCACATGCAAAGTGATATCCTTCTCTTTGGAGATTTTGCCGATGGCACCGGGATCATTGCCGCCGTGCCCCATGTCGATAAAGATCGAAGTTATTCTTTGGCGCGGCACCGTTGCCGGATAAAGCAGCGGGCGCAGCCCCTTATACCAATCCGGCACTGACAACCACCAGCTGCCGTTTTCATAAAGCGGCAGATTGAGTAATTCCAGATTGACTCCGTTGACAGAAACTCTCCGCTGTTTAACGGTAAAGAGACAGCTTTGTCTGCGCTTCACCGCCAGAAAGTTTTTCCCTTTCGGAGCGATGGCGAAGCGGTTGCCGCTGAAAAGATCCCCCAGGTGGCAGTAACTTTTTTTGTTGACGACCTTCTGTCTGATCTTTGCCGCATTGGCAAGACAGGGAAAAACAAGTGCCGCAAGCAGAAATATCCGGAGCAACTTCATTACTGCTGCTCCACTTCCACAAGTTTTACCGGCGGAGCAACATCTTCTGACGGCGGATACATCGCAAAAAGGTTTGCACCGATCTCTACGCATTGTGCCAATGAACTGTAAACAAACGACTTGCTGTCACACACTGCCTGTTTCCACGGAAAATCAAGCGCCAGCATACCGGTAAGGGCAGCCGACAGCGTACACCCGGTACCGTGAGATGACATCGGCGGGATTTCCAATGCCGGAACCGAAAGAGTGTAACATTTCCCCTCTCTGGCGATCACATCAGTGGCACGCTCTCCGGGTAAATGACCGCCTTTAAGCAAAATCGCGCTGCGGTAAGCATCGCTCAAATCAGCAGCAGCATCCATCATCTCTGCAACAGAGGTGATCTTTTTACCGGTAAGCAATTCCGCTTCCGGAATATTCGGAGTGATCCACGCTGTCAGCGGCAGCAATTTATCTTTCATCACCGCCACCGCATCATCATCGAGCAGTTTTGCCCCGCTGGTGGAAACCATGACCGGATCGCAAACCAGTTTCAAATTATATTTTTTCACGGCATCTGCCACTTTTTCAATGGTTCCGGCAGAAAGAAGCATACCGGTTTTGCACCATTTGACGGCGATCTTTTCCATGACAGCATCGATCTGACTTGCCACAGCTTCCGGAGCAATGGGATCGACCCGGTGCACTGCCGCCGGATTCTGCGAAGTAACAGCGGTAATGGCAAATGTGCCGAATATCCCCATGGCGTTGAAAGTCCTCAAATCAGCGGCGATCCCGGCACCGCCGCCGGAATCACTGCCGGCGATGCTCATGGCGACGGGATAAAATTCATGTTTGGCTCTCTTTGTCATTTGTTTTTATCCGTTTCAGAGGTTATCTTATATATACAATGGCAAAATTTACACTCCGAAAAGGAAAAAAACAACTGTGAAGCGGCACATTATTTCAATAAAATCAATTTTTTTTGCGATTTTCTGCCTTCTGCTCCCGATGATGGCAAGTGCAGATGTGCCGCTGGCTCCCGGAATAACTTTCCGCACCTCTGTCAATGACGGTTCGGCAGAGTTTCTGAAAAACATCATCCGTCAGCTTGACCGCTACGCCAGAAGTGCAAAGTTGAAACGCTCATCCCGGTCAATAACAATTATTCCATCGACGGGAAAATGGGGTTATACCGGCAAAAACACGCTGCGGATCCCCGGAAATATTTCCCTCTGGCAGCAGGATACTGCCAGCCGCCGGATGATCTATGCTCTTCTGGCATCCCACCGGCTGAATTTCGACTTTCCCCCTGCTTCACAGGGAGTTGCAGAGTGGATCGTCAACGGCATAGATTCTGAAATTACTGCGGCGGCGACCAGCGGTCAATATATCCATGCCAACCGGCAATATCCGCTTTTGGCGGAAATCACGGCAATTACCGGCAAAATGCCGGATTTTTCGGCGATGTGCAAAATGGGGATGGTAAAAAATCCCCTGATCCGGGATATCCTCGGCGAACAGGCACGGTTGATGCTCCGGGTATCTTCACAGCTGGGTACGGTAAGAGAACTCTTTGAATACAGCTGCCGCGACCGGAGCATCCGTGATATACTCCGTCTCACCGGAGCTGACCGGCAGGGCAGCAGTTTCCACACCGAAGCCGCCGGAGTGATCTGGACCCAGTATTCGCCCATGCCCGCCGGTCTGGCTTTGAAAAAAGTTGCCGGACTGAATGAAATATACATTCAGGAAGCCGACGGCAATGGGATCCTGACCGGCAATTTCATCAAGTGCAACCACCGGGCATTAGCAGAAGCGCTGCAGAAAAAACGGCAGGATGCCGATAAATTGCGGATGGATTTTGCTTCCGGATATGTGCGGCTCGGCAAAATGCTGCCGCGGGATGAACAGAGATTGTGCGGTGCGATCGTGATTGCTGTCAGCCGCTTCGGCATGGAGGAAAATTCCCAAGCGGCAGATGATTTTGCCGCCGCTGAAAAAGCATTGAAACAAGCCTTGAAGCGGCGGAGTGAACGCGCCGGATTTTTCAACCGCACTCTTGACCGCAACTCCCCGCTGCCGGATCATTACGGCAGAGTACTTCAGGCGGTGAGTTACGATTCCCGGGCATGCAGTGATGAGGAATTGAAGTTTTTCCGCGAAACGCTGAATAACTATCTGCGGTGAATATGAGTACATTTTCCAATCACGGTCTGCTTTTTGATACCATTGTCATCGGTGCCGGTCCCGCCGGTCTGGCAGCAGCTTATGCCTCCGTAAAAAGCGGAAAAAAAGTTCTGGTCATCGAAAAAATGCCGCGCCCCGGATTGAAACTTCTGGCATCCGGAGGCGGCAGGTGCAATGTCACCAATGCCCTGCCGCTGGAAGAATTTGCCGGCAGATTCGGCAGATATTGGCGGTTTCTGCTGCCGGCACTCTCCCGTTTTCACGGTAAAACCATGCTGGATTTTTTTCAGCACCACGGAGTGCCGCTTACTCTCAGTGACGGATTGCACTACTTCCCTGCCTCCGGCAAGGCAGGTGATATCCTGCAGCTGTTTCTTGCTGAACTTGGGAATAATATCATCTGCAACGAAAAAATCACCGCGCTGAAGTTTCAAAATGGAGTATGGCTCCTGACTGCTTCAAGCGGAAAAATCTACCGGACAAAAAAAGTCGTCTGCGCCTGCGGCGGCAGAGGGTATCCGGCACTGGGGGGCAGTATGGCTGGGTACACTCTCGCTGAAACTCTCGGTCACACAGTCACCCCGCTCTATCCGTCGATGACCGGAGTGATCGCCGCCGATCCCCGCGTGGGAGAGTGCGCCGGAATATCCTTGCCTGACTGCATTGCATCCATCGCCGTAAAAGGGTGTAAAATACCGCCGCAGCGGGGTGAATTGCTCTTCACTCACCGGGGATTTTCCGCCTTTGCCATACTGGATCTTGCCGGAAATATCGCCGGATTACTGACTGAACGCCCAAGCGTGCCTCTTAAAATAGATTTTCTGCCGGAAGTTTCTGCTGCGGATTTGGAAAATGAATTCGAGTCGTGGCGCAAAAAAGGCGGCACTGTAAAAGTTTCACATCTGCTTGGCAAATACCTGCCCCGCCGGGCGGCATTGCTCCTGCTTGATGGCGATGACCCGGAAATTTCCCGGTGGAAAGCCGCCTCAAGCCGGATGCTTCTGCAGAAACTCAAAGGCGCGATATTCGAGATTTCCGGTACCGAACCGTGGGAAAAAGCGATGGTCACTTACGGTGGAGTTTCCCTCAAAGAGGTCGATCCGGAAACTCTGGAAAGCAAAAAATTCCCCGGCCTGTTCTTCGCCGGGGAAATGCTGGATGTCACCGGACCATGCGGCGGATTCAATATCACCTGGGCATTGGCATCCGGAATGACTGCCGGGCGGTGACCCGGCAGACAGTGCCGGTGATCAAACTTTTTCGCCGATAAACCGGAGCAGATTTTTGTGGATGGAATTCTCAAAAAGCCGGTTCAGATCCGGGCGTTCACTGCCTCTGAATGACTCCAGAGCCAGATAGCCGTTGAAGTTCCGGAATTCCTCATTGAGATCGGCAAACATCTTCCGGTCAAACTCCAACATGTATTTGCCCCATTCCCAGTTGTAGTTGTGGATATTGCTGTCAATACCGGAAATAAGCCTGTCGGTCAAATCATAACCGAGAAATGCGAAATTGCGGAAAACCTGCTTCCGGTAAATATCCGGAGTTCCCGGGCTGGCATCGATGAAAAAATCCACCTTCCTGCCGTAATTGCGGCACCCATTCTGCAATTTGCCGAAAAGAGCCACACACTCATCAGTCCACGGCCAGGCGATATGAGCAAGGGCAAAACGGATACCGTAGACCTCCTGCAGACACTCAAATTCACAGGGGCGGTTATACTTGCCGGATTCCATCCCATCCCAGAGGATGCCGGAGTGAAAAAGTATCGGCAGATCATATTTTGCCGCTTCCTGATAGACCGGCAGACCGGCGGAAGGAGCGTGATGGGAACAGATAACTTTCAATGCCCGCATGCCCATCTGACGGGCAAGTTTCACCTGGGAAACGGCATCTTTTTCAATCGGATCGATCCAGAAACACGGGAAAAATGTTTTGCCGCAGGCTTCACAGAAATCGCGGGTCATTATCATCCGTTCCTTTGCCGGTATATCCACGCCGTGGGCATCCGGCAGACCAACCGGCGGCGGACTTAAAACCAGACCGCCGCCGATTCCGGCTCTGGCACTGTCAGCGAGAAATTTCGCCGGATCCATGGGGCGGTTCACCCCGATATGGATATGCCCGTCATAAATGATTTTTTCCTCCATATATTCCTCCTTAATATCTGCAGCGGAAGATCAAAGTATTCAATGCTTCCACCTCCCCGTGCCAGATGATTCTGCCGTTTCTGCCGTCATCCTGCAAAATGATCTCCAATCTGTCATCCGCCTGCCAGTTGCCGTCACCATCCAGCACTTCCCACCTGCCTTCCGGCAGGGCAAAAACCGCGATCACCACCTTTTCTGCATCATCGCTGGTGGCATTCACCGCCGCAAAAAATTCACCGCTTTCACAGGATACCCGGTGCATTTGGAAAGGAAATTCTTCAGCAAAGGCTATCGCCGTTTCCGGTGCGGCAAAACGGAGAAGTTTCTGGATGAATATCCGCCGGAAAGGATTGAAAAATCCCATATAGAACCATTCGCTTTCACCCCGGTCGCCCAAAGCGTATGCCAAAGTCAATACTCTGCCGCCAAGCTCATTGTCAAAAGCGAAAACCCCGCCGGCAATAAACTGATGATCGTATCTGCGGATATTGGAAAGGAGTTTGACTTCCGCATCGGCAACCGTAAATTCATCAATTTCACGGCACGCCCGCTGAAGCGTCATACGGGGATTTCTCACCCCGTAGACCGATACATCCTCTTCCGGTATCTCCTCGTAACTGAATGGCAGAGTGTCATAGTGATGACGGGTATATGAGGATAACCCCAGATATCTGCCCATCCCGCGGTCGATCAGAGTTTCAGCGGCAATGGCATCCAGAATGACCCCGCCGGCAAGCAGACGCTTCACCTCATCATCGCTGAAAGCATTGAGCGTCTGACCGGAAACGAGAGTCACCTGCCCGGATGGTACGATCTTTTCGGTAAACCGGAAAGAAAATCCCAGTATCGCCCCCACTCTGCCCCACTCATCGCTGTAATTGGCAAGGGCAGCCATTTTACCGCCGTTTGCCCCCGCTTTGAGAAACTCTGCATTGCGTGAGGAAAAGAGAATATTTGCTCCGATCGAATCGTCATCATCCAGGCGCAGAGTTTTTACCGCATTGAGCCGGGGCTTTTTCTTTTTCAGCATCCGGGCAAATCCGGGAGCAGTTGAACATCCGCAGCCGAGCATATCAAAGTGATTGATGGTCACATTGTGCGCTCCGATGGCGGCACACTGCTCCAATTCCCATCCGGCAAAAGCGTTGCCTTTGGAGTATGCGCCATGCCGGGGGCCGGTCTCCAATTCCGGAGCGATATCCAGCGGCCGCTTCAAAGCGGCGATGATCAGCCGTGCCGGAACCGGGAATTGCAGCATCGGCCATATTTCAGTATAAGGATAAAGAGTCGGTCGCACCAGAAATGCCGGATCAAATCCGGCAGCATCCTGCAATTCAGCCCAGCGGGCTCCCTCCTGACTGACAGAATCCACCGTGCCGCACATCAACCCGATCCGGGTTTCCGGAGAAGCCTGCTGAACCGCCTGCCGGATGGCGGCAAGCGGTTCACTCATGGCACGGCGGTTGATCTCAAAAAGTTCTTTCCGCCACGGGTGGACATCTCCGCTGCCGTAAACATTTGCCAGCACCTCTTTTCTGGTGACTTTGCGCCCTACCCGTCTGCCCAATTCTGCCAGATGCTTTTCGCAGAAACAGCCGCCTCTGCCAAGTACATCGCCGTGGTTGAAAAGCCGCCAGTCATCTTCGATCCAGATGGCAGACGGGTGCAGTTCCCCTGCCACCATACTCCACAAACTGCAGATGTAAGCAAGCCAGTTTTCACACAGCGGGCAGGTGGTCACTCCGTTATTCTCTCCGGTTTCGCCGACCATGAGAGTGAAATTTTCCTGACCTTTTTTCAGTTTTCTGCCTCTGGGGACGTGGAGAGTCGTCGTCCACGGATTGACACTCATCGTCACCCCGATGGATGCGAGGGCATTTTTGATCTTCTTTGCCATTACGAGCCACGGGGCAAGTTCCTCTTTGGTAATATGACCGTTATTCACCTCTTCGGCATTAAAGAAGAGCATCACATCATCGATCTCCCCCTCTTGGCAGAAATCGAGCAATTCGGCGATCCGGGTATCCTCATCATACCCCGGATCAATATAATAACGCAATATATAACGAAACTTATCCATAATGATCAGATGCTTATCAGTTGATTTTCTCCAATTTCAGATCCCGGAATTCAAAAAGCGGCATCCGGGCGTCGCGTTTATTGAACATAATAACGATCCTTGCACTTTTTGTCCCCCGCCACCACTGATTTTTCGGAGTTCCTGAAGGGGTAATGCCCTGCAATTCCAATTTGAATTCCTGCCACTCAGCAGGAATGGCACGATACGACGCGGCAAAAATCCCGAATGCCCCGGAATGGTGCAATCTCACTTTGGTTCCCGCCGGAGCAGAATATTTTACGCCTTTATCCAGAGTGATTTTCCACATTCCCTCCTCCTGCCCTGCTGAAATTATCCGGCAGGATGAGATTTTGTTATTGGGCAGATCCGCAAATCCGTCTCCGGCAAAAAAGGCGATATTAACTGCTCCGGAAGCCCAGCTTCTGCCATCTTTCAGCCAAATGACCGTATCGCCGGATTTCACATCTTTTGCCAGTTGAGTGTCACTTCCGGCAACGGGGGAGACAAATTGCGGCTGGATCTGCTTACCATTGGCATCCAGCATCACCACCCCGAAGTAAAAACGGCTGCGGGCAGCCGGATCGCCCTTGAATTTACCGGATAAGCAGTATTTTGCCGCCGGATCGACCGGGGCGGGGATATTGGTGTAAAGGTAACTGCCGGAAAGCAGTTTTTCTGCACCATCCTCACTGCCGGGGGTAACTTTGCCGCCGCCGATCCATTTGGGCGGCACAAACTTTGCCGGAGCAGTTACAGCTGTTTTCTTCACCTCTTTTTTCACCGGATCATCTTTGGGGATGACCGTTCCCGGCTTCACCTCTTCCACCACAAAATCCCGGAATTCAAAAAGCGGCATCTGAGCATCACGCTTGATGAACATGACCACAAAGCGCACTGCTCTGGTGCCTGCCCACCACTGATCTTTGGATGCTCCGGCAAGTGCCGAACCGCGGACGATGGTGGAAAACTCCTTCCACTCTGCCGGAATGGGGGCATAAGCAGCAGCAAAGATACCGAATGCCGCCCCTTTGTGCAGCCGCACCCCGCTGCCGGCAGGTGCAGAGAATTTTATCCCTTTGGCGTAGGTTATCTGCCAGACGCCATCCTTTTTTTCAACCGCCGTTATCCGGTTGCTGTCAACGGAAAAATTGGGCAGATCCTTAAGATCTCTGCCGGTGTGGAACGCCGTATAAGCGGTTCCGGCTTTCCAATTTTTACCGTCTTTGACATAAATCACCGTATCCCCGGCAGATGCAGGTCGGCTCAAAACCGTTTCACTCTCTCTTACCGCATTGACAAAGTGCGGCTGGATGATGCGTTTGTGCTGATCCACCATCACCACACCGAAGTAAAAGCGGCTTCTGCCGGGAGTACCGCGGAATTTTCCTTTGATCCGGTACCATGAATTCGGCTTGACCCGCAAACTGGTGGTACTGTAAACATCTTTGCCGGAAACCAGTTTGACACAATCTTCCTCACTGCCGATGGTCACTTTTGAACCGCCGCTCCAGGTTTCATGCATCATTGCCAGAGGCGGTTCCGGAGAGATAAGAGGATCATAGTTACCGCTTTTTACTATCTCATATTCAGCGGGGATACCGTATTTGACGGCGATATTGCGCATCTCTCCCTTGAAGTAACGGTCAGCTCTCCGCTTGTAATCATCGGTGAAGCGGCCGCCGATGACCAGATTGGCGATATTTATAAACGGTTTGAATTTGACCGGTATGAAGTTTTTGACACCGTTGACCTCAAACAGCACCCCGCTGTCACGGAAGTTGTGGATCCGCACCTTTGACCAGACACCGGGTTTCAGGCGCAGACCGGAGTTTATCAGGGCTTCGCCGCCGATATACATCCGCAACTCGCCGCCGGGGAGCATGGTCAAATTCCAGAGATAACTCTGCATCCAGAAGCACGGAGTGGTGACAAAGAGTATCTGATGCTTTTTCACATCCGCCGGATTCACCTCAAATTCCAGAGTGTAATCGCCGCGGCGGGGGATCAGCTCCTGGGTGAACTGCAAATGAGAGCCCAGACCGTTGAATTTCCACACCGCCCCATCATTTTCCGGAATGAAATCATCCTCACGCTTCGGCCACTGTTTGCGGTATTCCGGCGGCCAGTTGAGATGTTTGCACAACTCGTTGCCGTAAGTGCCATCCATGCCGCCGTGTTCCAGAAACTGCTCGGTAAAGCCGCCGCGAATACCCCACGATGCCCGGTTTTCACCGGTCGGCACGATCGAACCGTAACTTTTATCCGTCGAGATATGCAAGTCAGGCACCAATTCAGCAGGCACTCTGACAATGACCGATCTGTCAAAAGTTTCCGACCAGACCCGGATCGCTTTCAACTCCTGCGGTTTTGCCGGGGGAACAGGGAAACGGGGCGTACTGCGCCAGATCATACCGTTTTCGGCGACCGCCTGAAGCAATATCATGGAACGGTGATTGACCGGAGCGAATCCGGCAGAAAATTCCGCGGTTTTGCTTTTCAGCAGTTTCGGGTGGGTGATCTGCCGCACCTGCCGGATCAACCCCAGCGAAAATCCATCCGGCCCGCCGATCGAATAGGTGCGTTTGGCAAGCAGTTCCTTAAGCGGGATCTCCTGTTTCGGTACTCCCGGGTAATCTACTTCGATCACCGCATTTTCTGAACCGGCTTTGTCGATCATCATCACCATATAGGGAGGGAATGCCGTAAAGTTGATGATCTTCCACTCATTATTCACCAATGGCGGTGCCGGGTGGCTCCAGAGCGGGTAACTGATAAATCCTTTTGCCGGAGGAGCATTTTTCAATCTGACAACTCCGTTATGGTGACGGTATTTCACCCCCCACGGCTGGATCTGGATCGCCCACTGCTTATCATTTTCCCTGCCGTCAGGAGCCGTTGCGCCGTGCGCATAAAGACACTCGGAACCCTCAAGAAGTTCCACCACGGCAAGTTTTTCAGCAGAATCCACTTTAACATCCGTGCGGAAAAATCCCTTTTCCGCATCCGGCTTTATCTGCCACCGGTATTTTATTTGCAGCAGATCCCGCAGAGGATTGTGAACAAATTTGAAGTCATTGTTGTGCAAAGGCTTCAACTCCACCGGATGCAGACCGGTAAAGGTGCGTTTTGTGCCGCAGTCAACGGTTATTTCCGGAATGAGAGCCTGCGTGAGAGCAAATTTTTCACTGGGCAGATAGATGCGTTCCAAACGCAGTTTATCCGGAGCAAAGCGGTATTCATCTGAGGTATAGACCACCTTGCCGTGCATATCGCGCAAAGTTACTTTCACCGAATAAGGCGCCTGCCATTGGGCAGTAGGTATATGGAGCAATTGCAGCTGCAATCTCTCACCGAGAGTGAGTTTTTTTCTGGCACTGAATATAAATGGCGGCACGCGGCTGTCATCGTGGGCAAGCGGTTCATTACTGCTGTTGTTGAAGCGGGAGGCAAAGTACCGCCAGAGCCGCATGTAAGCAAGGGAATTGTAAACCGTAGGGCGGGAAGAGGTGTTTTCATTCTGCTCATCCCACTCATTCTGGTTGATGAATTCCACATTGTTATCCAGTGCCGACTGAAACATGGCGATGGCAGAGCCCATGCCGTCGCTTCCTTCATAATAGCCGTAGCCGTAAGCATTCTCATGCCCGAAAGTCACGCGCCCCGCCAGAAGTTTGTCTTTATGTGCCGCTTCGGCAAAAACAATGCGGTTGATGGGGTAAAGCACATCCCGCTGAAACTCCACCGCGATTTTGCGGTAGCCCTTGACGGTGGTCGAATGAGGACTGAACCACAATATCCCGTCGGCAGTTTTCAACCGTTTGCGAATCAATGCTTTGATATCTTCCACATCTTTCCGTGTCATTTTGCCGTCATTGTAACGCCGGGTGATGAGAATGGATGAATGTACCGTCGTCACCAGATAACACTTATCTTTCCACCGGTTGTAAAACTCAGCTGACGGATCGATATTGACCACCACCACCGGTTTGTTTTTTATCCGGTAGATATACGGTCTGCCGATCACATCGGCAATGGCTTTGCCGACTCTTTCTTCATTGCCGGAAATAAGCGGTAGCATTTTGAAGTTGCCGACTTCCCCCACCATCGGCATGATCCGGTGATTTTCCCGGGGGATATTGTAGTAAAAGAATGATACTCCGGTCATGGAGTAATCTTTCATGATCTGATACCGCCGCTTCAAATCCGGCAGCTGGATCAATTCCCCCCGCCGCCACTCATAACCGGCAGGAGCCAATTCCGGATCGACAAAAAGCGGGCGGTCAATCCATGCCGGGTAGTAACTCACGGTACCCAGACCGTACTTCAACTGCGCCTGGGAAAAGGTGGAAGTGCGTTCCGCCTTGCGGATATAGGGGGGAGCTTTTTTCAACTCGGCAATGATCGAATCCTGTTCAGAAACGGCATAGGAAAGTGACGGCACAAGCGAAACTGCCGCCGTCAGCAGAAGACTCAATTTTTTCATTTTTCACCTGACCTTAAAATTTATTGCCGCTGAGGGTCAGGTATTTGGAGTTTTTAAAACGGGCAATGGCATCATGCTCGGTAACCACATTCCCCGCCAGATAGACCACATTTGCCATATTGTTGTGCCGGGGGTGGATGCATTGACCGTCGCCGATGGTCCAGTAACCGACCCGGGTATTGAAGTGCTCGGCAGTGCCGTGACGGTTGTCGGCAAATGCCAGTGCTTCACTTGGATTTTTTATCCGGTTGAGTTTGGCAGAGGGAAGCACATACTTATTTTCAGCTCCCCAGCCGGTCTGCCCCAGACCGAAGCTGTTGTAACCCCAGCCGCTGTAAGCAAATGTCGCCGCCGTCGGAGTTCCGGAGTAGAACATGGATGCTTTGTCATCTGAACGGGAAATGGATGGGCAGTCGGCGATCGGCGGAGTGATAAAACCATCCTGATAAAATTGCCAGCCCCAATTCCATAAAGCCTCATTCTGAGTGGCATTATAACTGGTCGGGCAGTAACCCTCGTAATTTTCAGCATAGAAATTCAACGCCACATAAAGCTGCTTGCCGTTGCTCACACAGTTGGTACTCCTGCCGCGCTCTCTGGCGGAATTGAGTGCAGGCAAAAGAATCGCCGCCAGAATGGCTATTATCGCAATAACGACCAGCAGCTCTATCAAGGTAAACGAGTGTGCGGGGGACAAGGAAAACTTTTTTTCACGAGAAAAAAAGTTTTCCCTTTCCCCCGCGCCCCCTTTCTCTTTCAAAAAAAGCGGACTTCTTTGTGATGATATATCCGAGCCCCGGCGAAAGCGCAATAATGAAACAACACTGCTGATGAGAAGTTCAATAAGAGTAAAACATAACTGCTTTACTCCACCCGGTTGGAGATTTGAATTTTTCATTTGAAATTTCCTTTCCTTTTTTATTCAGGGTAACTTGATCAATCATCATAAAGCGGCATACAAGACGCTCTTTCCACCAATTCCGGAACCATTGCAGTTGCCGTCACCGGCATATCCGGCTGTGCCATCCGGGCGAACAACCGGTCAAACAGATCCTCTGATACCTTTTTCAAATCAAGCCCGGCGGTGGTCAAAGGTACTGCACTGTATAAACTTTCTTCAATATTATCAAAGCCGATCACCGAAATATCTTCCGGCACCCGGATATGGCGGCTCAATGCGGCATTTATAAAGGTCAACGCCGCCACATCATTGCAGCCGACCACCGCCGTCGGCCGCTCAGACAGCGGCAGAGAGAGCAATTCATTTGCCGCCGGCAGAGACATCCGGCGGATACTTTTGCAGGGAACGGTCATAACGGATATACCGGATTTTTCCCCGGCTTTCTTGATCGCCACCGCCTGATATCCCCGGGTCTTTTCATCACCGAGAAAAGCGATCTTCCGGTGTCCGAGAGAAGTGAGATATTCCATATAACGGCGGTAAATCTCATCCCAATCAAAAAAGAAGGAATCCACTTCACTCTGTTTCGTACCGAAAATCACCGCCGGCACTCCCGCCGGAAGCATGGAAGCATCACCGTGGCAGGTGATTATCCCATCCACCCGCTGACCTCTGCCCATATCGTAAGCATACTGCACATCAGCCAGATTCTCCCAGAAGACGAAGTGCCCGGCATAGTTGCGGGCTTTCAGTTCCCGCTGAAAGGCGGTGAGCATTTCCGCATAAAACATATCGGTCGGCGCGCAAAGATAAATTCCGATAGTGCGGGTATTGCGGGAAACCAGAGAACGGGCGAGCAGATTGGGCCGGTAATTCATCTGCCGGGCGATCGCCAGGATCTCTTCGCGCTTTTTGCTGGAAACCCGGATCTGCGAATTGCCGTTGAGCACTGCCGAAACGGCAGCTCTGGAAACATTTGCCTTACCGGCTATATCCTGCATGGTCGTCATATATTCAAAACCTCGAAATCAGTAAAAAAGTGATCGGGAACCGTTTGATTACACGAGTAATCACTGTAATAAGTATACTATATAAAAACTGATTTGTCAAGAGTAAATCAAAGAAAAAATGATTTTTTTGCCGGAGCAGAATTCTGCCGCATCACTTTCTTCGGGTTCCACCCCGATGATTGAGCAGCATTTTTTTGACCCGTTTGTCAGTGGCAATATCGGCCGCGCGCTTGCCATTGCGGTCGCGCCAATCGGGATCGGCTCCGGCATCCAGCAAT
>JAFVZG010000039.1 GCA_017508285.1 Lentisphaeria bacterium | reverse complement strand
CGCTATGGAACTGCTCCGTTCCGAAGGTCACATGACTGACCACAAAGTCTTCGTCTGCCCCTCCAGCACCGCTTCCGCCGGTGAAGGCACCGAGAGCTTGACCTATACCGGCACCAACGGAACCACCCTGACCTACGGTTATGTCTATGTCTCCGCTCAGTACAGTGCTGCTTCCGCAGTCTCCGCTGACTTGAATGCCGTCGGTGGCCCGAAGAAAAACAACCACGAAGGTTTCGGTAACCTGCTCTATGCTGACGGTCACGTCAAAGGCTATGCCAGCAATGATTGGTATATCAAAGCCAACACTGGTATGATCGAGGTCTATCCGAACGGTGCGCCGAGCAAATAATTGCTTGGTTTACTTGTTCAAATCAAAAAGGCAAGGATTTGAATCCTTGCCTTTTTTGTTTTTTGAGAGCAGCCTGCGGGCGATATTTGGGTAGACATGCAAATTGCCGAACACTCTGACTGGCGCACTCGGCGTTGACGACCGAAGATGGACTTAATGGACATGCGTGGTTATCCGTCTGCAAGCAAAATGTTTGCAGACTGCTCCCACCAAACTCCCAAAAATTCCCAAACTCTCCCACAAGGTTGTAAAGCACGGTTGCCTTTCCTCAAGCAAAACCGCCCTTTATCAGAGTGCGGGCGTTTTTAGGCAGAGCATGCAAATTGCCGCACACTCTGACTGGCGGAATTTAGAACGGGTATGCAAACAAACGCAAAATCTGACTGGCGCACTCGGCGTTGACGACCGAAGATGGACTTTATGGACTAAAATGGACATGCGGGGTTACCCGTCTGCAAGCAGAATGTTTGCAAACGGCTCCCAAAAATTCCCAAAAATTCCCAAAAATTCCCAAAAATTCCCAAAAATTCCCAAAAATTCCCAAAAATTCCCACAGCGATTCAATTATTTCCGGGGATGGCAAAATCTTTTTCCGCGGCGATAAATGATTCACAATTCTCAAGGAAAAAGAAGGCTTTTTCCGTCTGCCGCAACCCGAAATACGGGTGTGCCACATGACTCACTTTGGTGCCGAGCTGGTTCATGGTTTCGCTGATAAGCACCACATCGTGGTCGATCTCCCGGATCGCCGCCATGACCTCATCCCACGGAATTATCCCCTGCCACGGAAACCAGTGCATCTCATCCACTCCGTCATAGTCGCAAATATGCATACTCTTTATCCGGGGTGCCAGACGCCGGATCATCTGCGGAAGATCCTGATAACGATCCATGATATGATTGACATCAAGGCAGATGCCGACATATTTTTCCGGAAAACCTGCCACCAGCTGCAGCAATTCATCCTCACTGTTGCCGACGCAGGTGCGGGGCAGGAACTCCACATTGATCGAGAAATCCAACTCCTCTGCCAGCGGGAGCAATTCGCGCAAACTCCGGCGGCACTGCTCAATGCGCTGCGGATGCTCATCAAGAGGCGGCTCATTGCTGGAGTGCAATGTCATATTCCCGCCTTTAAAAAGCAGCGCATTTTCCCTGACCATCGCCGAAATGCGGCGCACCACATCCTGCCGGATACTCTCATCAAGGCAGGATGGATCCCACTTCAAGCCGCACCCGTAAAAGGGCATATGCACACTGACACTGTTGACAATGCCCTCCTGACAGGCGGCCTTCATCCGGGCAAGTGAATCAAAATACTCCAGATTTTCCGGTGGCTCAGAGGCAAGACACGCCTCGATATTTTTCAATTTGGCTTTGCTGAATGCCTCTTGCACTTCCGCGGTAAAGCGGCTGCCCAGAGAACTGCTGGATATGGCATAAATTATCATTTCGCTTTGACTTTCTGCAATTTTTCGATCAATCCGGCAATTTTCGCTCTGCCCTCACAGATATTCGCATAATCAAATGTCTGGTTCCAGCAATCAGGTGAAACCGTATCGATGATTCCGGTCAATTCCTTTGCGGCGGCAGCACTTTCGGCACTGCCGGCGGTGCGTTTGATCTCGGAATTCAATATGGTCATATAGTCGTAGTCTGAAACCGTCAGCGCATAGTTGACCAGCCGCATACTGCGCTGGGGAGAGGTCAGCTCTTTTTCCGGCGGATAATAGATACAACCCGAATAATCATCGCCCGGCTTCCAGTTTTTCACCCACGCATTGACGCTCCACTGGTGGTAACCGGAAATACCGTATTTGATACTCTTCCACGCCACCGCGCGCACCTTGCTCAAACGCACTCCGCTGGTCATAAAGCCATTGTCATAGATCCACACCTCTTTGCCGGTAAGATCCATCTTGCCCCGGATCTGCGAAAAGTATATATCCGTGTGCGGCGCAATGATGTCGCTGTGCCTGACCAATTCGGCGATACGGGGATTGAAGCCGTTGATCGTGGCAAATCTCCGCAGTTTCGGAGCAACTTTTCCGGTAAGTTTGGAGTAATAAACCTGAATTTTCAACTTCTCCGGCAAGTGGCACTCATCACCGATCTGCCACAATACCGATCCTGCCATATTCGACTTCTCAAAAGCCTTTTGCGCGGCTTTGGCAAAGGTGGTCATCGCCGCATCCATTTCCGGAGTGAAAGGCTTCAATTTGCCGAATTTACTGCAGTAAAATGTACCGTATATCCGGAAACGCTGATCGACAATACCGTGGTTGGCAAATTGCTTTCTCACCAGATAAGCGTGGTCGCAAGTCGGATCGCCATTTTTATTGTAAAACACATTCAGCCCGATCGCCGGCTGCAAACGCAGTTTGACCAGATCCTTGCGGCAGAAAAGCCGTGCCGCCGCCTTGTCTTTGGTGAATTTATCCGCATAAGAACCGGAAACCAGAAAATCGGAATAATATGCCGGTTTTTCCGGCAGAGCAAAATTATAAACCTTCAAAGTCAGCGGCAATTCCAACTGCCATTGGTCAGCCGACAATCTGACCGTCGCCCGGTAATTTCCGGCAGGGATATTTTTCGGGATCCTGCCGCTGATAAGCAGACCCTGATGGCGTTTTGCCGGTAAAACTTCCGGCATGACCGGCAGCAGACGGTCGGCGTATTCGCCATTGACTGAAACTGAGTTACGGGGCAGATGGATCATCACCGGCACGACCGATTCCACCGTGAAGTTTTTCGCCGGAATACTCTTTTTACCATTGGTGAAATCACTGATTTTCACCTGCAGATTTTTCAAATCTTTTTTGGGGGTTATCACCAGCTGTTCAGCGATAAACTCATTGGCGGCTCCGGCAATTTCCCACGCTGCGGCCTTTTTTGCCGGCAACGGTGCTTCCGCCGGCAGCAATTCCGGTGCCATGCGCCAGATGACACTTTCCGGAGTTTCGATCAAGGTGCTGCCGGTGGTCACCACCGGACGGGATTTACCGGTGAATACAGACTTGGAAGTATCCCCCGCAAAAACCAGATTCCCGGCTTTTTTCACCGCCTCGACCGGATCGCTGTTGGCAAAAAGCACAAAATATACCGTCAATCGGATCTTTTCACCTTTCATTATCCGGCTGCTGCAGTACCCCGGCAGATTGACACCGGTCAAT
>JAFVZG010000038.1 GCA_017508285.1 Lentisphaeria bacterium | reverse complement strand
TTGAGAGCCGATTCCAGAAAATCCCCGCTGCGGCCCATCGCCTGAAAAACTTCAGGGATACGCCCGAATTTCTTTTCAATACCGCTCTGAATTTCCTGAGCTTTGCTGTCGCCGGTTTTCGAGTAAAGTTTTACTGATGCCATTTTTTCACCTCTATAAAATTATTCAAGCAGATATTCTGCACTATTAATTATAGCATCATTGCTTGATTTTTCAATTGAAAAAAACTCTTTGCGGTGATATTTTATGAAAAATTCGTCTCCCGGCACGATGCCGGTTGTTTTTTTGACCTGCTCAGCATAGGATCGTTACATTATGCCGGAAGTTCTCTTTGCCGCCGAAGACCTGACCTTGACTATCGGCCGTCAAATATTGTTTGACCATACTGATTTTGCCATCTCTTCCGGAGAAAAAGTCGCACTGGTCGGCAGAAACGGCTGCGGTAAATCCACCCTTATGCGGATCATCGCCGGCAGTGAATCTCCTTCGGAAAATTCCCGCCTCACCAGAATGCGCGATCTGCGCTGTGCCATACTGCCGCAGGAATTCACCCTCGATGACCGCCACAGCATTGCAGAAAATGTCCGTTCCGGTCTGCAATTCATCTATCAGATGCTCAAACGGTACGATGAGCTGCCGGTAAACTCCAACGAACACATGGAGATCGAACATTTTCTCACTCTGCATGACCTCTGGCAGCCGGAGGTCAAACTGCAGGTCATCCTTGATAAATTGCGTCTTTCGGATATTGCAGAGAAAAGCTGTGCATCTCTTTCCGGCGGGGAGAAACGGCGGGTTGCGCTCGCCAGAGCTATCATCTCTTCGCCCGATCTGCTGCTGCTGGATGAACCGACCAACCATCTGGATATCGAAACCGTCGAATGGGTGGAAGATTTTATAAATTCCGAAGTGACTACGGCTTTGTTTGTCACCCATGACCGCTGCTTTCTCGACCGGATCGCCACCAGAGTCGTGGAATTGGATCACGGCAAATTCTACTCTTACAACGGCAGTTACGCCGATTTCCTTTCCGGCAAAGCCGAAAGAGAGGAAAAGGAGGATATCTTTGAAGCCAAGCGGCAGAGTTTTCTCCGGTCGGAGATCGACTGGGTACGCCGTTCCCCGAAAGCAAGATTAAAACGCAATCAGGGCAGAATGAAGCGTTTTGAAGAGATTTCTGCAATAGCCAAACCTTTGCGGGATGCCGATATGGAACTATTGATCCCTTATCCGCCGCGGCTGGGAAACAAAACGGTCACGCTGAAAAATGTAACCAAATCATTCGGCAGCCGTCAGATCATCCGGGATTTCTCCTTTGAATTTGCCCCCGGCAGCCGGATCGGATTGGTCGGCCCCAATGGTATCGGCAAATCGACCCTGATAAAAATCATCACCGGGGAATTGCCGCCGGATAGCGGCAGCTGCGAAGTGGCAACTACCGTACAATTCAATCTGATAGATCAGACCAGAATGGTTCTGGATGAATCAAAAACCGTCGCTGAAGAGATCAGTGAAGGTTTGGAGCATGTTTATCTCGGCACTGAAAAAGTCACCGTCTGGACATATTTGAAGCGTTTCCTCTTTGAAGATGAACGCATAAAAACCCAGATCAAATACCTTTCCGGCGGCGAAAAAGCCCGCCTTGCGCTTGCCAAAATCCTGAAGCGCGGCGGCAATTTCCTCATCCTTGACGAGCCGACCAACGATCTTGACCTCTCAAGCTTACGGATACTGGAAGAGGCTCTGGCGGTATACCCCGGCTGCGTACTCACAGTCAGTCACGACCGCTACTTCCTGAACCGGGTATGCGACGGGATCCTCTCATTTTCCGGCGGCGGAGAGCTGCTGTACACTCCCGGTGATTACGATTACGCCAGAGAAAAACTCCGGGAAAAGAGTTCCGCTTCCGGCAAAGATGTGCCGGTCAGAAAAAATCCTCCGCCGCAGCCGGTCAAAGCCAAGCCGAAAAAGCTCTCTTACAAAGAGCAGAAAGAACTTGACGGCATGGAAGAAGCGATCATGGCAGCAGAAGAGCATGTCTCCAATCTGGAAAATATCTTCAGCGATCCGGATTTTTATGCAAAATACGGCACGAAAACGGCTGAATTGCAAGATGAACTGGAATCAGCCAAAGCCCATTGCGCCAAACTTTACGACCGCTGGGAGGAGTTACTGGATCTTGCCAGCCAACTCCGGGAAAACTGAATCAGGTCAAAAACACCATTCACCCTGACGGAACACGGCGACTTTTTCACCTGACTGAGAGACTCCATCAATATCCAGCGTGTCACAACCGATCATAAAATCCACATGGATCATACTGTCATTCAATCCCATGGCAGTCAACTCAGCTTTACTGTATTTGGCAAAATCCCGGATACAGCAGTCAAAACCTCTTCCCAGAGCGAAATGGCACGACGCATTTTCATCATAAAGAGTATTCCAGAAAAGTATTCCGGTCTGATTGATGGGGGAGTGGCGGTCAATGAGCGCACATTCGCCAAGATAAGCGGCCCCGTCATCCATTACGATCATCTTTTCCAGAACCGCCTGATTTTTATCGGCTTTGACTTCAACCGCTCTGCCGTTTTCAAAACGGATGGAGAAATTTTCGATCAACGACCCCTGATATGAAAGCGGCTTGGTGGCGACCAGCACTCCGTCGGCACAACCGCGCATCGGCGAAGTGAAAATCTCTTCACTCGGAATATTCGGGTTGAATCTTCTGCCGGAAAGATCGGTTTCCGCCGCTCCGGCGAAGATCCCCTGCGGGATCAATCCCACCCGGAAGTCAGTTCCGTTTGCCGCTTTATATTCCAAAGCAGTAAAATTAAAAGCATTGAGTTTTGCCGACCGGCGGGCGACATTGGCATTGTGTTCTTCCCAATTGGCAATGGCATCACCGTTGGCACGGGAGGCGGTCAAAATGGCATCCCACAACTTTTCCACCGCTTCATCAACAGGTATCCCCGGAAAAACTTTCTGCGCCCACGCCTTTCCCGGCACTCCGGCAATACACCACTGGTGACGGTTTTCCATTGCATCGCGGAAAGGTTTTATCACCGGAAAACGCTTCATCTGTGCCCGCGCCCGCTTTTCCGGATCAATACCATCCATCCCATCCGGATCATCGGAATCCAGCCACAACCGGGCAGGAAGTTTCTCTGACTGCCAGCGTAGTTTTTCGACCTCCCAGTTTTCAAAACTGCTCAACCGGTCTTCACTCTGGTAAAGATAATGGAGTTTTTCGATCGGCATATCGACCCAGTTGAACCAGACTTTGCCGACCTTGCGGGCGTAACACTTTTCAGTGACCATTCTGACGAAATCCAACTGGTCAAACCCGGCGGTAATGACCACATCCTGCCCCGGATCGGGGTTTATACCGGTATTGACGATCAAATCTGCATAATTTTCCAATCTTGCGCTATCCATAAAAAATCCTTCCTTTCGCAATCCGGATATACAAATATCCGGCAATAAGATCTTCTCAAGGTAAATATATATCCCCGGAAGCGATTTGTCAACAAACAGTATCCGTTTCTTCCGCCTCCGGATAGAGAAAAACGATCCACTGGAGTTACACTCAAAAAAAAGATTCTCATTTTTTTGCAGAAACAAAACATCCGGATCTGAAAGCAACTTGCAAAACATATTAATTGGCAGTACATTATATTGGTTTTCTGTATTTAATTGTTAAAAAAACTTAAAGAGAAAAAGCAAAAAATGAAAAAAGAGCGTCGAAGTTTCTGCAATTTTCTGCAGGTGAATAACATCATCTGCGGTGTTACCGATACCGACGGCAAGATCGTACTGGAAAAGTTGATCGAGTTGTTGAAACGCCACTATCCGGATCTGGATGTTGATTTCACCAAAAAAGAAGTCATGAGCCGGGAAGCACTCTTCCCGACCATTATCGCTCCGGGGCTTGCCATCCCTCATGCCCGTATCGCCGGACTGCCGGAACCGCTGACCGCCATCGCCTGTATCCCTCAGGGCTGCGACTTCGGCGGCTCCTCAAAAACCCGGGTAATGATCCTTTTGCTCACGCCGGTGGATGAGCCGAATCTGCACATCCAGCTGCTCTCCGCTCTGGCAACCGAATTTGAAGAAGATTCCGTCACTGATAAAATCGCCAACTCGGCTACTGCCCAGGAGGTGCTCAACCACTTCTCCTGCGGGCTGGCGGCGATACCTGACTATCTGAAAGCTGCAGATCTGATGGAAAAATTCCCGGATATGCTTCAGGAAACCGATTCCATTCTGGATGCGGTCAAAAAATTCGCCGTCACCAGAAGTGAAGAGCTGCCGGTGATCGACAACACCGGCGATCTGCGGGGGATACTCTCTCTGGCCGATCTGCTCAAATACAGTTTGCCGGAACACCTGCTCTGGCTGGAAGATCTCTCCCCGATCTATCAGCTGCAGCCCTTTTCCGACATGCTCAAAACTGCTGATGAAACCAAAGTCGCCGATATCATGCGCGAAGAATTCATCAGCGCAAATGTCAACGATCCGGCGGTAAAACTTGCCAAGATCTTCCTTATCAGCAAACTCAACCAGCTGATGATCCTCGATGATGACGGGAAACCGGCGGGTGTGGTGTCGTTAAAGAACTTTTCAGCTAAACTCTTTTGGGATTGATTATTATGAGTGAGACTTCTTCTGCCGGTAAAATGTCGGTAAAATACATGGTTTCCCGCTTCTGCATCATGCTGGCAGCGGCAGGATTGATCGGTTTCGGCGGCGTGGCATCCGGGGCGATGACCTCGGCACAATCCACTGCCTGTGCGGTTTTTATTTCCATCATTTTCGGGACGCTCTTTTTCTGGGGCTTCCGGTTGGCGGTCGCCTTTCTCGGATTGGCAGTATTGATCTTCAACAAATCAATGGATATCCCGACCTTTATCACCTCATCTTCGCTGGAAGTGATCATGTTTCTGGTCGGCATGATGGTCATAGTCGGAGCATTGCGTGACCTCGGATTTTTCACCTGGATAGTCCAATTGATCGTATCCATGCCCAATTTGAACAGCCGTAAATTTATCTTTGTCACCGCTACTGCCAGCGCATTGCTTGCCTGTGCCGTGGATGAGGTAACATCCATCATCTTTATTTCCACCTTGATCTTTCAGGTGTGTGACCGCTTGAAACTCAATGCGACTCCCTATATTCTTATAGCGGTACTGGCGACCAATATCGGCAGTTCCGGTACAATGATGGGAAACCCCGTGGGTATCTTTATCGGAACCAAAGGGCAGCTTACTTTCGGCGACTTCATGGTTTGGGCATTCCCGTTGATGCTGGTATCACTCTTTGCCACTGTCGGATTGCTGCTCTGGTACTTCCGCAAAGAGCTTGACCAATTCGACATCAGCCTCAAAGAACGGCTTGACCGGGGGCTTTCCATCGCCCCGGTGGTGGAAGTGCCTTATGTACGGGGATTGATATTGATCGTGCTCACCATACTGGCGATCGCCTCTCACCACCAGACCGAAGAGCTGCTCGGTCTTGACAAAAACAGTGTACTGCTGATCATGCCTCTGATCTGCGCCGGTATCGTGATGATCATCAAGCCGAATCGGGCACGCCACTATATCGAAAGTGAAGTAGACTGGTGGACACTGATGTTTTTCATGCTGCTCTTTGCTGTCGCCGGCACCCTGGAACACACCCATGTGGATCAGGTGCTTGCCAACGGCTTTTCCAAAATCGCCGGAAAAACCCCGGAAACCCTCGTGCCATTCATCTTTACCGTATCAGCTTTCGGCTCCGCCTTTGTGGATAATGTGATCTTCGTCGCGGCATTCAGTCCGGTAATTGAACAGCTGTCGGTAACAGTCAAAGATCTGCCGCTCTGGTGGGCACTGCTTTTCGGAGCCTGTTTCGGCGGCAACATCACCATGATCGGCAGTACCGCCAATATCGTCGCTCTGGGAATGCTGGAAAAACATGGCGGCAGTCAGATATCCTTTGCCCAGTGGTTCAAAATAGGTATGCTCTGTACCATCCTTTCCGGAGCGATCGCCATCGGCGGCTTGCTGATATTCTCCCCCAAAATGCCGGATCACAAAATCACCTTCACCAAACTCGCCGCCAATTCCGGATATCTCCCGCAGGGTAAGGAGTTTGAAGGTGAATTATCCGGTGATATCGTCCGCGAAAACGGAAAATGTTACCTGAAAGACTCTTCCGGAGCGAAGATAGCCCTGACCGTGCCGGAAAACGGAGAATTTTCCGGTAAAGTACGGGTGCGCGGTATATTCAGCAAAGATGCAGAAAACCAGGCTTATCCATATCAATTGAAGGCAACCAGAATCGATCCCCTGAAAAAATAAGCGGGAAAGATTTTTTGGGAATTTTTTGGGAATTTTGTGGGAGCAGTCTGCAAGCGGTATGCTTGCAGACGGGTAATCCCGTATGTCCATTAAGTCCATTTCCGGTCGTCAACGCCGACCACGCTTATCAGTGTTTGCGGCTATTTGCAGGCACCCCCAAAAAACGCCAGCCTGATCTTGCGGCTATCTGCATATCCACCCCAAACGCCCGTCAGTCTGCTGAATGGTGATTCTACTTGAAAAGAGGCAACCGTGCCGGTTTCCTCTCCTCACCCTCCTCTTTTCGTTTTAATACAAAAACGGATTACAAACACAGTAAAACAAGGATTTTATACAACAAAAACAAACAATATATTTTAACATTCACTACCAATTCCCCGGTTATTTATTGATTGTAATACAAATTCGCACTATTAAACAGCGGTTTTCTTGAAAATTTTTCATTTTTTTCTCACAAAAGCCTTTTTTACAGTTGCTTTTGCAGTTAAAATATGGTATAATATCAGAAGAGCAAACCAACAACCAGGGAGGTTTATTATGGCTATTGACAAAAAACATTACACCGGCGGTAATACCGAGGGCGGTATCACCAGCAGTTACGCAACTGATGACGGTGTGAAACTCAAGGTGCCCTACTCATTCATGGGCAGTATCTACGACGAAGCAGAGGAACAGGCGGCTCTGGCTGCCATGAAGCAGGATACCCTGACCATGGGCCCCAAAACCCAGGAGTTCCAGAATAAATTCGCCAAGAAACACGGCACCAAATATGCGTATGCCTGTTCCAACTGCACCACCGGTATGCATGTTGTCACTCAGCTTTTTGACATCAAACCGGGCGATGAAGTGATCGTCACCCCCAACACCTTTGTGGCGACCAGTCTGGTCATCCTCAAAGAGGGCGGTATTCCGGTTTTCGCTGATATCGATCCGCGCACCTTCAACCTCGATCCCGAAGATGTCGAGCGCAAAATCACCAAAAAGACCAAAGCGATCTATGTTGTTCACTACGCCGGTCTGATGGTCGATATGGATCCCATTATGGAGATCGCCCGCAAACACGGTCTCAAAGTCCTCGAAGACTGCGCCCATGCCACCGGTTCTTCCTACAAAGGCCGCATGGCCGGTTCGATCGGTGATGCCGGTGCCTTCAGTTTCCACAGTTTGAAAAATATCACCACCTGCGGTGAAGGCGGTATGATCACCACCAATGATGATGAATACGCCAAAGGTATCCAGAACCTGCGCTGCATGAGCAACCAGCCCCAGAGCTGGAACGACCAGCTTGCGGATATCAACAACCCGGTCTGGAACTTCGGTAAGATCACCTGCAAAAAGACCGATCCCATCGAGTACTGGCTGCCGGCTCACTTTGACGTCATTCCGTGGAATGGTCACTGGGGCAGCAACTACCGCATGAATGAGATCCAGGCTGCCGTCGGCTGCTGCCAGTTGGATAAACTGGATATGCTGATCGAAAAACGCCGCGAGATCGCTCATAAGATCACCGCCGGAATTCAGGATGTTGAAGGTATCGAAGCGGTCTACGAACCCGAAGATTGCTACCACAGCTTCCACCTCTACACCGTCTGTGTAGATGAGAAAAAACTTGGCGGTTCCCGTGATGAATTCATGCGCGTTCTCTACGAAGAAGAAGGCGTGCAGGGCATTCTCCACTACCAGCCGACCTTCCACTTCACCGGGTTGAAACGCATGGGTTACGATCCTGACCAGTGCCCGAAAGCCAGTGAATTCTTCTACAAACGCGAACTCAACATCCCGATGCATCCGCGTTTGACTGAGCAGAATATCGCCGATACCATCGAAGGTATCAAAAATGCCGCTGCCAAAGTCCGTAAACGGCACAATAAAGCGTAATAACGCGGCATAAAAAACAGCAGGGCTGCTGCCAACCTCTTACGATGGTTAAGCAACAGCCCTGTTTTTTTACCTTAAATTCAGTCGTCATCGACCTCCAATTCAACATCATCAAAGGTGATAACTGAATCCTTTTCCACACCGAGAATGATCCTGACCGCAACAGGAGCGGTACGGGCACGCCACATTCTGCCGTCGAAGCGTCCTTTCAAATCCCGGAATCTGGCACTGCCCTCACCGGCGGCGATCTTATGAGAGGCGATAGATTTGCCGCCGGCATCAAGGAACTCAAGGACAATGAATGCCGTTCCCCTGCCCTGTATATCGGCAGAAACCTTATAAATATACGCCCCGCTGAAAGGGAATGTTTCCCGGTAAGCCGCCATTGCCGGAGCATCTTTGCCGGCAGAGATTTTCAGAGCCTTGGAAAACCAGTCTTCTCCCCTGACGATCTCCGTTTTACCGCCATCTGCCGGTAAAAACTTTTTTGCAGACAGATCATGATCCGCCCAGAGAAGTGATGTAAAAAGCGTACTTAATATCAGAACCGACAATGTTTTCATTTTTTCTGCCTCCATAAAATACTTTTTTCACCGGTCTCATCCGGTACGGTCTTCTGTTTATAGTATAATTTGCCGGAAATGATTTTTCAAAGGCAATTATCAAAAAAATCAAAATTTATTGCCGCCAAGAACTTTTTACGACCGCTGATTTACCGGCATGTGATACCGGGAGGCAGCGAAATACTTTTTTCCATTTTGTCGCCATTCCAGGTAACCGATACCGCAATATTGCCATGAGGTGTGGGAACAACTCCTGAGATATCCACACCGACCGGCACGACCGGAGCAAACGCCACTTCATCCCAGCCGGGAGATAACCGGCGAACCCCCAGCAGAATAGAAGAAAAGAACTTCAGCGGATGAGCACTCCAGGCGTGGCACATGCTGGTATATTGTTTGGTTTTACCGAAGAAGTGTTCAGGGACTGTATCCAGACCGGCATCGGCAAACTCTTTCCACCAGCGGCGGATGCAGTCGATTATCTCACCGGCATAACCGTATTTCCCGACAGCTTCAAAAACATAGTACATAAAGTAGGCATCCGGCTGAACCGGGTGATCGTGATTACCGCGTATCATGGGCAAAAGAAGTTCATCAAGCAGCTGCCGGTGGCGTTCCGGAGCGACATCAAGCAGGATCGCCAATGCGGCAGTATGCGGAGCAATATTCTCAAAATCCAAACCTTTGAGCAGTTTTTTCTCCAGTTTGCGACAGCGTTCCAGAAGCGTTTTATCCTTCGGCATTGCCGAAAGTTCCGCCAACTCTGCCGCTGCCCGGATCCCCCAGAGAATGATAAAATTATAGGGTTTCACCTTATCCAGAGAGTTGCACCAATCGACAAAAAGCCAATAGCGTTCATCAAAAGGGACTTTCCCGTTTTCATCAATATACTTCTCAAAATATGAGATTATACCGGAAGCAGTTTCCCGCAATTCCCGCCACATTTCCAGAGATCCGGTCTGTTCGTAATCCGCCAGCAAGGTCACCAGATACATCGCCGAATAATCCGGCAGTATACACACATGACCGCACCCCGGCGATACCCCGTAAGTCAAGCCTTCAGGCGTGGTCTGCCGTGCCATTACCCGCAAACCGCGCCGCAAAAGCCGGGGATCGTCAGCAAGAGCAAAAGTATTCTGCGACTGCACCAGAGCATCTCCCCACCATTGAGCATATTCTCTGGTCGGGCAGTCGATATAAGTATCAGCCATACAACTTTTCTGAGTACTCAGACACATATCCCAGATTTTTTGGAGCAGCGGGTCGGATGAGTGGAATTCAGCGGTGACATCCAGCGGATACCGGCACTCACGCAACGACACTTCGCACTTGAATTTGCCTTTTCCGCGGTTGAAAAGCACCAGATAGCGCATCCCCCACGGTAAAGTCAACTCGTGCTCATTCACCCGATCCTTTGCCGGATAAAGTCTGCCCCCGTAAGCGGTATGCAATTCACCGGGCTCAGTGATACGCGGAGTCAAACCGTCAAGCATTTCACAAACCAGAAAATCCATGGCATCCTCCGCCTCAAATATAAAGTGAAGCATGCCTACCACCTCCCTGCCGAAATCATATACAAAACAGGTCGGCTCATCTACTGCCCCGGGGAGCTGATAATCCGGAGTTTCCCGGTGATAAGGTAATATGACACTTTCAATATTGCGCCAATCCTTATCCGGTTCATGGCCGCTGACAGCAACGATTTTTTCCGGATAGATCATCCCGGATGTCAAAAGCGGGATATCCCGTTCCTCAAAGGTGTGCCACGGCATCGCCCCAGCCGCTCTGCCGGGAGTACTTTCCCACGCCGAATCATCAAAATCCAACTCCAGCCAGCTGCGGTCACTCAATCGGCAGTCGTAAAACTCCTGAAAAGCATACTGCCTTGACCCCTTCGCCACCGCCCGGATGTACCCCGGGTCTTCGCTGATTTTCCATGACTCGTCACTCTTTACCCCGGGAGCATAAAAGATAACTCCTGCCGCCCGGAAATAAGCATAAGAGTAATTGGAATCCCCGAATTGATAAGCCTGTATCGCGATCAGATTTTTCCCGGCATGCAAATAAGACGCCAGATCGATGCGGTCAAAGCCGCAAACCGGCGGGGTATTGCGCCCCGGGCCATGGTGAACAAATTGACCGTTTACATAGAGATTGTAGCGTGAATCAGCAGAAATAAGGGCTTCAAATTTTTCCGGCACCGCCGGGAGATCAAAAGTTTTGCGAAAACGCATCCGACGGTCGCGTTCATCATTTATCGGGTGATTTATCCAAAGCCAGCGGGCATCGAAAAACGGGGCGGTAATCATGCAAAACCTCTCAGTAAAGTAAAAAATTCCTGCTGCTGTATACAATAGCACCGCAAGTGTTTATTTCAACACCGGGAATGACTGATTTTTGGATATTATTCCAGTTAACTATGACCGGCAAACAATTCCAGAGATCTTTTTTACCGCCGGAAGCAATATCCGCTGCTTTCAAGCAAAAAATTTCCGCCCGACCTTTTTCCAGATGAATAAAGGTACTTTCGCAGAAAACGGGCGGTAAAAAAACGCTTTCATCCCATGCTGCAGGGCTTTCTGGAACTCTCTTTTCCCGAAATATTGAAATGCAATACCATAATGATGCTCAGACAATGCATTATTTGCAGCTCTCAGCAGGCAGAGTCTTGGGATACCGGATATTTCATGTATGTCACTTATACTTTTACGGTATTTACCGGCAGTTCTGATACCGGCAAGATACATTTTTATCTGATCCCGGCTCTGATTACTGTCATGGAAACGATATTCAGTCAATGGTGTCTGCACATAGCGAATATCACCATGCAAAGCACATTGCAAATAAAAATCCCAATCGTCGCACGGTACACATTCCGGATCGAATAATATCCGGTGCTTTTCCAGAAACGCCCTTCTTACCATCATACAGCTTGTGGAATATATCAAATTCTGATTCAGCAGGGTCAGAAAATCCGGATTATCGACAACCGGCAACACCACAAGTTGGGATTTTGATTCCCCAAAAGGCACGATCCCGGAAAAAACCAATCCGGCAGACGGCTCATTTGCCATACTTTTTTTGAATTCAAATAATTTATCTTTCAGAAACAGATCATCATGGTCCAAAAATGCAATATATTCCCCCTTCGCATCCGCAATTCCCCGGTTTCTTGCTGCCGCCACGCCGCTGTTGACCTGATGAATGATACGGATACGCTCATCCTCTTGTTTTTCTAATATATCCAATGTCACCTGATCGGTCGAACCGTCATCGACAATGATCAATTCAAAACCGGTAAAACTCTGGCTCAATACAGAATCGATCGTTTCCTGCAAAATTATTCCGGTATTGTAAACCGGGATGACAACTGAAACTTCCGGTTTTTTCATAATAGTTCCTCCGGAACAGCCAGCAGCGTCAATTCCCAGCCGCTTCCCGGCGGGAGTGCGGTAAAACTCAATCGATAAAACGGGAAGTTATCTTTTAAAAAAGTATATTGCCCGAAAAGTTCTTCCGGGGAGTGATAAGATGACAATGCCAATACCGGATGATCCCGCTTGATTATCTTTACAGCACCGGCAAGCATTTCTGCCCCCATTCCTTCTATGTCAGCCTTAATCAAACCGATTGGATGATTTTTTTCAAACAGCAGATCATCCAAAGTGGTCAATCCGACCCGACAATCACCCGGCACATCCATTCTGATACCGGAATCATCAAAAGAGATATCTTTATTTTCTGCTCCGACAGCGCAATTGAAAATTTCCACCTTATCTTTACTGATACCATTTGCAGTTAAATTTTCTTTCAACTTCCGAATGCTTTTGGCATTTGGCTCAATCGAAAAAACTACAGAGGGATTATATTCTTTTACACATGATATTGTATAGGAACCGATAAATGCGCCTGCATCTACGATTCCCTTGTCGGAAAAACTTTTCTTTATTTTTTCCGGGAAAAAAGCTGCTCCATGGTGTGCGATCAGCGATTCAAAACCACCGGCTAAATGCAATTCCCGTTGTTTTTTCAACAATTCATCGGTTAAAGGTGGAAATATTGAATTGGAATAAATAAAGTCGGCTTTTGCAATAACCCGCAGTTTTTTATCATCACTCCAGAAAAGACGGTCTGTTTCCATACGCCGGAAAAATTCAGCAATTTCTGAAATGGATTTTTGATCTGTTCCGGAAAAAATATCCTGCCAGTTCTCCGGAATCTTATTTGCAAATGCCTGACTGAATGGAAAAGCTGGCGGGATTTGCCAACTTCCAGTAAGAATATGCAAACAAAGGCGTAGTTTAGTTGCCAAAAAACAGGGAAATATCCCGAGAAATATATTCCCAATTCTGCTTAAAAATTTTTTCATCATTTTCCCCATCGTTTCAGGCCAGACAAGGCACAGCAAAACGCTCCCGGAATACAGATACAATCCGGGGTGGAGAAAACTGCAGGGAAAAGTATATTTTTATCCTGTATTTCTAATCTTCTCTGCTGACTTGTTCGTTTTGATGTGGTAGATCTGGAGCGGATACAAGTTTCAGTACAAATTATTTTTGAGTTTTGTGATTACAGCTGTTTTCACCTCCGTTTTAAGGGTATAAAAAAAGGCGGTCATTCCGACGAATGCCCGCTCCAAGCCTACCACAGCCAGCAGAATGCATAGCCTTCGAAATGAGCCGCCAAATTTTGGCAACACAATCGAATCACACATTCTGCTGACGTCGTTTTTTGAAGTGGTAGTTCTGGAGCGGACGCCTTTGTTTAATTTTAATTATGCAGAATCAACTTTCTGCAAATACATTTTATATCTTCTGAAATTAAAACTGAAATTCCTTCCGGTTATTTATCTATACTATTAATATAGCGTTCTCCTTTTAAAAAAGCAAATCCCCGCAGGCATTTTTTTGCCTGCAGGGAATTTTTTAACCGTTTAAGGTCAAATTATGCTTCAAAATGTTTGAGCAGAGCTTTTTCTGCTTCCGCATTCCACAGCATATTGTGACGGGCAACGATCTCCGCCAATTCAGCGAAGAAGGGATCGGTTTTGCCTTTTTCGGCAAAATCAGCGATCGCGGTCAACGGCATATTGATGCCGGTATAGATCAACTTCTTGCCGCCTTTGATCTTGGGCAGATTGAGAGTGGTCTCAATAACCGCATCCATACCACCGATGTGGGTGATCATGCAAGCCGGATTGATCTTGCCCTGCTCCATCAAACTCAGAGCTTCTTTCATGTCATCGGTATTGCCGCCGGAAGTCCCAACGATGTGGGTGGAGGCATAGTGGACATTGTAGAAGTTGAATTCAGCTTTGAACTGGGGATCCAACGGACCGGCAAAGAAGTTGAGACAGCCGTCTTTCCCGAGGATCTTGTCACCCTGCTCAACCACCGGACGCACCGGAGCAAAGCACATAACATCATCATAACCGGTACCGCCGGAAATTTCCATCATCCTGGCAACCGGATCGCCGCTGCCGGTGTTGAGGTAGACCAATTCAACACCGTTGGCTTTGGCATCTTCCACCGTGTAGAGGCTCGCCGCACGCGCCAGACGGTCATCGTCAATATCGGTGACTACCAGCAGTTTGGGACGGCGGGGACCGTGAATGGCGTAATCGACCGCACCAAGTCCCATCGGCCCGACACCGGCGAGGATCGCCATTTTTCCACCTTCAACTATGCCCATTTTATGTTCATAGCAGCCGTTGGTGGTGTGATACTGAGCGTGGAAAGCACCGATCACACAGGAAACCGGTTCAGCGACCGATCCGTGGAAAAACGCTTCGCCGTTATAAGGCAGCAGGCAACCGGTGAGCATCACCTCTTCCGGGATGATGATGTAGGTGGCATCGCCGCCGATGTACTGGTAACTGTAACCGGGAGCAGCAAGAGAACCTTTGTAGTTCATCGCCGGCTGAATAGCGAAACGCTGACCGGCTTTGAATTGATGCTGCCATTTGGCACCTACCTGCACCAATTCACCGCAGAATTCGTGACCGACAATGACCGGTTTTTCCGCGACATCAGCCGGAACGCGTTTGTGGGCAGCACCCTGCTCCGCCACTTTAAAAGTGGACATGCAGATACTGTCACTGGTGATTTTGGCGAGAATTTCGGAGTCGGAGATCTCCGGCAGGTCAAAAGTTTCCAGCCGGAGATCTTCTTTGCCGTAAAGTCTTACAGCAGTAGTTTTCATAGTTCAGATTCCCAATTTGGCGCGGCGCAGTTTTTCCACGCGGGTGAAGTTCATAGCTGAGGAGTAGCCCGGCAGAGGCAGGATCGCTTCGTTGACTGCGTCGAGGATCCAGGAAGCCTGCGGATAATAGAACTGCTCCAATTCCGGACACGGAGAGATGCTGTTGGGAGCACCGACAACCACCGGAGGCGCATCCAGATAATCAAATGCCATGCGGGTGACATTGGCTGCGACATCGTTGAGGAAGCTGCCGCGTTCGCAAGCGTCAGAGATCAGCAGCAGACGGCCGGTCTTCTTCACGGATTCGATCAGCTTATCGTAGTTGAAAGGCACCAGACTGCGGGCATCGATGATCTCAGCTTCCACACCGTATTTCTCGCTCATCTCTTTGGCAGCTTTGACCGCCGGATAGAGGGTGGCACCGATGGAAAGGATGGTCAGATCGCTGCCGGCGCGTTTGATATCCGGTTCACCGATCGGAATTTCATAGTACTCTGCCGGAACGCCGCCTTCATGGAACAATTCAGCAGTGTCGTAGAGTTTCTGACTCTCGAAGAAGACCACCGGGTCAGTGCCGCTCAAGGCAGCATTCATCAAGCCCTTGGCATCGTAAGGAGTGGCGGGGAAACAGACTTTCAAGCCGGGGATATGGGCGCAGAGACTGGTCCAATCCTGAGCATGCTGGGCTCCGTATTTGGCACCGACGGAAACGCGGAGCACCACGGGCATTTTCAACACACCGGCAGACATCGCCTGCCATTTTGCCAACTGGTTGAATACTTCGTCACCGGCGCAGCCGAGGAAGTCGCAGTACATCAATTCCGGAATGGCACGGCCGCCGCAGAGAGCGTAACCGCAAGCCGCTGCAACGATCGCACTTTCGGAGATCGGAGCATTGAAGAAGCGGTGATAGGGGATCGCTTCAGTCAAGCCGCGGTAAACACCGTAGGCACCGCCCCAGTCACGGTTATCTTCACCGAAAGCGATCAAAGTCGGATCGGTGTAGAATTTATTGATGATCGCTTCAAAGAGAGCGTCACGCACATTGTACGCCATCAGTTTGGAAACTTCTTTGCCGTTCTCATCATAACCGAAACGCTTTTTGGTCTGGATCTTTTTGAGGTTGGCGTTTTCAGCCAGCGGCATGGTAACTTCCGGTTCGCGGTCGTCAAATTTCTCAACATGCTCGTTGGAAAGCATATATTTGCGCATGGCATCCGGCTCGTTGGCAGGATCGATACGGGGAGAAACCTGCTCGTCGATCGCCAGTTTCATAATGCGGGTAATGCGCTCTTTGATATCTTCATTGAAGCCGTCGAAAGCACTGTCGCTCTCGATTTTGCCTTTGACCAGTTTTGCACGGAATGCAGCGATGGAATCCTGCTCTCTCCAGGCTTCGATCTCTTCCTGAGTACGGTAACTGGAGCTGTCAGT
>JAFVZG010000004.1 GCA_017508285.1 Lentisphaeria bacterium | reverse complement strand
TGCCGCCAGAATTGATTTTTTTATCATTTTTATTGATCTCCTTTATCAGTAATTTCCATCATCAGTGAAACGGAACATATTGCGGTCATTGTAAAACGAGGTTTTGAAACGGTGCAGAGATTCTTTGGTCTCTGTGCGGATCGAGCCGTCAAGGAATGCCAAATTGGCACTCTTGTTGTGTCTCTTGACGCACACATAACCATCGTAATCCTTGTTGATTATGTAACGCTGCTCCGAGGAATTCAACCGGGAACTATCCGCCAGAAGCGGCCAATCCGACGGATTGCTCACCACCCCCAGCCGGATACCGCCGGGTTTGCTGTCATCATGGAGTGAAACATTTTGAAAACAGCGCGCCATACCGAAGCCGGTGGAGTAGGATTCTCCGTTGAATAAGTTGGTGTTCCCCTCGGATGACACCGGACACATCCAGACGGCGTTGGTTCCGGTTTGCGGTTTGGCAATGTAGCCGGTGTAAACGAGTTTGCCCGCCCAGGCGATTTTTTCAGCGTTGTTATAGGTGCGCGGCATCAAACCGTAATCATCGTGATAAAAATTCAATGCCGAATAACTCTGTTTCAAGTTGTTGATGCACTGGGCGGATAATCCCCGTAACCTTGCCGAATTGAGCGCAGGAAGCAATATCGCCGCCAGTATTGCAATGATGGCGATCACCACCAGCAATTCTATTAAAGTGAATGAGTGTGCGGGGGACAAGGAAAACTTTCTTTTCACGGGGAAAGAGAGTTTTCCCTTTCCCCCGCGCCCCCTTTCGCTTTCAAAGAAAAGCGGATTTCTCTCCCCAAAACCCACTTCCTTTTTCAAGAAAAGCGGTACTTTTTGTTCAGCATCAACAGCAGAGTTTTCCGGATGCGCATGAAGTGAATGATCTGTCATGTGTATTCCCTTTCTTTATATTGAGGTTTATTGATGTTTCAAAGTTTCGCCGGTGATAAAGAAACTCTCAAGAGTTTTTTCCCGGTTGGCATCATTTATCCCTTTGTCAAAATACTCCATTATCATATCCACCGCAGTTGAGCCGATCCGGTAAAACGGCTGCCCGATGGAGGTGATGACTTCGCCGCCCGGCAGTCTTTCCGGGAAGCCGTCATAACCTGCCACTGAAACATCTTCCGGCACCCGGAACCCCCGGTTGCGCAGGATATAGATCAGCTCCGATGCTATGACATTGTTGGAACACCAGAAAAACTCCGGGATATTCCCGTTCCTCTTTTCGAGGAACTCCAGAATTTCGCCGTGAAAGTTTCTGGCATGCACTTCCAGAGAATATTCATCATCCACCGTAATGCCTTTTGCCATCATGATCCGGTGGATAGCGTCACTTCTTTTATATGAGGTGTACTGGAAAAACTTTTTTTGCCGGTCGGTTTTTCTTTCGGCGATGATCCCGATCCGGTCTATTCCACGGGATATCAACGCCTCTGCCAGAGCTTGCGCCCCGGATTCCGGAGATGCCGAGACCCCGCCGATGTGAGGCAGGGAAGGCGAGGCAGAAATAAATATTTGCGGGAAACCGGTATCTTTTACGATTTTGGAAAAGACCATGTCATCATCGATCCCCCGGTCGCCGAGGTGAATCAGACCGCTTAAAACTTCGCACCTTTCCCGGATGAATTCATCGATCTCTTTTTCCGTTGCATCCGCAGAAGGCATACGGAGGATGACCACCGATATTTCCAACTCTGCGGCGCGGTCAAAAATCCCTTTGATATACTGGAAACTGCGCTGGGAACGGTTTTCCACATAGTCGGAAAATTTTTCCGGGATGATCAAACCCAGCAGCGGAAAGGGCCCCTGAAGTTTTTTGCGGGCTGAACTTTTTACCGAAAGCGATTTATCCGGATTGCGGCATACCAGATTTTTCGCCAGCAGATCCGCATACGCCCGGTGTACCGTGGAGCGGTCAAGTTTGAGTGTTTCCACCAGCGATCTTTCTGAAGGCAGCTGATAATCTTTGCCCTGAGGCATGGTTTTTATCCGGCGCAGCAGCACCTTACTCAACTGCAGATGCAGCGGCAGAGCCGAATTTTTATCCGGCTTGAATTGTGCAAGAGTCAGAATCGCTTTTTCCATTTTTTATCCTGGGTTAACGGGATACAGATGTCGTGGTAGGATATAACATACCACGGCAAAATTGCGCTGTCAAGCCTTCCGGTAAAAAAAGTGTGATTTTTTGCGGCGGTTATTTCGCCAGAGCCAGGATTGCCGCTCCGGCGAGCAGCAGTATCAGAGCGGCACTTTTCTCTTTGATATTCTTATCCCGGAAGATCATTGCCCCCAGAAAGAAACTCACCGCACAGCTGCACCGCCGCACCAGAGAGATCATGGATATCGGAGCATCCGGCTGGCTTACTCCGTAAAAGTAACTGAAGTCAGAGATCATTATCAATACGCCGGTCGCCGGGATGCTCCACTTCCACACAAAGGTGTGCCGGTTGCCGAATATATTGCGCAAAAGGGTGAATCCGCCCAGCACGATGACCAGATTAACTGAAAAGTACATCTGCATCATCTGCCGGTTCAATTCCATGGTATTGAGCAGAAATTTGTCGTACAAAGCCGATGCCGCCCCCAGCAGTGTGCCGAGGATTATCAGCTGCATTCCCCGGCTTTTCCATGAGAATCCCTCAAGTTTGCCCAGTTTGGTGAAGAGAAAGTAGCCGGCAAATATCAGAACTATTCCGATGGCTTGCAGCCAATTCGGCACTTCCCCGAACAGCAGTATCCCGCCCAGCATCGTCCAGACCGGCGAAGTCGACCGGATCGGGGAGGCAAGAGATATGGGCAATTCCCGCATTGCATAGTAGACGCAGATCCAGCTGGATGCCACGATCGTTGATTTTGCCAGCACCAGAAAGTATTCCTTCGGAGTGCAGGCAAAAGATGTCAGTAATTCACCGCGCACCAGTGCCAGTAAAACAAAGAATACCGAACCGCACAGCGTGGTGAAAAAGAGAGTCGGCATCACCGAATTATCTTTTACCGCATCTTTTTTGCAAATATCATAGACCCCCATACAGCAGGCGGATATCGCCGTCGGGAGCCACCAGGAATTGAGCATCTTTTATTTTCCCCCATTTGCGCAATCAGCTTATGATCCCGGATCCATCAGCATTTTTATTGCATCCTCAAATGCCTTGCGCACGGCATCGTCATCGGCAAGTTTCACCAAATCATCCTTATCCGCCTTTTCGGCGGAATCACCCAGCAGATCAAGAAAACATGACGGCAATGCCGGGCGAACTACTCCCTTGACCATCCGGCTGCGGGCACGGGTCAGATAGAGTTCCTCTTTGGCGCGGGTAAGGGCGACATAAAAGAGGCGCAGTTCCTCCTCGTAGCCGTTTTCTTCCAATGCTCTTTCGTGAGGGAAGATGTTGCGTTCCATGGCGATTTGGATGACCACCGGGTATTCCAGCCCTTTTGCGGCGTGGATGGAACTCAATGTGACCGCATCGGCGTCGGGAGTATCTTCCTGTACCCGGTCGTTTTCCTCCATCAGTGAATAGGATTCCAGATAGTCGGCAAGAGTGACATCTGCGCCGTGTTTTCTTTCAAACTGGGCAACGGCATTGATAAATTCATCCACATTATCCCTCCGCTTGATGCTGTCGTCATGGTCGCGGTAAATTTTCTGCAAACCGTCATAGTATCCGGTCTTCCGGAGGAAGTTGAGGATCTTTCCCGCCAGATTGCCGGGGGAAGCAAAGTCGGCTTTGGCATCGGTGAATGCCTGCAGCATCCCGTTGACTTCTGCCGCACCTTTGGCCGTCAGCGAAGAGATGAAATCGGGTTTTTTCAACGATGACATCATCGGGATATGCTCTTCGGCACGGCGGCGTTTGAGTTCCTTGACCGCCTTGGGGCCGACACCGCGGGGCGGGGCGGCGAGGATACGCAAAAGACTCTGGTCATCCCGGGGGTTTTCCAGAAGTTTCAAATACGCCACGGCATCTTTGATCTCCCGCCTCTGGAAGAATTGCTGACCTCCCACCAGACGGTAAGGTATTTCAGCACTCATCAACGCCTGTTCGATCTGGCGGGATAACTGGTTGGAGCGGTAGAGTATCGCAAAATCCTTCCAGCGCAATTCCGGCCTCTCCCCTTTGCGGGAACGGATCAGATTGGCGGCAAACTCCGCCTCTTCATCATCCCGCTCAAGGAGCGTGATCTTCGGCTTTTCACCTTCGCCCAATGAACTCCACAACTTCTTTTCGTGGCGGTGCACTCCGGTACCGATAGCGGCGTTGGCGGCGGCTAAAATGGCGGAGGTAGAACGGTAATTCTGCTCCAGTTTCACCGTGAGCGTGCCGGGAAAAAGTTTCGGGAAGTCGAGAATATTGCCCACATCCGCTCCGCGCCACGAATAGATGCTCTGGTCATCGTCACCGACGACGCAGAGATTGCAGCTTTCTCCGGCAAGCATCCTGACCAATTCAAACTGGGCGCCGTTGGTATCCTGATACTCATCCACCAGCAGATAACGGTAACGGGCCTGATACTCTTTCAAGGTATCCGGGTGTTCGGTAAAGAGCCGCCACACCAGCAACAGCATGTCATCAAAGTCGATGAGGTTCTGCATTTCCATCAGATCGCGGTACTTTTCATAGACATGGGCGGCGGTGGATTCAAAGGTGCTTTCACTGCGCTTCAAGGCACTTTCCGGAGTGTGCAGACGGTTTTTCCACGAACCGATCATGGCAAAAACCTTGCCTGCCGGGAATCCTTCATGGGCGCAGCCGCACTCTCCGAGAGCCTGTTTGAATATCCCCTGCTGGTCTGATTCATCGGCGATAGTGAAGCCGGTCTGGAATCCCAATCTGGCTATATGTTTGCGCAAAATATGGATGCAGAAACTGTGAAATGTCCCCAGTGTGACCCTTTTTGCCGCATTTTCATCCACCAATTGAGCCAGACGCTCGCGCATTTCCCTTGCCGCCTTGTTGGTAAAGGTCAATCCCAATATCGATTCCGGAGCGATCCCTTCGGCAAGCATACTGGCAATGCGGAAGGTGATGACTCTGGTTTTGCCGGTTCCGGCACCGGCAAGTACGAGTACCGGACCGGTGTGGCAGGCGGCGGCTTTGCGCTGTTCGCTGTTGAGTTGCGATAAGATATCCTGAGAATTCATAATTGCAGTCCAAAAAGTTTTTCAGCGTTGCGGTAGAAGATCTTTTCGTTATCTTCCTCCGGCAGTTCCATGGTCAAAACATCGGCAATCGCCTGCGCCGGAAGCGACGCCGGGTAGTCACTGCCGAAAAGTATTTTGCCGGTACCGTGAGCGAGGGCGATCTTGCGTGCTTGATCTGCCGGCAATTCCCAGAGGGTGCTGGAGGTGTCGAACCAGAGATCTCTGCCTACCAGAATCCTCATGACGTCATCCCACTCCGAGTATCCGCCGAAGTGAGCTGCGATCACCCGCAAATGCGGCATTGCATCCAGCACTTTTGCCAGACGCCACGGGGAGGAGAAGTCAGTTCTTTTGTCTCCCATGTGGATCGTGATGGGGAAATCGTCGCCGACAGCTTCATATATCCGCATCATTTTCGGCTCATCGATATATATTTTCTGAAAATCCGGGTGGATCTTCAAGCCGATCAATCCCATATCTTTGATTCGCTGCAACTCCCCGTGGATATCTTTGAAATCCGGATGGAGCGTGCCGAATGCGTAAAATCTGCCGGAATATTTTTCCTGCATCTGACCGAGAAAATCATTTGCCGGGATCACCTGTTCCGGTTTGGTGGCGCATGAGAAGATCAATGAGGCACTTACATTTGCTTCATCCATTCCCCGCAGTAAACTTTCCGCATCGCCGCCGCCGGGCCACTTGTGATGGTAGTAATTTTCCAGAAATTCCACCGCTTTCCCGGCGATCTTTGCCGGAAAAATATGGGTGTGCGCATCAAAATATTTCATCATCTCACCTCGTCTGCATAATATACCATAAAAGTACCGCTTGTGCAACTTGCCTGCCGGAATTTTGCCGCATAAAAAAGCGGCGCAGAACAGAAAGAACTTTTCCCCCAAAAAGAGAACTTTCCGTCCTGCGGCCGCAAAATTATCAGACGCAGTTTATTCAGCGTTGCTGCTGAGAGAGATGACCACTTTTTTCATTGCGCCTTCGCCGATGGATTCGGTGGTGACTTCCGGATCATCTTTCAAGGTGATGTGGATTATCCGGCGGTCATGGGCATTCATTTCCGGCAGTTTTACCGGTTCGCCCCAGCGTTTGACCTCTTTGGCGGCATCTTTTGCCTGTTTTTCCAACTGTTCAACGCTGTTGCGCTGACCGTCATCGCGGCGGGGACGGCGTGAGTACTCTTTGTGACCATTGCCTTCACCGTCGGCGCGGTTCTCCTTGCCTTCGCGGTCGCCGGAAGCGTAGCCGTCGATATCCAGAGTGATGTGCGGACACTCTTCATCCAATTTGAACATCATCCGGTTGATCAGCAGCTGCAGGCTTTCGAGGGTCTGACCTTTTCTGCCGATGATCCTGCCGGCATTGTCGCTGGAGATCACAACGCTGATGCGCTGGTTTTTCTCTTCGATTTTGAAGTCGCCGTTGAGGGTGAGATAGTCGAACATCCTGACCAGCATGGAAAGGATCTGCTCTTTGTACTCATTGAATTTCGGATTCTCTGCCATTTTTATCGTTCCTTTTTGTATTAAATTATTTGGTTTTCCCGGCATCGCTGCCCTGCCGGTCCCGGTTGCGTCTTTTCTGCAACCAGAGTTGAATGATACTGAAAAGATTGCTTATCGTCCAGTAAAGAGTTAATCCGGACGGCAGATCGTAGAGGAAAAGCAACATGACCACCGGCATCATTGCCATCATCTTTTTCTGGGCGGGGTCAGCCGCCATCGGGGTCATGCGCTGCTGGATGACCATCAGAAGCGTCATCATCAGCACCAGAGGATTCACCGGAATGGCATCAATATTCAGCAAGGGCAGGGTGAAGCCAAGCGGTATGGAAAATACCGTGTCAGCCGCCGCCAGATTTTTGCACCAGAGGAAGGAGACATGGCGCAGGGCAACGGCATTATCCAGCATTGCATAAAGCGCAAAGAAAATCGGGATCTGCAAAAGTATCGGCAAGCATCCGGCGAGGGGGTTGATACCCTCTTTGCGGTACAATTCCGTCATTTTCTGATTGAGCAGCTGCGGATCATCTTTGTACTTTTCTTTCAGCTCCTTGAATAAGGGCTGGACTTTCTGCATTTTGCGCATGGATTCATTGCCGCGGGCAGTGATCGGGTAGAATGCGGAACGCACCAGAAGAGTCAGAATGATGATGCTCACTCCGTAACTGCCGCAAAGCGCATAAAGCAGATTCAAAATCCACATCAGGAAGCGGGCAAGATAGTTTAATGGTCCCCATGCCAGATGCATGACTTCATTGCCTTCCGGGATGAAAGCGGTCAGCAATTCACCGTCTTTCGGGCCGTTGAGAGAGGCGAAATCCAATTCGCAGGATGAGCCGGGGGCGATCACCATTGCCGGGATTTTTGCTCCGGCAGAGATGATATTGTACTCCTTGTCACTGCTGTCTGTCACCGTCGCGCGGGGAGATGGCAGATGCAGTTGGAATGTTTTGCCGTCACTGCGTTTGAGTACCGAGCAGAAATATTTATTGCTCACCGATGCCCAGAGCAATTCTTCACCCTGCACATCATAGTAATCGTCATCATCCTCATCACCGGCAATATCTTCGTGATCGCCATCGGCGGTGAGAATATCCAGCCGGTGCGACATGGTGCGTATTTTATCTCCGGAAAGGGTGTGCCACGGAGCGATCGCCCCGCCGTGTATTACTGCCCCGGTTATATTCACCGTACCGGATGAGAGATTGGCGATGATGTAACGGCAGTTGATGATATACTTTTCTTTCAGCGAGATGATCTGGGTTATCTGCAGTTTGCTGCTGTTGATACTGATTGTGCGGGCAAGCTGCAGTGATTCATCTTTTATCACCGGTTCACTCACTCCGGTCAGGATCGCGCCGGGTATCTCAAGGGCAAAAAGCCGGTTCCCGGCGAAAGCGATATTGCCTTCCCGGTCATTATGCAGATAGTTCAGGAATTTTATCTCTCTGACGGCACCGCTTCCGGGGGCGACGGTCAATTCGAGACTTCCGTTGCTGATCGTGCAGTCAGCGTGATTTTTTATCTCTTCTGCCGCCGCTTTGGCTGACGGAACAACCGCGGGAGCAGCAGCGGCAGCCGCCGGTGCAGGCGCAGGTGCAGGCGTGACTTCAGCCGGGGCGGAATTCTCTTCTTCAAGAGGAGCTTCCCAGCCGAGTTTCCGGCTGATAGTCGGCCAGGCGAGCATCAGAATCAGACACAGACCTATGCCGATGAAAGTTTCTTTATCAAATTTCATATTTCTTCATTATCCCGATGGTTTTGGTGATCCACGCGGCCAAATCCCTTATCCGGTACCGGGTCGTATCCGCCGCGGCAAAAGGGCTGACAACGCAGCAACCGCCAAATGGTGAGGATCATCCCGGCGAAAAATCCGCGCTTGCGGAATGCCTCCGCTGAATAACGCGAACAACTCGGCTCAAAACGGCAGCAGCAGGGCAGATATGGAGAGATCGCTTTTTGATAAAAGCGTATCAGAAGCAGCATCAAAGCGACTGCGGGGGCAACTTTGTCTGATCCAGAATATTTTCCCGGATCAATATCTCTGCAACAATGGCAGTCACCTCCTGCCGCTTCAATTTCATCATCCTGCGGCGCGGTATCAGCAATATGCGACACGGGGAGAGCCCCGGTTTCAATATCCGGAAACTCTCCCACATCAATCGCCGGGCCCGATTCCGGACTACCGACAGCAGACTGTATTTCTTGCTGCATATAACGCCGCACTCCAAACGACCTTCCGGGGAAGGCGCGACCACTACGGATAAAGCCGGGGTCACACTTTTGTGTCCGTCCTGCCGTATTTGATCGAATTGCGATTTGAAACGCAATTTCTCTGCTTTTTTCAGCCGTAAGCGGATCACTTGAGAACCAGCCGTCCCTTTCAGTGCGGTTGACACGTCACACCGGATCAGGCAGTGAGCCGGGCGCGGCCTTTCTGACGGCGGCGTCTGATAACATTGCGACCTGCGGGGGTTGCCATGCGGGCGAAGAAACCGATCCGGCGTTTCCGGCGACGGTTCGAGGGCTGAAAAGTTCTTTTCATTTTCGTTTCATCCTGTCGTTAAAAATTACCATTATTGTTCAAAAAACTTTGCCCGGAATGACGGCATTACCGGGCATTATACCACAACTTGCAATTGTCGAATAATTAAAATAACTCCTCATTGCTGATTTTTCAAGTCTTTTTTTGCAAAAAGCCCTCTTTTTGTGTTGACGATCGGATGCAGAGGCAGTTGAAACAACCTGTTTACGGAGGCAGTAAATGCAATACAGCGATTTGAGAGATGTTCTTGAGCAGATCAATTCCAAATTGGATTCGGTAATGGAGCTGCTGAATGATTCAATTCAGCAGGGGGCAAATTATCAGTGAGGTATGAAAAAGTGAAAATAGAGCGTTCAGTAGGTGAAAAACGGCAGCTTGACCGCTTCGGCAATTGCGAAAGTGCCAGGATCGGTTATGTGGTAAGTCAGGTGGATAAGGATGCGGTCGATGAAGCAGTGGCGACAGTTTTTGCTCTGGCTCCGGATAATCTGGAAGGGATACCTAAAAATTCAGCAGAGATATTGCGTTCTCCCGGAGGCGGTATTATTGAGATCGGGGTCAATTACAAAAGTGACCGCCGGAATTACAGCGGCAAATCTGCCGGTGACCGGGTGTGGAAGATCGATGTGGTCTCCCGCAATCAGCCGATACGCCGTTCACTGGGATGTGTTTACTCCCAATCCTTGATCTCCGGAGTGAAAGCTCCCGATCCGGGGACCCGTCTGGAGTGGAATGGCAGACCCGGTTCACGGGCGGGAAATTCCCCGGTTTATATCATGGAGCCGGAAATGGTTCTGAGCTGTGTGGCAACTTTCCGCAGCCGCAAACTTGCTTCCCGGCTCTATTGCCGCCAGGTCGCTTCGCTGGTCGGCAAGGTGAATATGCTCACTTTTCACGGCTGGAATGCCGGAGAATTGCTCTTTTCCGGCATGAATACCGGCAATGTTTTTTCCGGAAAAAACGGTGAGGATCTGTGCAATGTCACTTTCCGCTTCAATGTCCGGTGCAATGGTGAGCGTAAAGTCGCCGGAATCGTACTGCCGGAGGTCGATGGCTGGGATTATGTCTGGACTTTGCCGAGTGCCAATCCCAATCATGCCGGGGCAGCATCGGTACATGTCAGCCGGATCTATGAGCGCGCTTCTTTTGCGCCGCTGGATATTTGATGAAAAGGAGGATGAGAGATGTCTTTTCAGGATGTTTCGCCGGGGGATCCCTGGCAGACTGAACCGGCGGTACGCTACAATGCTGTCAATTACCTGCTCCGCAGTTTTGCCGGAGAGGTGCCGGAAGAAAAAGAGATGAGCGACTTCCGGCTGGTGGATTTTATCAACTCTTCTTCTGACACCATCCGGGCTTTTACCGCTGTTGCCATTATTCAGGATGAGTATAATGGTTCTCCTGAGGAACTGCAATCCCGTTTCGGCGGGTATACCTGTGTCAGAGGGATACCGGCGGTGGATGACAGTTGTCATTGGGGGATCACTCTGGAAGATGTGCAACCCCGGCAAACCGGTACGATGACTCTTACCGGATTAGTTCCGGCGTGGATCACCGGCAGAGGCAAAATGGCTGCACCTTCTGCTGCCGGTCTGGTTGCCGGAAATACCGGCAGTGCGGCGATCATCTCTCAAGCTGAAATTTATGCAGGAACTCCTTATCCGGGAATAATCCTGCTCAATGGCAAGGGGGGAAATCGCGATGAATATATGGGGCAATTCAAAATAACTGCTTTGTCACCGAGCCGGGCAAGTATTACCTATCCGGGGGATGATACGGTTTGCGGCTATACCGATGTGCCGGGGTGTGAGTCGATACCCAATGCGGAAATCGAAGTTGGAGAAGGTGTGAAAAATATTTATCTTGCCTTTTACTATGTGTCAGCAAACAACTATTCATACCGCTTTGTTGCGGCGACTGCTCCTCCTGATGATACGCCGGTGGCAGTATTTTTGGGTACATTCAATAATGGCGGTGTCCGTCAGGTATTCACCACCCCGGCTTACAGCGGGCGTCTGGTTTTAAGTGATGATTGGTATTTGTGATGAATTGGTTATCTGAAAGACCCCGGAGCGTACCGGAAATGTGGAATATCCTCTGCGATGCTCTTTACGAGCGACAGGAGTATTATAAATTGACCGGCAGGAGTTTGCGTATGCCGGAAAAAGTTTCCACTTTCCCCTGTCGTAAAACTGTATTGCAGTTTGATACCATGCGCCGGGCGATAGTGGAAATGGTATGGGCATCATACAATCCGCTTTATTTCGGGAAATTTGCTCCCTTGAGAAGTTTTCACAAAGATCTTGCCGGTCAGCTCCCTGACGATGACCTTTTCCGGGATTTCGGCATTGACGGTCATCCGCTTTTTTTGAATGAAAGCGGATACTGGCATGGGGTTTACGGAATGAGCGTGCCGCGCTGGAAATATCATGCGGCAAGTTTCCTTGAGTCGGCGGCAAAGATCGTCAATGATGTCATCCGCTATCCGGAACCGGTTTTCCGCTTGCGGGCAGAACTTGAGGGCGAAGATGCCGATGGTAAAAAATATTCCGGCAGATGGCCGGAAGATGGTCATCTTACTGTCGTAAAAAATAGATTTACCGTCACATCTTCTGATCTTGGCGCATGGGAAAGAAGAACTGCCAGAGGCAGAGCGACCGGACACCGCTACTTCTATCCCGGAGCAGGTGAGCAACGGGAGACCGGCAATTCAGTTTACTATAACCTGCCGGAACTGCAAGGCTCTATTCCCATGCGCTGCACAGTAAATCTTCTGGAAATGGCTGACTGGAAAGAACTGGCAAGGGAAACCATAGAACAATCATTGACCTTGAGCAGTGCGACCGGCGAGACAGAGAAGTTTTCTTTTGGCAGTTGGCGCAGCAGAGCCGACCGGATATGGAATACCGATGTTTCACCGGATGATTTTGAATATGACAGGATGTGGCATATCGGCATTGACAATGGCAATGCAATATCTTCTCCTGTAGAAGTGTTTTTGAGTGAAGAAAATTTCAAATCGTTACCTTATAAATATTTGGAGTGAAAAATGCAAAAAATCCGTTCTGTATTAAAAATCGGCAGCACCGGAGTTGCCCTGTGCGACACTTTCGGTTCATCTGCCGGTGCCGGTCTTGAGCAGATGCTGGGAACCGGCGCACTTTTGGAGTTTGAATTGCGTGGCGAGGCGGTCGGCGAAAGTGCTGCCTTGCCGGATTATCCGCTGGAAGAATTGGCAAATCTGGCGTGCTATTTTGCCCTGGATTTTGAATGTGTCAACAGCAGTACGCCGCCGTTGCTGATCCTTGACGGAATAACAGTTCGCCGGGATGATAACGGCAGAACTGTTCTTGCCATACCTCTGGTGAATAATGCCGCTGAAAATATCTTGAATGCATTGAAAGAACGCAGCACTGTGGAGTTTGTCTGTGAAATCGGCGGAGTTGACGGCAGCGGCAATTATGCTTTTGCCTGGCAATTTCCCCTGACTGTCCGCAGCCGGGTGTATATCGGTGACGGCAATCCTTCTTTGCCGCCGCAGGTACTTTATTACACTGCCGATCAGATCAACGGGATCATCGCCGGTCTGGAAGGAAAGATCGTGATCCCATCTGCCGGAGAAGTGAAACTTGACGGCGAATGCGAATTTTTTCCGGGGATGGATGTGGAATCGGCATTGCAGAGTGTCGGAGCGCAGCTTGCCGGAGTTCAAAGTGAATTGGAGGGTATTTGATTATGAGTATTGCCAATGAAATCAGCCGTATCAAGGCGGCAAAAGAGTCTTTGAAACTTGCCATAAATGCCAAAGGCGGCAAATTGACGGATGAACTTATCGACCAATATGCCATTGCTGTAGATGGATTACCGGATCTTTCCAGCGTAACAGTCACGGCAGACTCCATGCTTTCCGGCGTGGTGGCAGTCGGCAGAAACGGCGAAACCATTGTCGGCAATATTGAAACTGCCATTCCGACTGTTTCTGCCAATATTTTTACCGTGGCAAAAGGTTTCGTTGCCGAATCTACGGAGTTGAAAGTACCCGAAGCCACTGTCACTGAAACAGAAACACAAGTGACCGTAACTCCCGGATATGTGGCTGAAAAACTGGATTTTACTTTAGGTGAACCGGTAGAATACGGGGTCATTGATGATACCGGTCTCTTTCAGAAACTTGATCTTGCCGGTGATGCCCCGGTAAATGCCGGTGATGCAGTCGAGGTCGCCAATGCCGGGGTGTTTGCCACCGGGATGGATGAAGCCGATTACTCCGCTGATTTGGGATTCTTTGACCCGTCAGAACCTTTTGATCCGGATAAACCGCTTACCTTCACTTTGATGCCGGGATCACCCAGAGCAACGGTCAATATACTCTCACTCGGAGAATCAACTGACACCACCATCGATCTGTATTACCGTTACGGAACTTCCGGCGCATGGAATAAATATACCGGTACTGAAGAATTCTCTTTGACTGCCGGCGGAGGCTCTTCTGTGCAATTCTGGAATACTGCCGGTACATTCAATACCGGAGAAATTGATCTCAACGGAGGTGTACTTGAAAGCACATTAAAAGGGTACAGTTTTCAAATCAGCGGTGGTTTGGTCGGCTGCTCCGGCAATATTGCTTCTTTGATAAACTACAGCAGCGAATTGCCCCCTTGCTGCTTTGCAAGGTTATTTAAGGTAGATTATGTGCCTTCAGATGGATCCGGCTATATGGCAAACAATTTGGCGGTCGCTCCGGCTCTGCCGTTTACCAAACTTGCCGTTGGTTGTTACAAAGAGATGTTCGAAAGTTGTTCCTCTCTTGCCACTGCTCCTGAACTTCCGGCACTTGAGTTGGCGCACAGATGTTACATGAGAATGTTTGCAGGTTGCACCTCATTGGTCACTGCTCCTGAACTTCCGGCAACCAAAATGTATAATTTATGTTACGGCGGCATGTTCCTGGGCTGTACCTCTTTGACCACTGCTCCTGAACTTCCGGCACTTGAGTTGGCAAAAGGGTGTTATGATGCCATGTTCCACGGGTGTTCTTCTTTGACAAAAGTCCCGGAAAAATTACCGGCGACCGAGCTGGTTGAAAAGTGTTATTGGTTGATGTTCTACGAGTGTTCTTCTTTGACAAAAGCTCCGGAAATTTTTGCGGAAGGGCTTGGAGATCACAATTACTTTCATATGTTTGATAGCTGCTTCAGGCTTAACGAAATTCGGGTCAGGTTTACTTCATGGGGTGAGTACGGCTGTAACTATTGGGTCTCTGGCGTGGGTTCTTCCGGCAAATTCTATAAACCGGCTGCCTTGCCGGTAGAGTATGGCTCCCACTACATCCCG
>JAFVZG010000037.1 GCA_017508285.1 Lentisphaeria bacterium | reverse complement strand
ATCATGCACACTCAGAGAATGCTTCAATTGGGAATGCAGCCGGTCGATTGGGCGATCACCATATTTTTTATCGCTGCCTTGATCGGGATATTGATCTACTGCCGCCGTTATGTGAAAAGTGCGGCGGACTTTCTGGCAGCCAACCGCTGTGCCGGCCGTTATCTGCTGACGATCACCAGCGGCATGGCGGGTATCGGGGTGATCTCCTTTGTCGCCAAGTTTGAACAGACCTTTGTCGCGGGATTTTCGCCGATCTGGTGGGGTAGTTTTCTTTCTGCTCCCATCGGCATCATCATTGCGGTCACCGGCTGGGTCTACTACCGTCTGCGTGAGACCCGCTGTTTGACGCTGGCGCAGTTTTTTGAGGTGCGTTACAGCCGCAACTTCCGGATATTCAGCGGTTTTCTCGGCTGGTTGTCGGGGATTTTGAATTACGGGATCTTCCCGGCGGTTTCGGTAAAATTTTTCATCTACTTCTGCCGTCTGCCCGCGAGTTTCACTCTGCCGGGGATACCTTTTGAATTCAGCACCTATGTGTCGCTGCTGATATTTGCCATCGGGCTGGGGGTGATCTTTGCCATCTGCGGCGGGCAGGTGGCGGTGATGATAACTGACTTTGTGCAGGGAATGTTTTGCAATGTCTCATTTCTGCTGATACTGATCTATATGCTGTGCAACTTCAGCTGGGATAATATCTTTGAAACGATGATGAGTATGGAAAAGGCCCATCCGGATCAATCGCTGGTCAATCCCTTCAACACCACCGGCATAAAGGACTTCAATATGTGGTTCTTCCTTATGGGGCTGGCGGTTGGTATCCTTTCGCAGGGTTCGTGGCAGGGGGCATCCGGCTATGCGGCGGCGGCGCGCAATGCTCATGAGGCGAAAATGTCCCGTTTTCTTGCCAACTGGCGGATAATGATCGAATCGGCTCTGCTGATATTCATTCCCGTTTGCGGCATCGTGTTTTTCAACCATCCGCAATTTGCATCGGCGGCAAAGGATGTGACGGCACTATTCAGCGGTCTGCCGGAAACAGAGGTAAGTCAGGCAAGATTTCCGCTGTTTCTTTCCTACATGCTGCCGCCGGGATTCATCGGTCTGGTGGCGGCGGTGATGTTTGTGGCGATGCTTTCAACGGATGATACTTACATGCACAGCTGGGGAACGATCCTGGTGCAGGATGTGATAATGCCGCTGCGCGGCAAGCCATTCACTTTGAAACAGCATTTGCTGGCGTTGCGGCTGTCGATCGTATTTGTCGGAATATTTGCCTTCTTTTTCAGCTGGCTTTTCCGCCAGACGGAGTATATTTATCTCTTTTTTGCGATCACCGGAGCGATATTCACCGGCGGTGCCGGAGCGTTGATCATCGGCGGTCTTTACAGCCGGATCGGCACGACCAAAGGAGCATGGTGGGCGATGATCCTCGGTTCGACTCTGGCATTGGGCAGTATTGCTGTGCAGCAGTTGTGGAGTTCGACTCTGGCACCGTGGCTGATCGCTCTGGTGCGCGGCGGTACTTTTGAAAGAGTATTGCTGGAGTGGGGGATCGGTAATGTGCCGTTTTCAGAGTATCTGGAAGCCAACCGCGGCCGTTTCCCCATCAACAGTCAGATATTGACTTTTGCGATAACCATGATATCCTTTTCGATCTACTTCATCGTCAGTTTCCTCGATGTCAAAATCAACAAACTGGAGTTATTCAATCTTGACAAGATGCTCCACCGCGGCAAATATGATATCGACGGCGAACATGAGAAAAGCCGCTGGACTCCGGGGAAATTCTGGAAGATCCTCGGACTGAATGAAGAATTTACCCGGTGCGACCGGATCATCTTTTTCGCATCTTTTGCGTGGACTTTGATCTGGTTCATCGTATTCATCGTATTGACGCTCATGCACTTTGCCGGGGTTTCATGGTTCAGTGCATGGCAATGGATGAGGATGTGGCAGATCTATTTGCTGATCACCATCTTTATCGGCATCGGTACGACGGTATGGTTTTTTGTGGGCGGGATCATCGATGTCAGGCAGCTTTTTATTGATCTGGCAAAGGATGACCGCAATATGGCGGATGACGGCAGTGTGGTAGACGGCAGAAATGCCGGGGAAAGTGAGTCGCCAAAAGAGTGAAAATTCAGAAAAATCAACACTTTTTTGATAAAAAGTTGATTCAACTATTGACATTTGAAGTTTTTTTCGGTATAATATAAAGGGGATGCAGAGTAACATGTTTCCTGATCCCGGGAGTGCCGGTTCAGGGGCAGTATGAAGCATCACACAAAGAAAGTAAGGTAGTTTTATGACTTATTCAGAGAAAGTCAAAGGGTGTTTTCTGGGGAAATGTCTCGGCGGCGGCATCGGCATGGCGTTTGAGGGCGTACCCTACCGCCCGGAGATGACTGAAGAAAAAATTTTCATGCAGGATGTCCCCAATGATGATATGGAGATGCAGTTGATCTGGGTCAAGGCTCTTGAGGAGTACGGTCTGGCTCTCGGCAATAAGGAAATGGGCGATATCTGGCTGCGTTATATTCCCCACGGCTGCGATGAATACTCCATGGCACAGCGCAATCTGCGCCGGGGCATCATGCCGCCTGCCAGCGGTTGGAAAGACAACTTTTTTGTTGACGGCATGGGAGCGACCATCCGTTCTGAGGTTTGGGGAGCGATCTTTGCGGGCCGTCCGGATGCGGCGATGCACTTTGCTGAGATCGATTCATCGGTGGATCACTGGGGCGATGGTGTCTGGGGCGAAATATTTATGGCGGCGGCGGATTGTCAGGCATTTACCACCGGCGACCGGGTCGGCGCACTGCGTTTCGCTCTGGAACAAATACCCGCTGACTGCCGGGTCGGCAGGACGATTTCATGGGTATTTTCCCTCTATGATCAGGGCATGGATGCCGCAAGTGCCAGAGAAGCGATCCTTGTAAAGACCCATTCGCCCAACTTCACCGACTGCGTGATGAACCTCTCTTATGTGGTTTACGCTCTGCTCTGGGGGGAAGGGGATTTTATCAAATCGGTACTTATGGCGGTAAATATGGGCAGAGACACCGACTGCACCGCCGCAACCGCCGGAGCATTTCTGGGGATTCTGGGGGCGATCCCGGAAAAATGGGCGGCGATGGTCAAAGATGAGTTGATCGTCAGTCCCTTTATCCGCAATATTCCCGGAGTGCCGCTGTCGCTGGATGAATTGGTCGGCAGAATTGCTCTCCTCCATGAGAAATACGGCGATCCTGCGGAAAAATACGGCAGATATATCCCCTATCAGCCGACCGGTAATGAGCCGTCATTTGACCGTTCAGAGTACCTGATCATCCCTGAGGAGCCGGAGAATATGGCTCTTATTGAACGCCTCAGCAAGGGCGGCAAAGCCACGGAAGAGGAGAAAAAACAATTCAAAGCACTCTTCGATGATCTGATCCTTGATCTTTCTCCGTGGGCGAAAAACGGCAACCGTCTGCACTTATTCAGCGAGCTGGAGGTCAATGATCCGTCGGAAGATGCCGTCTTATCCATGACTGCCGATGTCGGTTGTGTGCTGCATATCGACGGCAAACAGCTTTTGAGTCACCACTCCCGTCTGGCTTGTCTGCCCTCATTCCACCGTGCCGAGGGCGGGGCGGCGTTTCTGTGGCAGGTGCCGAAAAAGCGGGTGCCGGTGCATATCACTCTTTATTCCTGTATGCCGCCGCTGCGCTGCTGTCTGATGTTCGGCAATATTTACTACGATCACCTTGAAGGCTTCAAACTTACCGTATAAAAGAACTTATCAACCTTACAACCAAAGGAGAAAAAGTTATGCATTCATTATTCAAACATGCGGCTTCCTGCCCCGGCAGGAGAGTAAAGGTGAACTTTACTCTTATAGAACTTCTCGTAGTCATCGCAATTATCGCCATACTGGCGGCGATTCTGCTTCCGGCATTGAATAGTGCCAGAGAGCGCGGCAGAATGGCAAGCTGTTTATCCAACTCCAAACAGCTTGCTTCATACAACTCCATGTATATGACTGATAATGATGACTGGACCTTGCATTGGACTGCCAGCGGTAAAAATGTTTACCAGATGATGTATCCTTATAACGGCAAGGATCTTCAGGGAGTCCGCTGCCCCAATGATCCACGCCCGCAGCCGGTAGTTAAAACTTACTATACCGCCAGTTACGGGTTGAATCAATACTATGAAAGTTCCTGGGGCGATGATTATACCGGATCTCTCCATGCGCAGTGGGGACCGTGGTTCATTGCCGGTAAAAAGGGTACCAAAGTTATCAATACCGGCGGAGCCGTATTTGTCTGTACGGTCAACTCCGGTGCAGTGGGTTTTGATAAAGCTGGACTTTGTTTTGCCAATACCGCTGTCGGTCTGGATGGCAATGTCGTTATGAATGAAACTGATATCATGCGCGGTTATGGAAAAGGCGGTGACGGCCCTGCGTCTCTTGTTCAGAATCACGGCCACAATGACGGTACGACTTTCGCCAACCTTGACGGTTCATCCGCATGGCACAAGTACGGCGATTATCACAATCACTTTTACAAAACCGATACCACCAAAACCCCCTACTACAACCGGGCAACCTGTCTCAAAATCTGGGCGGCTGATCCGACCACTACTCACCTTAACTAAAGGATGATCAAAGTGAAAAAATTTGCAATATTTTTTCTTTCAATGCTCTTTGCCGCCGTATCTTTTGCGGTGGAACTCTCCAAGGGCAAACACTATGCTCTGACCGGCGATGACGGCGTTTCCGGCAAAATGAGTTTTTCCGCCAAGATCCTTGACGGCAACAAAAAATTCAAGATCATCTTCAAAAACGCCAAAGGCGACTGGTTGATGTTCTGGCACTTTGAACCGGCAAACAACCGGGTGATGTGCTTCCATCCCTCCCACCGCTGCAACCACGAGCTGCCTGCCAAACTGGAATTCAACAAGGCAATGAAGTTTGATATATCCATCGCCTCTGACCGCTATGCGGTGCTGAGTGTCGACGGCAAAGAGTTGGCTTGCATGTCGCTGCCCAAAGATAAACTTGCCAAAGTCTTCTTCGACTCCGAGGGCGGCAGAATGACTCTGGATGAACTCAAGTGGCAGCCCGATGCCAAAAATCCCTCCCGCCTCTTTGTCGGTGATGCCAACCATCACCGGAGCATGCTTCTTGACAAAGTGCCGCAGGGTGATTATGAATTGACTTTTGACTTCACTCCGGTCAAACTGCTTGACGGCAACGGTCATTACGGCTTTGAGCTGCACTCCGCCAAAAAGGGTGACGGCAAACTCCAGGTGGTGATCTGGCAAAAGGGTTTTCAGGTCATCCGCGGCAAGGGCAATGCCAAGTGGCTCGGCAATTTCCCCGCTGATTTCGCCGGTAAAAAGCATACATTCAAATTGAAACTGGTCGATTCCAGTCTCTATGAATTTTTCATCGACGGCAAGAGAGTCAATACCTTTGAGGCCGATATCACTCCCGGCGGTGACATTCTGATCTGGGGATACAAAAACTGGCGGTTTGAATTGGAAAATATCTCCATAAAACCCCTGACCGACGGGGAGGAGGAAGAGTAATGAGCCTCAGCTGCACCGGGAAGCATGCCGCTTTGACCGCTTTTATCCGGCAGACCTTTGACGGTTCGCTCAAAGAAGCCGGCGAGTGTCTCAGACACCCGTATATCTCCCCCGGCGGTCCCTACGCCCTGAGCCTCTGGGATTGGGATTCATTCTGGACCGTTAAGGCGATCATCGGCATCTCTCAAAAGTGCGGCGATGAAGCATTTTTGCAGAAGATCATCCCTTACGCCAAAGGAACTTTCTGGAACTTCCTTGAGCATCAGGGATATGACGGGGCACTGCCGATCATGCTGACCGGCACGGTGGAAGATGCTTTCAGTTCCCTTGCCGTCAAAGAAAACAATATGGCAAAACCGTTTATCGCCCAGTACGGCAAAATGCTGCTGGATAACGGCTTGCTCTCTTTAGACGAGATCACCGCCGCCGGTGCCGCCGATAAAATTTTGAAGTTCCACAACTGCTATGATGAGCGTTATCTCCACGAAAATACCGGATTGGTATTCTGGGCAAAGGATTGGGGTATCGGGGTCGATGATGACCCGACCACCTGGGGCAGGCCGGATAAATCCAGTGCCAATGTCTTTTTGAATACCTTCTTGTATCTGGATTTCCTTGCAGCAAAGGAACTCTTCGCCAAACTCGACCGCCCGGAGATCGTCGCCGGGTATGAAAGCAAAATCCAACGCCTGCACGATGCGATGCAGAAGTATTGCTGGGATGAGCGGGAAAAGGCTTTCTTTACCGTCGATATCCAGTGCAATCAGAATCTTGCTTACAACCGGATGTGGGGCGTGATGAATGAATTTCTTTCCCCATTCTGGCACTGCCTGAAACTGAAAGTATTGAGCTGGACAACCATCCTGCCATTTTATGCCGGTATCGGTACTCAGGAACAATTCAAGGCGTTTTTCCGGGAAAATATGGTTCCGGAGCGTTTGTACAGCACTTACGGAGTGCGTTCACTTTCTGCCGATGAGCCGATGTACGCCCCCGAAGTGGTCAGAGGCAACCCCAGCAACTGGCTCGGCCCCGTATGGATGATCACCAACTTTATCTGCTGGGAAACCTTCAAAAAATACGGCTATCAGCAAGAAGCAGATAAACTGGCAGACACCATCATCGATTTGCTTTATCAGGATATGGATGCCAATGGTTGTCACCATGAATACTACTCCCCCGAATCCGGTCAGGGTATCTGCGGTAATAACTTTATGAGCTGGAATGCCCTCGCCGGTCTGATGCTCTGAACCGCTTCATCGCTTCTTGGATTGCAGTCTGCAAACGCTTTGCTTGCAGACTGCTGTTTTTTTGCAGGGGGGCTCACGCCGCCCCCCTGCACCCCCCCCGCGGTGCCACCGGCACTTTTGTACTTTTTGGCTTGCACGCGCTTTATGGCGTCTGGCTGGCTCGACTCATGTGGCGCAATCCT
>JAFVZG010000036.1 GCA_017508285.1 Lentisphaeria bacterium | reverse complement strand
GGTGATGACCGTCACTGCCAAAATCACCAACGCTCCGGCAAATGCTTCATTGACTTTGCTTCACCTGAAACCCATGGAATTGCCGGAAATCTACTGGCGCGGTTCGTGGATCTGGTGTCAGAATGGCTTCGGGCCCAACAATACCAATGTCTGGTTCTCCAAAACCATCGACCTCAAATCTGCTGCACAAGCTGCTCAGGCGGTGATGACCGCCGATGACAATCTGGAATTTTTCATCAACGGCAAAAAGGTCGGTGACGGCAGTGACCATTGGGCATCCTGTACCCGGTTCGACATCGCCAAATTTCTCAAGCCCGGCAAAAACGATATCGTGGTCAAGGCTCACAATGTCGGTGCATGGGGCGGATTTATCGGTGAGATCTATATCAGGGAAAACGGCGTTGACCGCTTCTATCCCACCGGCAAAGATTGGTTGTGCCACATCGGCGGCGATGCCATGCCGCAGAAATTCACCACTCCGGCATTTCTTTTAGGGCCTCCTCCGGCTCCGCCGTGGGGAACCCGCACCGGCTATCTCTATATCGGCCCCAAAAGCCGTTTGGAATTGGTAAACGCCGGAAAAAACTCCTTTACGGTCAAAGTGCTGGATAAAGTTCCGGCAGATCTGGCAAAACTTACTTTCAAAACCGTTGATGCCGAAGGTAAAGAAAAAACCGTGGAGGGTATCATCACTCCTTCGACCGGCAAATGGCAGCCGGGGAAAACGGTCAAAGTCTCCTTCCGTCTTCCCGGAACTGCCGATCAGGATCTCAAGATCCGCATGGCTTCCGATGTGATGGAGGTCAAGGGTGATCCGGTAATCGCCACCGTGGCAAAAGTGCAGGCGAAAAAGATCCCCGCCCCGGTCACCGCCCGGATCGTCGGCAGCGGCAAACGCTCATGGATCGAAATCAACGGGGAAAAATTCAACCCGATCTACTATGACGGCTACAAATCACCGGAAAAAGATTGGATGCTCCGCGATGCTGTTGCCGGAGGATGCCGCATCGTACGCACCGGGATCGGTTTTGATACCATCTGGGCAAAACCGGATAAACTTGATTTCACTGCGCTGGATAAACTGATGGATTCATTCGCCCTGAATGCACCGGAAGTAAAAGTCATTCTTCAGGTGAAACTTGCCATGCCGCAGTGGTGGTGCGATGCCAATCCGGATGAAGTCGTCCGTTATGACCGGGATCAGCCGATCAGACCTTATCAGGATCGTCAGGCACTTGCTTCCCGCCGCTGGCTGAAAGAAGCATCGGTCATTCTGCGCAAACTGATCCGCCACATCCTCCGGAGCCCATACGCCGACAGAATTTTTGCCATAGGGCTTTCGGAAGGGTGGAACAGCGAATGGTTCTGGACTTACAGCGACCGCTTCAACCAGTCAGCATACAGCGGTTACAGTTTTGCCGACTATGCCACTTTTGCCGCTTACCTCAAAGAGCGTTACAAAACCAATGAGGCATTTGCCAAAGCGTGGAACACCCCCGGATTGACCTTTGACAACTTCACCATCCCGCCGCGCAAGGAGCTGGATAGAGCCAGCGTTATCACCCTCCTTGATCCGGTCAGAGACCGCAAGATCATCGACTGGTATATCTTCCGCAACCGTTCCATCGGTGAAGCGATCGAAACCTTTGCCAAAGTGGTCAAAGAGGAGACGCAGAACCGCTGGCTGACAGGTGTATATTACGGATACTTCAAGATGTTCAGCGGCATCTACCACCGGCTGCAGTCGGTGGGACATCTGGATGTGGAAAGGCTTTCGCGTTCACCGTATGTCGATATTTTCTGGGCACCGTCAGACTACAATATGCGCCGCCCCGGTCTGCCGGATGGCATCATGCAGGCCGCCGAAAACCTCACCAGCCACGGCAAACTGGTGGTGGTGGAGCAGGATATGCGTACTTTCTGCGAAAATGACCACTATGAAGCCGGCAGGATGCGTACAGTCGAATTGACCGTCGGTGCGTTTGAAAGGGCTTTCGGTCTGCTGCTTTCACGGGGAGTTGCCACTCACTGGCTGGCAATGCATGAATCATGGTTCAGAGAAAAAGTACTGCTGGATCTGATGAAACACCAGCAGGAAGTTTACGCCTCTTTGCCCCCCGTCAAAGGCAGTGTTCCCGCCGATGTCTGTATCGTCAGCGATACGGCAAGTGCCTTTTACACCATGCACAACCTCGGCAACAACCTCCACCGTGCCACGGTTTATCAGTTGGTTTCCAACTTCAACTTCACCGGCACATCATTCCGTCATCTCTTTGTCAAAGATCTCAATGAACCCGGCCTGATCCCGCCGCATAAACTTTATATCATGACCAATATTCTGGCGATCAGTGATGCCGACCGTGCTAAACTCATGGCGAGATTTGAAAGGGAAAAAGCGACCGTGCTCTGGCTTTATGCCGCCGGTATCAGCACCCCGGATCAGGGGCCGTCGGCGCAGTTGATGAGCCGTTTCCTCGGCATAAATGTCACGATGGATAAACGGGTCGATGTGCCGGAAATGCGCCTGATACCCGAAGCAGGCGGCGGTGTGGAGCGCAACTTCATGCAGTCCGGCCCGTGGTTCATTGCCCAAAGCGGTTTTGATAAGGTGCTCGGCAGAGACAAAAACGGCAGGCCGCTGCTGGTCAAGTGGCAAAAAGGCAATGTCACGCACTTTTTCTCGACCATCATGTCTCTTTCCAGTGATCTGCTGCGCAAAATAGCCGGTTTTTCCGGAGCGCATATCTACAATGAAAATACCGGCGATCCGCTGCTGGCAGGCAACGATGTGATCTTCCTCCACGCCGGAAGCGGCGGTAAAAAGGTGATCAAACTGCCTGCCGGATGCAAAGCCAGAGCGATCTCCGGCCCGATCAAAGGCGAATTCACCGGGAATATCACCTTTGAAGCGGTCATCGGCAGAACATACGGTTTCCATATCAGCAAATAAAGTTGGATCATGAAAAGTTTTCCGGTAAAAAAATTCATCTCTCCGGATGCCGAATTTTATCCCGGCTACTTCTGGGTGCTCAATTCCCCGATGAATGAGGAAAATCTGCTGGATATGCTCCGGGATATGAATTCTCACGGAGCAAAAACCATCTGTATCCATCCGTCGCCCAAAGGCTGGTCGGCAATCAGTCTTGCCGAACCGGATTATTTGAGCAGCGAATATCTTGAATTGATGGATAAGGTGCATGCCGAAGCGGAAAAACTCGGTATGCACTCCTACTTCTACGATGAGGGAGGCTTCCCTGCCGGTACTTCAGTGGGGATGGTTCTGGAATCCGATCCGGCAAAATTTTCCCGCAAATTCGCTGAAAAAGACCCGGAAACCGGCAAATTTGTCATCCGTGATGAATACAACAGCGATTACGAATACTTTTATCCGCCCAAAGGATACCCCAATCTGCTGGAAAAGGGCGTCGGGGAGAGATTTATCGAATTGAGCCATGAGAAACTGAAAACTGTTCTCGGCAAATATTTCGGCAAAACCATCTTATACACCTTTGATGATGAACCGGCTCTGCCGGGATACTTCAATACTCAGGTATTGGGCTGGTGCAGTGACTTCAGCGATGAATTTTTCAAACGCAAGGGCTACCGGATCGAACCATTCATTCCGGAAGTTGCCGGCAAACCGGCAAAGCAAGATCCTCCGTCACTTCTGCAGCACCGTATCGACTACTGCGATGTGCGTTCCCAACTCTTCGTCGAGCGTTTTCTCATCCCGCTGAAAAAGTGGGCAAGGGCAAACGGTATCGCTTCCGGCGGTCATCTGGGCGGAGAAAATGCTCCGGAAGGCAACCTTTTCTTCTGCTACGGTCACATTATGCGCGCTTTGCGTGCCATGGATCTGCCGGGAGTGGATATCATCTGGCGGCAGATCTTTCCGGAAATCACTCCAAAAAGAAAAAAAGTTTTTATCAGCAAAGGATCTTTTGATACCGTAAATTCCGGCGCGGAAGATGCCCCATTTACCAAATATGCTTCGTCAGTGGCGCGTCAGGCGGGGCACTGCAATGTGTTGAGCGAAGATTTTGCCGCCTACGGAGCCGGTCTGACTCCGCAGGTGATGAAATTCGTCATCGACCACCAGCTGGTCAGAGGAGCAAATCACTTTGTATTCAGCAACATCCCGCACGGATATTTTGACCGGATGCTCCCGGCCGGATGCCGTCCGAAATTCGGCAAATATCACCCGTTCTGGGATTGGTTCGATATGATCCACAACTATATTGCCCGCTTATCCTCGCTGCTGCATATGGGCAAACCCGTGGTCGATACTCTGCTTTACTATGATATCCGTTCCATCTGGTGCGGAAGCGACACCATGAAAAAAGCTGTCACCGGACACTACACGGCAGCGGCAGAATTGCTCAGAAATCAGATCGACTTCGACTTCGCCGATGATGATGCATTATGCAACGGCAAAGTCAAAGGTGACACCTTCCGGGTCGGTAAGATGAGTTACAAGTACCTCGTTATCCCGCCGACCCGCTGGATGGATGAAAAAGCGGCAAAAGCAGTTGACAGGTTCCGCCGCGCCGGGGGAAAGGTATATTCCACTGCCGAAATCAGCCGGATACCGGCAACCTTGCAGATCTCTCCGCCGCAAAGCAAGCTGCGGGTCACCAAACGCCGCTGCGGCAGCGCAATACTCTATTTTATCACCAGCGAAAACTGCAAACCGGTATCCTGCAATATCACTATCCCGGAAACCGGCAAACTGCTGCTCTTTGATGCCTGGAGCGGCAAACGCTTTGAATTGGAGCGCAAAGGTGATACGCTGCCGTGGAAGTTCCCGCCATTCGGTTCTCTGGCTCTGGTGGTCGATCCATCGGCAAAAGCCGATGCCGCTTACCCGGTATTCTCTCCCGGCAGGAAAAAAATCAAATTGACGGAAAATTGGCAGATACGCCCCGTCAGAAAGTGCTGCTTTGACCGGGATTCCTATGCCATTATCCCGGTAAATGAACCGGCAAGACCGGCGAAACTTGGTGACTGGAAAGAGTTTCTCGGTCAGTGGTTCAGCGGTGAAGCACTCTACAGTATCGAGTTTGATTCGCCATCTGACCGGCAGGCGAAACTCTCTCTCGGCAAAGTCTGCTATGTTTCAGAAGCGATACTCAACGGCAAATCTCTGGGCAGATCTTTTTCAGATCCGGCAGAGTTTTTCACCGGCGGCATATTGAAAAAAGGAAAAAATCATCTGCAGATACGCGTAGTCAATACCCCGGCAAACTCCGTGCTTGATCCGGAAGTCATCGAATACTGGGATAAACATTATCCTGAGTCAGTGTACCAGCAGATGAACCGTACTTTTGAAGCGGAAAGTCTGGAATCCGGTCTTTTCGGCCCGGTAACGCTCCATTTCAGTTGAGGTTCACGCCGCCTCCGGCACCCCAAACGCCCGCCAAAGCCGGAGCTCTACTTGGGCTTGCGCGCTTTATGGCGTTTGGCTCTGAAGGTGAGGAGTTTGCGGCGATTGGCATGTTCAGCCCTGAAACCGCCCGCAGTCTGATGAAGCCGGCAACATAATCATTCCCGGATTGTTCATATAGCAGTTTTTTCAAGTACCGTATCACCGGCGGCGGTAATTTTTCCGCATTGCCGCCGGGGTCATACCGGTATGCTTGCAAAATACCCGGGAAAGGTGGGAACGGTCGACAAAACCGGTTTGCAAGGCGATCTCTGAAATGGACATATCGGTACCGGTCAGAAGTTTGCCGATCACCTCCATCCGGTGGAATATCCAGTAGCGGCGGGGCGGGATGCCGATCTCCTCTTTGAAAAGTGCCAGAAACCGGGGCTTGGATAAGTTGGCACAGCGGCACAATTCATCAAGCGAATACTTGTTCATCTGGTGCTTATCCATATAGTCCAGCACCTTTTGGATCCTTTCATCCGAAGCGCGCTGCTGATGGGTGCCGAGATTTTCTTTGGGGATATTCAAGAGCAATTCCCCGATCATCACATAGATCGCCAGCGACTGCTGACCGGTGGCGATACCGGCAAAAAGTTTGCCGGTATATTTGTCGGCGTCGAAAATCACCGGTTTCGTCTGCACTGAAGCAAAGGATGATCCGGTGGTAAATTCCACAAAGTTGTGGATAAAGGGCATGACCGTATGGCCGAGGCTCATGGTATACGGCGGTATCAGCACCATCGTGCCGGGCGACATCACGATCGCGGAGTCGGCGAATTCCATTATTGCTCCGGGAGTATCATTCCAGTAGAGCCGCCAGAATTTGGAAATACAGCGCGGACTGTTCCAATAATCCAGATGCACATTGAAGCGGTATTTCGCCACAGTCAGTTCCGGCGGGGGCAATTCCCGCGACGGATTGACAAAATTGATAATTTTGTACCTGTTTTCAATCATTTTATGCTTTTATTTTTAACTATTATACACTATATTATAATCAAAAGCAGAAAAAATGCAAATGGTAAAGAGTGATTTTTTAATTTTTTTCAATCCCTGCCATCAGTAAAAAAAGGAGATGGAACAATGAATGAACATTTACTCCACGGCCGTGGAGTAAAGCCCATGGGCTTTACTCTTATTGAACTTCTCGTTGTTATCGCCATCATTGCGATACTGGCGGCGATCCTGCTGCCTGCCCTCAACTCCGCCCGTGAACGCGGCAGAAGTGCCAGCTGTATCAACAATATGAAGCAGCTGGGGGCTTTCCACGGGATGTATATGAATGATACCGACCATTATGTTCCCCGTCAGGGAGCCTCCGGTTATTACTCATGGGTTCCTCTTCTGGCTCGCTATGCCGGTTATGATGTGCGGGTCAATGCTGCCATGCAGTATCATGTTCCCAAAACTCTGGATATGCCGCTTTTCCAGTGTCCCAGTGCCGATATCCGTTCCGGAACCAACTCCAACTACAGCGGCAACGGCGTAAACTATACCTCAAACCAGTTCGTCACCGGCAAAGACTGGTGCGAATATAAAGCTGATGCCCACAACAGCAACTCCAGCAAAGCCGGTTCCATCAAGCGGGCAAGTGAGATCTATCTCTTTATGGAACACGCGGAAATCGCAACCTGGTACAGCGGGGTGGATGCTTCCGGTTACGGTCGCTACGGTTACCGTCACAACGGCGGTCCGGCGGTCTACGCCACCGCGGCAGACATTCCGGATAATGTTGGGATGAATGTCACCATGTGCGACGGCAGTGTCAAAAATGTGCGCGGCAATATCGGTCTGCCGGTCGGTGCCGATGCCGCATTCACCGGCGTAAAACTTCACTGGGCAGACGAATACGACAAATAAAACCGCTTTTGCCTGACTTTCCGATACAACACCGGCGAATTGCCGCATGTAAGGGATTTTTGTACCGTTTTCCGGATTTTCCCATCCTGCGCATCATTATTGATGCCGTTGGCAGATCCGGCAGAAAGTTGACCGCAATGCTTCCGGTGCCGGATGGATCTTTACAAAATTTGAAAACTTGAATAAACAATAATATCACCACCTCAACTAAATCAAGGAGAGAAAACAATGAAAAAAATCATGATGATGCTGGCTGCGGCTGTGAGCGTGACTGCCGTCGCCGCCGACCAGTACTACAAACTGCCCAAAGTGAAACTTATTCACGACGGCTGGGGATTCCAGTGGCAGGGTCGTGCCCCCGGAGCGAAACCCGACCGCAAACTGTATATGACCACCAAGTACATCAAAGACAATATCGAGATGATGGAAAGATCCATCCCCGGCAGCGGTATCATCATCCGTTTCACCACCGATGCCGCCAAAAGCGGCGGTCAGCCGGTGAATATCAATGCCATTTTCGGCGGCAGACCGATCAAATATGAGTACTTCAAAGATGATATCGCCAATTTGAAAAGTACCAAATTCAAAAAGTTCACCGACAACTTCATCGGTCTGACCGTCAGCCCCGGCAATGTTGACTGGTTCGACGATAAAGGCTGGGAAGTGGTCTGCAATAACCACAAAGTCGTTGCCAAAGTCGCCAAAGAGACCGGTATGGTCGGTATGAAATTCGATATCGAAGAGTACAGCAAAAATACCATGTGGCAATTCAAACCCGAAAAGGGCAAAACCCTCGCCGAAACCCACGCCAAGATCCGTCAGCGCGGTCAGGAATTCGGCAAAGCTCTTTTCAGTGAATTTCCTGATATGCATATGCTCTGCTACTGGTGGTTCTCACTCTGCCGCCACAAAAACGACCCCGCCCGCCCTGAAGAGGCTGAATATATGGTCGCTCCCTTCGTCAACGGTATCTACGATGTGCTGCCGCCGACGGTCAAGATCCACGACGGCGACGAAAGCTGCGGTTACCGCGCCAATGATGAGGTGGAATTCTACCATCTCGGCATCGATGTCAAAAAGCAGTTCCTCCGCTTCCTCGACCCCAAACATCTTGCCAAATACCGCGCCCAGACCTTCATTGCTCCGGGACTCTATGTCGATCCGCACTTCGCCGAAAAATTCGGTTTCTGGAACAACCAGCTGCTTCCCGAATTGGAAACTCTCGGCGGCGCAAAACTGCTCAAACGCAACCTGATCAACGCTATGGAAGTCGCCGACGAATATGTCTGGATGTGGCACGAGCGTTTCGTCTGGTTCCCCAGCCATCACCCGGCACGCCCGGTGGAAATCGCCGAAAAAGCTCCCGGCCTTACTGCTGAATTGGATCTGATCGCCAGCCCGAATCAGCTCTCCGATGTCAAAGAATTCATCTCCATGAAGAAACCTGCCAATATCGTTTACAATACCACCTTTGACAAACTCCCGGAAAAAGGTCAGAAGATCCCCGGCTTCGGCGAGTGGCACGGCGCAAAAAATCAGGGCAATTTCGTCCGTAAAACCGTCAACGGCAACAATGTCGTCGCCGCTGTCGATGTGATCAACGGCTGCATCTACCAGAGCCGTCCGGTCAAACCCGGTCAGATGTATCTGGCACGCTGCACCGCCTGGAATATCGCCCCTGACAGCAAAGCCAAAGTGCTTTTCAATGTCAAATGGAAACGCAACTTCATCCGTCAGGGCAAACCTTTCAATGACCGCTTCGCTGATTATCTGAATAAACAGCACATTTTCCAGCGGCTTGGCAATAAGCCGGTGACGGTCGAATTTGTGGTCACCGTGCCGGAAAATGCCGAAGCTCTGGAATTGATGCTCTCAGTCGGCGCCGGTCAAGGTCAGACCATCTACTTCGACAATGTCGAACTTTACAAGGTCATGGATTGATTACCCATGATCACCATCAGAGAATTCAACGACACCGATGCCGCTATGGCATCGGTGGTCTATTTTGAAAGTTTCAGATCCTACCTCAAAGAACGGATGGAGATCACGGAACCGCAACCGGCAGAGTACTGGCTTAAAATCATGCGCCACTCGGCGACCGATGAATATGAAAATATCAGTTTCGTCGCCGAAGAAGATGGCAGGATCATCGGCTGTATCTCCATTACCGCCGCTTTGAAACGCCGTCTGGGCTCACTGCAGCGGATCGGAGTTCTGCCGGAGTGCGCCGGCAAGGGAGTCGGCAAAATGCTTTTCAAGGCAGCCGATGAGTTCTGGCGCAAAAGAAATATGCGCAAAGTATCATCCTGCGTATCATCCATCAATCCCGGAGCATTGAAGTTCTACACCAGTTGCGGATTTCATGTGGAAGGAACCCTCAAAGATCACTTCTTTGAAGGCGTGGATGAACACCAGATCGCCCTCTTTTACTGACCGTTTGCCGCAAGCTGCGGCTTTCTGCGGGCAAGCAGCCAGCATTCAATGAATATCATTGCCGCAAAGATCAGCAGACAGCAGGGTACCACCATGATCGCTCCGGTCAATCCCCAGCGGTCACCGGTAACTCCCATCAGCCATGTGAAAAAACCGCAGCCGGGTATACCCATCGCCGAAAAATAGACATAAAGCAAAGTCGAATCCAATTCCGGCATGGCATTCACCCCGTAAACCTGTGTGGTCGGCCAGTAGGGAGCGATACCCACTCCGCAGGCAAACAACAGAGTAAAAAGCAATGTGAAAAGCATCGCATCCGGCATCATTCCCGGTTTGAGCAGTGCCAGAATTATGGTCAGCGGGATCGTCAAAAGCGATGACAGAAGCAGAATATAACGCAGATAGCCCGGCTTGGCATAATAGCCGAAAATGGTTCTGCCGGTAAACATCCCCAGCGCGATCACCCCGGTTCCCAGACCGGCGACCCACGCTCCGGTGCGGAAATTCAATTCAATATACGCCGCCGACCAGAAGGTCAGACCGAATTCCGCTCCGGCACCGAAAAACATCGCCAGACAACACCACCAGAAACGGGGAACTGCCACGATCGCCGCACTCTGCTTCATAATAGATCTGAAGTCGATCTTTGTGCCGGATTCCGGATAAGGTCTGCGGGGGTTTTCCTTCCAGAGAAATCCCAGACTGGAAAGCAGAGTCAAAACTCCGATCACACCGAGGATCACCCGCCAATTCACCCCCAATGCCAGCAAACCGCCGGAGACCAGCACCGCCAGAGCAGTACCGACCGACCAGAAAGAATGGGCGATATTGACGTAGCGTTCCGGAGCATCGGGATGAAGATCCTGCACAAATGGTGTGGCGATACCTTCGCAAACTCCTTCACCAAGCCCGGCAATCAGCAGACCGGGCAGCAGCATCCAGTAGGCTTGCGAAAAAGCACAGCAGAGCATCCCCAGACCAAGCATGATGATACTGCTGCCCATCGTCACCCGTTTCCCCCAGAGAGCCGCCAGCCAGCCGCAGATAAGCAACGTTATCATCATTGCTCCGCTGCGGAGCATATGCAAGCCGCCACCGGAAGACATCCCGCCGTCATCAATGGGAAAATCCAGTTCCCTGCCGATTCCGACGATCAGCAGCGGAATGGAAAATGAACAAACTGAATACATGATAAATGCCGAGAATCCGGCAAAATCATAGCGGCCGAGAAGAAGTTTCTTATCGCTCATAAAATAAAATATACCCCGATAAATGATCCAGTAAGATGCAATGAGGGCGGTTCACCCATTGCAGATAAACCACCCGTTTCCATAATATACATCTGATTCAAAAGTAAATCAAGGTATTCCCCGGAAACAAAAAGTATAAAAGTGCCGTTGGCACCGCTGGGGGTGCAGGGGGAGCGGCGTGAGCCCCCTGCAAAAAGAAGCATAAATCCTGCAAAGCGTATGCAGACAGCACCCCGAGAAGCGACGAAGCGTGAGCAGAGGAGCGAGGGGGTTCCGGGGGAAACTTCCCCCGGATGCGGCAGTCGTGGCGCAATACAAAGCCCGGCTTTCGCCATAAAAGGCGGAAGCGGGGTGAAGGATTGCGCCACATGAGTCGAGCCAGCCCAACGCCAT
>JAFVZG010000003.1 GCA_017508285.1 Lentisphaeria bacterium | reverse complement strand
TTTGATTGCACCCGGTGGATGCAGCGGGCGGCAATGTCGTGTTTTGCGCCGAGTACGGTGCGGGAGTGTACTACCGTACTCGACCGTACCGGCACAGAAGCAAGGCGCGAAAGTGCCCGCGATGCGCCACCGACGGTTAGATTTTATCACAACAAATGGGACAATCGTAATAATCAGTGATCCTGAATCAAAGACAAAGTAAATTGAGTCGCTCCGGCGGGATGTCTGGGAACGAATGAGAGATTTTTCAGAAGCAATTCCGCCGAATCATTCACCGCCTGATTGGGGCTGCGCCGGGATATCCATTTGCCGGTGACCCTGCCGGAAGCATCGATTTTTATCGTCACCTGCACTGCGGTATCTTCGGTAATGAATACTCCGGCAGGCGGCTTCCATCTGGAAAGGAAAAACTTCTGCACATCCGACCAGTATTTTTCTTCATTGGCGGTGGCTCCTCCGGCGGGAGTCCTGCCGTCGACTTTACCGGCTTTCTGACCTTTATCCTGAGTGCCGATTTTCACATTGCGGTTGAAATTTTTGCCGCCGGGAGCAGAAACCGGTTTGGATGGATCCCAATTATCCCAGCGCGAATCGTGATGCACACTGTTTTGAGCCGCCCGGCGTTTTTTTTCCGCCTCAGGCTGTTTTTTCGGCGGCGATACGCGTTTGCTGTTTCTGTTGCTTTCCTTTTTCGGCGGCGATACGCGTTTGCTGTTTTTGTTTTTTTTCCTTTTTGGCTGTGATATGCGTTTGCTGTTTTTGTTTTTTTTCCTTTTTGGCGGCGATATGCGTTTGCTGTTCTGCTGTTTCTTCCTATCAGCGGCAAGTTTTTTCTGTTTTGCTTTGGCGGCGTCATCGACTGCCGGGATCGATGGAGTCTTCGGCTTCTCAGGCGGCGGCGGCGGTTCCGGTTCGGCAGCAGGTTCCGGCGGCGGCACATTGCCGGGGGAGTTTGACGGGCGCACCCGCTCCGGTTCGCCGACGATCGGAGCATGAGACGGCTCCAAGCCGCCAAGTTTTACCCTGAAAGCGACCTCTTCCGGTTTGGCAAGCGATTTTTTCAGCAGAAAGCACCCTGCCGGGCCGAAAATCACCGCAATATGCGCCGCAATTATCGCCCCGGCTAAAATCACTCTGCCGCTGATCTTCTGCCAAATCATTTTCTGCTGCCTTCTGCCTGAGTGACCAGCAGAGCATCTTTGAAGCCGCACTCTCTGGCAAGTTTCAAAAGACCAAGCACCTTTTCATAAGTCTGTTCACCATCTCCCCGCACCAGCAGATCCGGTTTCGGGGTGCGTTGGGAAAGCGCGTGAAGTTTTTCCCGCAGATCATCGGGGGCGATCGCTTCACGGTCAAGCAGAAAAGTGCCGTCTTTGGTCAATTCAACGGTGACAAAATTCTCTTTCGGCAACTCTGAACCATTCATTTCCGGCGGGGAAACGCTGGTGCCGTACTCCATAAGCGGCATGGTGATCATAAAAGCGATCAAAAGCAAAAATGTCAAATCCAGCAATGGAGTCACATTGATCTCATCCATCGCTGCCATCTGCGATCGAATTCTTTTCCGGCGGCGCATGATTGAACCCCCTCAAAATCTGCCGTTATCCCGGTCATTATCCGGAAGATTCAACTGGGAAAGTTTCACGCAGACCATAAACTGTTCAGTAAAGTTATCCATGGTGACCGTCAGATTGCGGATGGTGCCGGTAAGCAAATTGTACCCGACCAGCGAAGGTATCGCCACCACCAGACCGGCGACCGTGGTCAACAGCGCACCTGCCACCCCCGGAGCAAGGGCGGTAAAGTCACTTTTTCCGGCGACCGCAATACCGCAAAATGCCATCATCACTCCCCAAACCGTACCGAATAACCCGCAGAAAGGACTCAAACTGACTAAAGTGGCAAGCACACCGATCCGGGTTTCCAACTCCTGTATCTGGGTCGATACTTCCCGCTCCAGAACCGCTTCCACCGCATTGTACTGCGCCTCAGAGAGTTTGCGCGGCACGGGAATTCCCCTGCCGCTTTCACCGTAGAATTCCAGAAGTTTATCCACTCCGGCGCGGTAGATCGCGGCGACCGGCCCGCTGTTGCGCTCGGCTTCGCGGAGCAAAGCGGTGGTGAGCATATCGCTCTCGCCGTAACGGTGGAATATTTCCGCAAAACGCTTTGAGAGCCGTTTGGCACGGAGTATCGACCAGGCCTTATCCAGCATCACCGTCCAGGTGAGGATACTGCCGATTATCAGCAATACAACGATCCACTTGCCGACACTGTCACTATTCTGAAACGCGTAATAAACTCCCGGCTCCTGCGCGGCGGAGGCGAAAAAAAGTATGGTCATACCGGTCTCCTTGAAAATTTTACTGAAAAAAACAGATTTGTCCCTTTATAAAATATAATACCGGTATTATATTCTACAAGGAGATATTGTTGATTTTTTGATAATTTGTGAGAATTCCGGAAGGTTCGGAAAGCGACCGGATGATTCCGGCGGAAGCAGAATACTGCCGGTGAATGGATCGCAAACAAAACAAAAATACAGTATAAAGGAAAAAATAATGGCGATTTTACTCGGCTTCGACATCGGCGGTACCAAACTCGGTATCGGTCTTGGAGACAATAACGGCAAACTTTACGGCACCAGCCGCTGCGACAACCGCAACACCGATCCGGCAGTGATCCTGCCGTGGATGGTCAGTGAATCAAAACGGCTGGTCAGCGAAGCCGGATTGAAGATGAGCGATGTGGCGGCATTCGGTATTTCCGCCCCGTTCCCCGCCGATGCCGCCAGAGGCATCATGACCAAACCGACCAACAATCCTTTGTGGCGCAATGTGCCGATCCTCGATTATTTGAAAGATGAATTGAAGATCCCCGGCTGTTTTGAAAACGATGCCAACTGCGGCGCGCTGGCTGAATGGTTTTTCGGGGCGGGCAAAGGGTGCCGGGATTTCATCTACCTGACCCTGAGCAGCGGCATCGGCGGCGGCATCATTGCGGCAGACAGATTGGTGCGCGGCGGCAAAGCCCTCAGTGCCGGTGAAGTCGGTCACATCTGCATCCAATTGAATGGCAGAAAGTGTTCCTGCGGAATGAAAGGGTGTTACGAGGCTTACTGCGGCGGCGTGGCTCTCGCCGCCAGAATGCGTGAAGAGATCGCCGGTCATCCGGATTCCATTCTCAATGAATTATCCGGCAACGATCCGGCAAAACTGGATATGCACCTGCTGGAAAAGGCTTACCGCGCCAATGATGCCTACGCCGCCGCCCTCTGGGAAGAGATGAGTTTGCGCAATGCGCAGGCATTCGGATTATTGATCAACATTTTCAATCCGGAAAAACTGGTTCTCGGCACTCTGGCATGGGCGATCGGAGATATTTACACCGACCCCATTCTCAAACACCTGCCGGAATTCTGCTGGGAAGAGCCGCGCAAAGCCTGTCAGATCGTCTGCAGCGGACTTAAACGGGAGATCGGCAGTTATGCCGGTATCGCCGCCGCCATGAATTACCTCAAGGAAAACGGCAAACTGGAGTGCTGAAAATCATGGATATCGTCATCGCCGGCGGCGGCCCTGCCGCTCTGGAGTGCGCCATTGCTGCAAGAAAATATGATCCGGAAGCCAAAATCGCCATTTACTCCGGTGAATCTCTGCTCCCCTACCGCCGTCCGGCACTTTCCGGATTGCTGGCGGCAGGCAAAACGGTGGAAGAAAAGAGTTTTTTCATCAAAACTCCGGAGTTCCTCGCCGCTGAAAATATCGCGTTTCACCCGGATTCCCGCGCGGTGGCGGTGAATGGCAAAGTTCTGGAACTTGCTTCCGGTCAAACCATCGCCTTTGACCGGCTGATCATCGCCTGCGGCAGTAATGCCGTCATGCCGCCGATCCCCGGCAACGGGAATAAAAATGTTTTCACTCTCCGCAGTTACAGCGATATGCTCAAAATCAGAGAAATTCTGGATAAGGGCATAAAAAATGCCGTCGTCATCGGCGGCGGCGTACTGGGATTGGAGATCGCCGAAAGTCTGCTTTCCCGGCAGATAGCGGTCAATGTCTTTGAAGCCGCCCCCCGGCTCTTTGCCAATACTTCTCTTTCTGACGGAGATGCCGGAGCATTGCTCGGCAGATTGAACAGTATCCCGCTTTTGAAAATCATCTGCGGCAAAAGCGTAAAAGCGATCCTCCCGGATTCCGTGGAGTCTGCCGACGGCACCGTTTATCCGGCAGAGATCGTGATCTTCGCCGCCGGCAGCCGCCCTGACCTCACTCTGGCGCAGAGTGCCGGAGTAAAATGCAATCGCGGGATCGTGGTAGATGAGTATATGCGCTCATCCAGAGAAGATATCCTGGCGGCAGGTGACAGTGCGGAATTCAACGGCAGATGCTTCAATTTGTATATGGATGCCGTTGCCGGAGGAAAAGTCGCCGGAACCAATGCCGCCGGGGGAAACATGCTTTTCACCGCCAAATTTTCGCCGGTGAGATTTTTCGGTCTTGGCGAAAAACTGGTGCTGGATTGACCGGTGATTCACTCCTGACGGTATAAACTTTTTACGGTGTAATGGCGGCTGCGGGGAAAGAGTTTCTGTGCCTGCTGACGGAAAGATTCGGCTTTGAGCGCATCACCTCTATGCAGAGCGATCCGGGCAAGACGCATATATGCCGCCGGACGCACCGGATCCAGCTCCAATGCCCGGTAAAAAGCCGTTTCAGCCGCCGCCAGATCGCCGCATTGATAATACCAGTCGCCGGTGATCATGGGAATGACCGCCGATGCCGGACGGTACTTTGCCGCTTCACCCGCCAGATATTCCACCGTAAAAGGAGCCAGATCAGCGGCGATCTGACGGGTGGGAGGATGCACCTTATCCTGCAAACGCGAAAGTGCCTTATCCCCGGCAAGGTAAATATAACTCTGCCAGACCCCCGCCGCAGCCGCACCAAGTATCACGGTCGCCGCCAATGCGAAACCTGCACCCGGCAGAGAAAGGGGTTTTTCACCATTTTCAACGATGCCGATCGCATAAAGCACCCCCATTACGGCGATCAACGCCGGAACCTGCCAGTCGCAATCAATAAAACTGTGGATGGTGAAGATCACTCCACACCAGAATACCGCCCCGGCAAGACTTTTTTGAAAACGCCTCTTCCACAAAAGCACCAGCGGATAAATGAGAATTGCCAGCATCAGCAAACCGGATGGAATACCGCACTGAGAGGCAAACGCCGCCACCACATTGTGCGGATCTCTGGCAGATTCATCCACCGCTGAAACTTTGATCTGCATGTGAGTCCGGAAAAATTCTCCCCATCCGGCACCGGTCAGCGGATATTCCCGGCAGAGTATGGCACATGTGCGCCAGTAATCGGCTCTTTCTCCCATGGAAGCGACCCCTCTGCCGTAATGCACGGCATAGAAAACTCCCCCGGCGATTATCACCAGACCGGCGGCAAAACCGGCGATGCGCCACCGCCACGATATTTTCGGATGGGAAAAAAGTGCCAGCAAACCGGCAGCTGAGAGACACAATATCACGCTGCGGGAACGGGTCAATGCCAATACCGGCAGCCAGACGGCACAATTCAGCAGCAGAAAAAATATCCGGGATGTGCGGGGTGGAGAAACCGATTTGCTCCACCGGCTGCCGCAAAAGCCCCCCAGTATCGCCATCATCATCAGCAAAGATGCCAGGGTGTTGCTGGATGCCAGGGTGGAGTAAATACGCGGATCGGTCAATTTCAAGTGCATCCCCTCGGAAACGGCTATTCCCGCCGCCTCCTGTTCCGCTACAAAACGGCGGGTCTCATCCAGAGTGACCAGATGCTGGTGCCAGCCGTAAAGCGCAGTAAAAACTCCTCCGGCAAGGATCGCTCCGGCAAAAAACATCGCCCGTTCCGGCCGGTCAGAGAGAATCAATGCCGCGGCGGCGATCACACTGCCGCACCCCAAAAGCAAAGATAATTCCCCGGTCAGGATGACGCTTTCCCCTCTGATTCCTCCGGGCAGAGCCGCCAATGCCGGAATGATCATCCACGCTCCGGCAAAGATCCACAAGCGCGGTGAATACTCCTTTTTTTTGACCGTGAATAACGCCAAAAGCAGCATCAGCATACCGGCAAATGCCAGCGAATGCGGCGGAAATGGCAGATAGAGCCAGTCGATCGGGTGCGCCGGATAAAATCCCCCGGCTTCCGGCATGACTGCCAGACCGCCGAATTTGACCGGCAGGGAAAACAGCAGCAGTGCCAACAGCCAATCGACAGTCTTTTTCATCCTGAACCTGCCGTTTTTATTTGGAAAACACGATCGTGCGGTGGCCGGAAATGATCACCCGGTGTTCCAGATGTGCCCTGACAGCTCTGGTCAGTACGCGCCGCTCGATATCTCTGCCCCGGTTGCGCAGATCTTCGGGCAGACTTTCGTGGGTTATGCGCTCGACATCCTGTTCGATGATCGGGCCCTCATCCAGATCGGCAGTGGCATAATGCGCGGTGGCTCCGATCATTTTCACGCCCCTTTCCCAGGCGCGCTGATAGGGGTTGCCGCCCATGAATGCCGGGAGAAAAGCGTGATGGATATTGATGATACGGGCCGGGAAACGGTTGATGAAGTCATTGGAAAGGATCCGCATGTAACGGGCAAGCACCACCAGATCGATCTTCTGCTTTTCCAGCAATTCGATGATCTGTTTTTCCTGTTCCGG
>JAFVZG010000035.1 GCA_017508285.1 Lentisphaeria bacterium | reverse complement strand
GTTTTCTATGGTCAAACACATTATTTTATGGCAGTTGAAGGATGAATTTTCACCGGAAAAAAAGGCGGAGATCGCCGCCGGTATCAAAGCCGGATTGGAAGGTTTGCAGGGAGTGATCCCCGGGCTGTTATCCATCCGGGTAAATTGCAACGGTCTGGCGACATCCAATGCCGATTTGATGCTTGATTCCACCTTTACCGATGCGGATGCCCTGAAAAATTATGCGGTACACCCTGCCCATGTGGCGGTGGCAGACGGAGCGGTCAAACCCTTTACCAAAACCCGGCTCTGTCTGGATTTTGAAGAGTGACCTTTTCCGGAAAAACGCTTCAGCCATCCGGCTTTTTCAAATGACAGAACCTCTGATATGCGCCTGCCGCTGTCAGAGGTTTATTTTTCATCAATAAATTTAATATACTGCGCTTTTTCAACCCTTTTTTATAAGATTTTTTGATAAAAAAAAGCGGTAAAACTTGAAAAATATCCCTTTTTTGAGTATAGTATGAAAATTACTCTGCAATTACAGAGAGAGTGAAATTGTGTAATTACAGTCAGCGGGAATTAAAAAGCATTGATCATACCGCGGCACCACTGCAAAACGGGAAACTTCTTTTTATGAATACAGACAACAACGGCGACTTTGCCGAAATGATCATCTCTCAAATGGTCCGGATGATGGGCGAAGGTGCCCTCACTCCCGGAGAACAGATCTCATTGCGGATGATGGCGCAAATATTCGGAGTCAGCACCCAGCCGGCATCCATCGCTTTCAAAATGCTGGAAAGCGAAGGTCTGATCGTCACCAAAAAACGCTCCGGCACCCGCATTGCCCTGCTCACTCCGGAAGATGTCTGGGATTCCATGCAGCTGCGGCTGGCAGTGGAGGAAAAAGCGGTGGATCTGGCATGCCGTTACGCCAGTGACAAAGAACTGGATTCGCTGATGAAACTTGCAGAAAACGCCGACATGGTCACCAATTCCGAGGAGTCTCTCAAACATGACGACCTCTTTCACCTGCAGTTGTGCAACTTATCCAAATCCCCGGCACTCTACCAGTATATGCGGCGCAATCTGCCCTTTTTCCGGGTGCGTTCCTTCCTCTGTCCGGCGATTTTTGCCATTGGCAAAGCGTTGGTACCGAGGGTGAAAGCCGGTACAGTCACCAAGATCCGCGGTCATCAGAAAATAACTGCATTGCTCCGTCAGCGCAAAAGTGACCGTGCCAAAAAACTGCTCAATACCCACATCTGTGTCAAAGGCATCGAGCAACTTCTTGCCGAGTACCGCAAGCGGCACACCATCAATTTCTGGGAGGATGGGTTATGAATGGCGATCTTTCCTTTGCTTCTGCCCGGGTACAGTGGAACAACAACACTCTGATACTGGAAAATTCTGCGCTGCGCCGGGTCATTGATTTAAGTGACGGTTACTGCCGGACGGTGGAATTTACCGTCAACGGCACAGAGTTTGCCGCTCCGGAAGAGACGCTTTGCGACTGTTCATTTTTCGGCATCAACATGCCCGGCAGAAAAAATACCGCCACCATCTGGCATCTTGCCGGGAAGATCTCTGCCGAAATCATCACCGATGCCCCATTCGATGCACCGCATATCGAGGTGAAAGTTGTCTTCAAAGAGGATTACCAGCAGGCGGAATTCACCCGCATCTACCGGCTTTACAGCGAATTACCGGCACTTTCGGTGCAGAATACGCTGATTTCCGGCAGTATTCCCAACTGTTACTGGACCTACCGGCAGGAGTTGTCAGCTGCCAATGACCGTTTCCCGGATTCTTATCTGGAAAGCTGTGTGGATTCCTTCCGCTGTGCGGATGGCTGCCGGGCGGTTTCCAGCGTGGAATTCAAAGGGCGCACCGACTACTGCAATGAATTGGTTATCCGTCATCCGGCAAAAGATTGCAACGGTAAATTCAACGGCAATCTTCTGCTGATATCCCCCGGTGATTCCCGCAAAGCCCAAGCAGCATTGCTCTGTCTGCAGGAGGCTCCGCCCAGTGCGGAAAGACGGGATTTTGAAAAGTACGACTTCCGCTGTGAAGATCAGCGTATTTATTCCTGCTGCTGGGGCGTTGCTCCGGGGGAACTGCTCTGCAACAGAATGGTGAAAAGTTACCGGACAAGCTGGATAGCTCTGCAGAATGAAGCCGGTTTGAGCAGACAACTGCATACATTTCTTGCCGGGCGTTTCCCGATGAAGGAATATGAAGCGGCAATTCTGGTCAACCCCTGGGGCTGCGGAAAATTCCCGGAATTGACCGGAGAGAAGTTTCTGCTGGATGAGATCGCCGCCAGCGGCGAAATCGGTGCGGAAATATACCAGATCGACGATTCATGGCAAAAAGGCAAAGGTCTCAATGAGTTGACCGGCAACAATCTGGCAGTGACCATGGATTTCTGGCAGGTGGATCGTGACCGGCTGCCGGAGGGCTTTGCCCCCCTTGCCCGGGCGGCAAAAGAAGCCGGGGTGAAACTCGGTTTGTGGTGTGCGCCGAGTTACACCGGCAGTTTCCGTGACCATAAAGAGTTTGCCCGGATGCTTCTGGAACTGCACCGGCAGTACGGTTTTGCCACCGTAAAGATCGACGGCGTGCGGATACAAACTCTGCAGGCGCAGGAGAATCTGGAAGCTCTTTTGCATGAAGTCCGGGAAAAAAGCGGTAAAAATATCTTTTTCAATCTGGATACCACCAACGGTCAGCGGCCGGGATACTTCTATTTTCTGGAATACGGCAACATCTTTCTGGAAAACCGCTACTGCCACCTGCCCGGAGTGATCGCCTATCATCCGGAAAAAACTCTGCGCAATCTGTGGCAGTTGAGTCACTATGTGCGGCCGCAGACGCTGCAGATCGAAGTACCCTCACCCGGTGATATCCCGGAAACATTGCAAATCGACCGTGATCCGCGGGATTACTCCTTTGATTACTGGTGTGCCGTGGCACTTTTTGCCAATATGCTTATCTGGACGGCTCCCTCCCGGCTCCTGCCGGAATTTGCCGGAACCCTGAAAAATATGACCGCATTGCACAAAACTCTGCGCAAAGAGATCTTCCCCGGCAGGATATTGCCGGTCGGCAGTGAACCGGATGGAAAAAGTTTTACCGGATTTGCCTCCGATGCCGGATATATGCTGATATTCCGGGAAAAAGATTCTCAGGAAAATGCTTTCGCTCTTCCGGCGGCGACCGGTAAAATCATCGCCGGCAGAGGAAACATTGACGGCAGCACTCTGACCATGCCCGCCGGAGCATGGTGCGTGATCAAATTCTGAACCGCTTGACAAAAAGCAAATGAGGCGTTATATTAAATATTGTTTGATGTGTAATGACAGTTGAAATGACAAAAAACAGCGGTTTTAAGGTGAAACAGCTTATAAAAACTATTGATTTTTTATGGATTTTAACAGTTAAATCAACAAGGTTGTAAACTTTCAGGGAAAAAGATTTTTCCTCAACCAAAACAAGAAAGGGTCTCCATCATGCTTCAGAAACACTTTTCACTCTCTGACCAGAGAGTGAAGCCTGCAGGCTTCACTCTGATCGAATTGCTCGTGGTGATCGCCATCATCGCCATTCTTGCGGCAATTCTGCTTCCCGCCCTCAACTCCGCCCGTGAGCGCGGCCGTGCCGCCAG
>JAFVZG010000034.1 GCA_017508285.1 Lentisphaeria bacterium | reverse complement strand
TTTGTCTTCAGCAACGGCAGTTTCTTCAGCAACGGCAGTTTCTTCAGCAACGGCAGTTTCTTCAGCAACGGCAGTTTCTTCAGAAACGGCCGTTTCTTCTGTAACGGCGTTTTCTTCCGTAACGGCGTTTTCTTCCGTAACGGCGTTTTCTTCCGTAGCGGCGTTTTCTTCCGTAACGGCAGTTTCTTCCGTAACGGCGATTTTTTCAGTAACGGCGGTTTTTTCAGTAACGGCGGTTGTTTTGGCAGATGGTTCGATCTTTTCTGCTTGTGCGCTCAATTCTTTGTCTGCAACCAATGCCTTTTTGGCAGATTCTTTAGCGGCAGCAACAATATCCATGATCCCTTTGGGGATCGGAATTTTTTCTTCGGTTTCATTTGCGGGAATTTCACCGGCTTCTTCCATTACATCATCATTGCAGATCTCCTCATCAGTTTCCGGTTCTTCATCTTGAATTGCCAGTGAGGCGATCTCCTCTTCGGTCAGATAGCGTGAGTGAACGAGTTTGGTTATATTTTTAGTGCCGATGAGAAATCCGCGGGCTTTCGGAGAACGCACCGGGAACTCCATGAGATTGATCTCCCGGCTTTTTATATTGCCTTTGGCATCTTCTTCATTCAAAAGGTATATTGCATCCGGACGCGGGGTGAATAATTCCAGTTTGCATCCGGGGGGGCAGAGCGTATACTCTTTTTCCAGAATAAATCCGCCGATAGAGGTGCGTTTGCCATAATATTTACCGCTTTTGGTCTCTTTGTAAACGATACCGAATTGGGTTTGGGCATCGTATTTGCGGAAGTCATAAAGTTTGCCGACAAACAACTTATCCGGAACCATCGGGATAACTTTATATTTGCCGCTTTTTTCAACGCAGACCAGCCGGTCGTATTCATTGCAGACGATAGTATCATCGCTTTTTATGCCGGTGCCGACATAGCCGTTGCGGCGATCCCAGCCGACCTTGATATTATTCAATGCGGCGGCTTTGCGGTCGATCTGTTCGATGTTTTCGATTTCGGTACGGCGGGGGAAGCTGCTGCCGTATTTGGTTTTGATTTCGGTCAGCACTTCGATGGTGTAGTCGATCAGGTGCGAGAGTTTATGGCGGATCTTTTTGATCTTCTCATCGATTTCCCGCAACTCCAACTGGTTTTTCTCAATATCAAATCTGGCGATCCGGCGAACCGGCAGAGCCAGAAGTTTATCTATATCCTCATTGGTGATATCCCGCAGCAGCAGATGGCGGAATGGCTGCAAGCCGGAGTAAACCTCCTGATACTCCTCTTCCTGACTGCGGCACTCTTCTATTTTTTTGTAGATACGGTTCTCAAAGAAAAGTTGAGCGAGAGTTTTGGCGTGGCGCAACTCATTTTGTTTATCAAGGTCAAGTTCCAGCTCCTGTTTGAGATAACCGACAAGTTTTTCCACATTGCGGCGCAGTACCTGACTTACGCTCATTTGAACCGGTTTGCGGTCACAGATCACCACGATCCTTGAAGATATGGATATCGAGCAGTCGGTATACATATACAACCCCTGCAAGGTCTGTTCCGGGGTGTAACCGCGGGTCGGTGTTATCCGGATTTCAACATGGTCGGTAGTGAAGTCACCAACGCTTGAGATGCGGATCTTATTTTTCTCAGCGGCTTTTTCAATGGAGTTCACCAGCGATTCAGAGGTGCATGTTGCCGGAATTTCCCGGATGATCAGATCACGCCCTTCAATGTCGATTTTGGCGCGCAGTATGATCCTGCCGTTTCCGTCATCATACTCTCTGACATCCATCAATGCTCCCTGCTGGAAATCCGGATAAAGCTGAAACGGTCTGCCTTGCAGAACGGCGATCTCCGCATCGAGCAATTCATTGAAGTTGTGCGGTAAAACACAAGTGGACATGCCGACGGCAATACCATCACTGCCCAGCATCAGCAAACTCGGCAATTTTGCCGGCAGCACCACCGGTTCCTCTTTGCGCCCGTCATAATTGGGGACAAAGGGTGTGATGGCGTTGTTGAACATGGTTTCATAGGCAAGTTTGGTCAAACCGCATTCAGTGTACCTGCCGGCGGCAGCTGGACTTCCGGTGAGGATGTTGCCGAAGTTTCCCTGCTTCATGATAAAGTAGGGAATATTGAGAAATTCGGTTTTTTCCACCCCGGTTTTCCGGTCACGGAAGGTGTTTTCTATGACACCGCCTTTATTGGCAAGCACCACCAGCGCATCGCCGATGGAGGCATCACCGTGGGGGTGATAGTGCATGGTGTTGCCGACGATATTTGCCACTTTCTGGGTTCTGCCGTCGTAGACTTGATACAAAGCCCACAGGATACGGCGCTGAACCGGTTTCAAGCCGTCATCCACATCCGGAATGGCGCGGGAACCGATAACATAACTGGCGTAATCCAGAAAGTTCCGGTCGATCATCTGCCGGAAATAATCGTTGGTCCCGCGTTTTTTTTCTGCTGCGACAGCCGTATCAAGTTCCTCTTCGGGAATTTGAGGTCTTTCGGTATCATCACTCATAATCAACGACCTCAAGGTTATTCATAATGTATTCTTTGCGTTCCGGAGTATTATCACCCATGTAAAATTTCAGAAGGTCATTAACTCCATGCATATTATCCAGTGTTACCGGTGAGAGGCGCATGTTTTCTCCGATAAACTCTCCGAAGTCATCCGGAGAAATTTCCCCGAGACCTTTGAAACGGGTGATTTCGCACTTGCCGAGTTCAGCGGCGGCCTTATCCCGCTCCGCCTCATTGTAACAGTAGATTATATCTTTACCTTTTTTTACCCGGAAGAGCGGGGTTTCCAATACATAGAGATGGCCGGAAAGAACCAGCTGATCGAAAAATGAGAGGAAAAATGTCAACAGCAGATTCCGGATGTGCAAGCCATCCACATCGGCATCGGTGGCAAGAATTACTTTGTCGTAGCGGAGATTTTCCACGCTGTCTTCCACACCGAGAGCCTGCATGAGAAAAGTGAGTTCCTCATTTTTATAGATCATTTCGATCGTTTCACCGTAAGCATTTTTCGGTTTGCCGCGGAGGGCAAAGATCGCCTGATTATCCACATCGCGCTTTTTTTCCAGAGAACCGGCGGCAGAGTCACCTTCGGTAAGGAAGATCATGGTCTCTTTCGGTTCAACTTTGCGCGGCCATTTGTCACCGGCATGGAATTTGCAATCCTTGAGTTTCGGGATGCGCAGACGGGTTTTCTGGGAGGTTTCCCGTGATTTCTTTTTTACATCCTGAATTTGTTTGTGCATCTGCTCATTGCGGACGACTTTGTCGATAACGGTTTCGGCGATTTCTTTGTGTTTATGCAGATAATCTGCTACTGCGGCACTGACCTCTGCGACGATCGGACCTCTGACATCGGTGTTGCCGAGTTTGTTTTTTGTCTGTGATTCAAATACCGGTTCTTTGACTTTGACGGCGATGGCGCCGATCATGCCGTCCCGGATGGCATCGGCTTTGAAACTTTTGCCGGAGTATTCATTGATACCTTTGAGTACGCCCTCTTTGAATGCCGATAAATGGGTTCCGCCGTCACTGGTGTACTGACCGTTGACAAAAGAGTAACTGGTTTCGCCGTAATTGTCACTGTGAGTCAGGGCAAATTCCAGTTTTTTGCTGCGGAAGTAAATTATATCATACAACTTTTCTTCACCGGTCTCTGTTTCCAGAAGATCGAGCAAACCATTGGCAGAGTAATATCTTTCCCCATTGAGGTTGAGGGATAAGCCGCTATTCAAATAAGCGTACATCCATATCCTTTTTTGGATATAATCCATCCGGAAACGGTAGTTGGGGAACTTTTCCGGATCGGGGATGAATTCAATGTAAGTTCCGTTGCGCTCATCGGATTCTCCTGAAGTATCGGAAGTGAGCACCCCCTGAGAAAATTCCGCTTCCCGGTATTTGCCGTCTCTGGTAGAACGGACTTTGAAGTAACTGGAAAGCGCATTGGCTGCCTTAGTGCCGACACCATTCATGCCGATCGAATATTGAAAGGCATCACTGTTGTATTTGCCGCCGGTATTCATCAGGGAAACGCAATCGACCATCTTTTCCAGCGGGATTCCTCTGCCGAAGTCTCTGACGGAGGCTTTGCCGGATTCTTCATCGACCTGTATTTCGATTTTGCGCCCGCACCCCATGATGAATTCATCAATGGAGTTGTCGATGATCTCTTTGAGCAGAATATATATGCCGTCATCCTGATGGCTGCCGTTGCCCAGCCTGCCGATATACATTCCCGGCCGCAAACGGATATGCTCCAATGCAGAGAGGGTGAGGATGGAATCCTCATTGTAAATATTTTCCGGTATTTCTGGCATAAAACTCTATATATACTAAAATATTTGACTCTATAAACAATATATTGTGGGAAATATAACACCTTTCCGGGAAAAATGCAAGTCCGAAAGGTAAAAAACCGGCAAACAGCCGCCGGTTTATCTCCGGCAGATCAGATCAACCGGAGATAAATGACTGCAAACCGTCGGTATTTGGTGTTGGCAACTTGCCAAAATTGCATCAATACCGGTAAGTTTCGTTTTTGTATGGACCGTCAATGGTGACACCGATGTAATCGGCCTGTTCCTGAGTCAGAGTGGTCAATCTGGCTCCGAGTTTATCCAGATGCAGACGGGCGACCTCTTCATCCAGTTTTTTGTCAATAAGGTAAACTCCGACAGCCCGCTCCGGGTTGCGGGCAATGTCTATTTGAGCAAGAACCTGATTGGTGAAACTGTTGGACATGACAAATGAGGGATGACCGGTTGCGCATCCGAGATTTACCAGACGGCCTTCCGCAAGCAGATAGATGGTGTGACCATCGGGGAAGGTGTAGGCACTTACCGGGCAGGAACTGTCTTTGATAACGGTTTTCCGGATACCGGGATAATTTTCCAACTCTGCAACTTCGATCTCATTGTCAAAGTGACCGATATTGCAGACTATCGCCTGATCTTTCATCTTTACCATCTGTTCAATGGTGATGATGTGACAGTTGCCGGTGCAGGTGACATAAACATCCGCCTGACTCAAGGCATCTTCTACGGTGCAAACCTGAAATCCTGCCATACACGCCTGAAGGGCGCAAATGGGGTCTACTTCGCTGACCATTACTCTGGCGCGTTCATTGCGCATAGCTTCAGCACAACCTTTGCCGACATCGCCGTAACCGCAAACCATCACTGTTTTGCCGGAAAGCATCACATCCAATGCGCGTTTGATCCCGTCGGTCAAACTGTGACGGCATCCGTAAATATTGTCAAATTTGCTTTTGGTGACCGAATCGTTGACATTGACTGCCGGGAAGAGCAATTCTCCCCGTTTGGTCATCTGTTCCAGACGGTGTACTCCGGTAGTGGTCTCTTCGGATACTCCCCTGACATTGGCGGCGATTTTGCTCCATCTGCCGGGATGAAGCTGCAATTCGCGTTTGAGAAGGGAGTTGATTATTTTCAACTCTTCGACTTCGGTCGGAATATCCAGAATAGAAGGATCGGCTTCTGCGGCAACTCCCCGGTGGATAAGCAAAGTGGCATCTCCGCCGTCATCCACGATCTGATCCGGGCCGCTGCCGTCATCCCAGGTCAAAGCGGCAAGAGTGCATTCCCAGTAATCTTCAAGCGATTCGCCTTTCCACGCAAATACCGGCACTCCGGATGCGGCAATGGCAGCGGCGGCATGATCCTGAGTGGAGAAGATGTTGCAGCTTGCCCAGCGGACATCGGCACCGAGTTCCACGAGGGTTTCGATCAACACCGCGGTCTGGATGGTCATGTGGAGACTTCCGGAAATTTTTACTCCGGCAAGAGGTTTTGCCGGACCGTATTTTTTTCTGGTTGCCATCAAACCCGGCATTTCATGTTCGGCGATGGCGATCTCTTTGCGTCCGAAATCGGCGAGGGAGATATCTTTGACCTTGTAATTCATTGTGTTACCTCTTTTTGTATAATATTTTTCAGCTTATTTGCTTTTTCTTCAGTGAGCGATGTTCCCAATTCGGAGATGATGGCGGCTGCACAGAGGGTCCCGGCTCTGCCGCATATTTCCATCGGCGCATTTTTGCTTAATCCGTATAAAAATCCGGCGGCAAAAAAATCTCCGGCGCCGGTGGTGTCTTTTACTTCAATATTTTTTTCTGCATCTATGGAAATAACTTCTTTTCCGGTTATTATCAACGCTCCGTCTCTGCCGAGTTTCAAAACCGTTACCGGAATCCTTTTTCGCAGCAGAGCGATGATCTCTGTCATTTTTTTATCCGGAAAAAGCTGACTGATCTCCTGACTGTTGGCAAAGAGCAGATCAATGCCGGAATCGAGCGTTTTCAGAAAACGGTCACGGTATTTGGCGACCAATTCATAATTATTCAGATCGAGTGCGATCCGGCATCCGTTACGGCGGGCATCGCCGATCAACCGGTCGAACCACTTCTCTCCGGAAAGGTATCCTTCCATGAGTATGAAATCAAAAGACCGGATATCGATATATTCAAGATCTCCGATTTCCACTTGCACGGATGCTCCGAGATTGGAGAGCATGGTTCTTTCCGCATCCGGAGTTATCAGACTCAGGCAATAGCCGGTGGAAAAATTCCCATCCGGGATCACTGCTGTGGTATCGGCTCCGCACTTTTTCAGTGCATCGCGGAAAAATTCCCCATCATCATCATCGCCGCTTTTGCCGAATAAGGCCGCATGCCCTCCCAGCGCGGCAAAAATCCGGATGGTATTGGCAGCACTGCCTCCGGGAGTCCGGCAGAAGACCTTTCCGGCGTCCCGGAGAATTGCTTCTTTTTCTGAATCAGTTATGTTCCGGGTGCATCCTTTGCCGCCCGGAACATGATGCTCAAGAAACTCATCGGATACTGTCAGCGAATAATCCACCAACGGCGATCCGACCCCCAGCAGTTTGAAACTCATCGTTCAGCAGTGGGGGAATTCTGCCGCTGCCTGCTGCAATTCGGCGCACTTGTCGCACTTTTCCCACGGGAAAATATCTTTGCCGAAGTGGCCATAAGCAGTAGTATCCGCATAGCACCACTCTTTGCCCGGATATTTCAAGCCGAGAGATTTGACGATTTCAGCCGGCCGCAGGTCGAAAACTTTACGGACAACTTTTTCCAGATCCGCATCGGATGCCAGTTTGCCGGTACCGTAAGTATCCACATTGATACTCAGCGGCTGGGCGACACCGATAGCATAAGCTACCTGGATCTCGCATTTTTTTGCCAATCCGGCAGCTACGAGATTTTTGGCAATGTAGCGGCAGAAGTACGCTGCTGAGCGGTCGACTTTTGACGGATCTTTGCCGGAAAATGCTCCGCCGCCGTGTGAGCCGACGCCGCCGTAAGTATCGACGATGATTTTTCTGCCGGTAAGTCCGGTGTCACCATTCGGCCCGCCGATCTCAAATCTGCCGGTCGGGTTGACAAAGTAGGTTATCTCATCATTAAGCAGTGATTCCGGGATAACTTTTCTGACAACTTTTTTTACCAGATCTTCAAGGAAACTTCTTTCCATTGCCGGGGAATGCTGATGGGAAACCACAACAGATTCCACCGCCGCCGGTTTGCCATTTTCATAACGGATCGAAACCTGACTTTTGGCATCCGGGCGGAGCATTTTGGCAATTTCCGGATCGCTTTTACGCAATCTGGCGAATTCTTCCATGATTTTATGGGCGTAAATAATGGTGGCAGGCATCAATTCAGGAGTCTCATCGCTGGCATATCCGAACATCATACCCTGATCTCCTGCGCCCTGGTCGGCACGGCTGACTCCCATGCTGATATCTTCTGATTGCTTGTGGATTGCGACGATGACTTTGGCATCCTCTGCAGAAAATCCGATGCCCGGCTCGTTGTAACCGATATCTTTGACTGCATCCAGAGCCACCTGCTGCCAGTTGACCTGCGCTTTGGTGGTGATCTCTCCGGAAATGACGATCAAGTTGGTGGTGGTCAATGATTCGCACGCCACCCGGCTTTCCGGATCCTGCATCAAACAGGCATCGAGGATCGCATCGCTGATGCGGTCACAAACTTTATCCGGGTGTCCTTCAGAAACCGATTCTGAGGTGAATACATGATTTGCTTTGATTTTGCTCATGATAAAAGAACCTTAATTTGTTTGTCAGCGGGGCATCTGCATCGGTACCGGTACGCCGCGGCGATTCTGTTTCCAGATGCTTTCGCCGGAACCGCTGACTGCGGGTTTGTCTTTGCCGAAGCTCATGGTTTTCATACTGCTGTCAGGAACACCTTTTTTGGCAAGGTAGGCACGGATGGCATTGGCGCGTCTTTCGCCGAGAGCGCGGTTGTATTCATCGGTGCCGCGGCTGTCGCAGTGACCTTCGATCACCAGACCGAGAGAGGGGTTTTTCTGCAGATAAGCGGCAATTTTATCCAGATTGGCAGTTTCGCTGGGAACCAATACATCGGAGTCGTATGCAAAATAGATCACCGGCATGCCGAGGCGGTTTGCCGGATCGACCGGAACCCAGCCGTCAGCATCTGCACCGGCGGGATTTTTGTCTTCATCCAGAGCAGCCGGATCCTGCCAGGTGCCGCGGGGATCATTGGGGTTGTTGCCGCCGAGAGTATCGTAAGCGTTGCCGCTTCCTGCGTTGAAACCGGGATTCGGCTCTGCTTCCGGAACCGGAGAAGAGGTGTCTTCATCAATGGGAATGGAGTGGCATCCGGCTACTGCGAGGAACATCGCTGTGGCGAAAAAGAGGTTGAGTTTTTTAGACATGGTCATTCTTCTCCTTTTTTTGATTGTTTTATCTTGCGTTCTATTCAGTATATTGAAAATAGCATTTTTACCGTCTGTACACAATATAACACCGGAAAGAGAAAAAATCCATATGTATTTCAGAAAAACGGCAGTTTTTTTACTGTAAAATAATCATGTTCCGATACTTGATTTAATCCCGCTTTGGGGTTATATTTTAGGAATGCAGTATGTTGAACTGTTTCTAATACAATTTTTGACAAGGAGAAAGAAAATGCAGAATATCCAGTGGGATCAGTTGAAGTTTGAATTTATGCCGACCCGGAGCAACATCCGTTTTCATTATGCCAATGGGCAGTGGGATGAGGGAAGGCTCACTTCTGATTATGATATTTCCATCTCTGTTGCCGCCAATGTTTTGCACTACGGTCAGGCGATTTTTGAGGGAATGAAGGCTTTTTGCGGCAAAGACGGCAAAGTTCGGGTGTTCCGCCCGCAGGCCAATGCCAAACGGTTGAATTCTTCTGCCCGTCAGCTGGTTATGCCGGAGTTTCCGGAAGATCGTTTCGTTGAAGCAGTGCAGAAAGTTGTGCGCGACAATATCGATTTTGTTCCTCCTTACGGTACCGGCGGATCTCTTTACATCCGCCCGGTCATGTTCGGAACTTCCCCTCAGATCGGGGTCAACGCCAGTCTGGAGTATGAATTGGTTATCATGGTTATGCCGGTCGGGCCCTATTACAAAGGCGGTATCAAGCCGGTCGATGCGATGATTTCCGTTGATTTTGACCGTGCGGCTCCGCATGGCACCGGGCATATCAAGGCTGCCGGTAACTACGCCGCCAGTTTGCTTTCCAGCAAAAAGGCCAAAGAGCAGCACTTCCCCATCGTACTTTTCCTTGATCCGGCAAGCCATACCTATGTGGATGAATTCAGTACCAGCAACTTCCTGGCTATCACCAAAGACGGTAAATATGTGACAACTCTTTCCAACTCCATTCTGCCGTCAGTTACCAATGATTCACTGCTGACGGTCGCCGCCGATCTCGGCATGCCGGTCGAGCGCCGCAAGGTTCATGTGGATGAATTGGCTGATTTCGCCGAGGTCGCCGCCTGCGGTACTGCGGTGGTGGTTACTCCGGTCGGTAAGATCGTTTACGGCGACAAGGTCATTGATTACGGCTGGACTGAGATCGGGCCGGAACTCAAAAAACTTTATGATCGCATGACCGGGATCCAGTACGCTGAATATCCTGATACCCACAACTGGCTCGTGGAGTGCTGAGCTGAAAATGAAAATTTTCAAAACAAGGCGTGAATTTCAGCAGTATGCGCTGGAGTTGAAGCGGGCAGGGAAAACGATCGGTCTGGTACCGACCATGGGTTTTTTGCATGACGGTCACATGTCTCTGATCGACATTGCCCGGGCAAAAGCCGATGTGGTGATGGTATCGATTTTTGTCAATCCGACTCAGTTCGCTCCCAACGAAGATTTTGACCGTTATCCCCGGGATTTTGACGGAGATGTTGCCAAGTGTGCCGATCACGGAGCAGATGTGATATTTGCTCCTGAACCCGGCGAGATGTACGATGCCGATGCTTCGGTCTGGGTGGAGGAAACTTCTCTTTCCCGTCCGTTATGCGGCAGAAGCCGTCCGACTTTTTATCGCGGGGTGACGACCGTTGTTGCCAAGCTTTTCCTTTTGGCACAGCCGGATTATGCGGTTTTCGGGTTGAAAGATGCGCAGCAGTGTTTTGTTATTCAGAAAATGGTGCGTGATCTGGATTTTCCGATCGAGATCATTCCGGCGCCTCTGGTGCGTGACAGTGACGGCTTGGCTCTGAGTTCCCGTAACCGTTATCTTTCTGCGGATGAACGCAGCCGGGCGTTATCGATACATCGGGCGTTGCTGACTGCAAAAGAAGAGATCATTAGTGACCGTCAGGCAATGGCAGCGGCAATAGAAAAAGCAAAATCTGCGATCGCCGCCGCCGGAGGCAGAGTGGATTATGTGGATATCCTTGATTGCCGGACGATGGAAGTGCCGACCGCAGACAGCCGTCAGGTGATTCTGGCGGCGGCGGCATTTTTCGGTACCACCCGCCTGATCGACAATGAAATTTTTGAGATTTGAGGTCAGGAAGGAAGTATTATGAAAAAACTTGTTTACGGTAAAGCCGGGTTTGATGAGGCAGTTCGATCTCTTTATGACCGCCCGGCATTTCCTCCGGAAGCAGAGGCGTCTGCCCGCGATATCATTGCCGGGATCCGGAAACGGGGAGATGAGGCTGTCGCCGAATTTGCGGAGAAATTTGACCGGGTGAAACTTTTGCCGTCTGAATTTCAACTTCCGCTTGATGAGGCAAAAAAGATCGCTTCAAAACTCTCTTCTGCAGATAAACTGGCAATACGCCGTGCGTTGAAACAGATCCGGCAGTTTGCCAAACTCACCCGTCCGCGTAATTGGATGAAAGGTGTCCGCAGCGGGGTCAAAGTCGGTGAGAAATTCACTCCGATGGAGAGAGTCGGCGTCTATATTCCCGGCGGCACAGCCCCGTTGGTTTCGACAGTTTTGCATACTGCCGGTATCGCCGCTGCGGCGGGAGTGAAAGAGATCGTTGCCATTACTCCTCCGGGGAATACTCACCCGGCAGTGATGTATGCGATGCTTCAAGCCGGCGTTACGGAAATCTGGCGTCTTGGCGGAGTCTACGGGGTCGCGGCGTTGGCTGTCGGTACCGGCACGATCCGCAAGGTGGAAAAGATTTGCGGCCCGGGCAATGCTTATGTCACGGCGGCAAAGAAATTGCTTTACGGTGAAGTCGGTATCGATCTGGTTGCCGGGCCTTCGGAAATTCTGATCATCGCAGACAAAAGTGCCAATCCGGAGTTTATTGCTGCAGACTTGCTCAGTCAGGCTGAACACGGCAGCGGTTTGGAACAGGCAGTTCTGGTTTCGACCGATCATGCATTGATCGGCAAAGTTGAAAAAGCCGTTATGCGCCAGCGTGATTCGCTCAAGCGGCAGGAGACTATCGACCGGGTGCTTGCCAATGGAGTTTTCCTTATTGAAGTGCCGGATGAAGAGACTGCAGCTGAAGTGGCAAGCGGTTATGCTCCGGAACATCTGGAGATCCAAACCGTCAATCCGGAAAGAGTGGCAAGATTGGTCACTGCTGCCGGCGCGATATTCCTCGGTGAGTGGACTCCGGAATCCTGCGGCGATTTCTGTGCCGGGCCGTCGCATGTACTGCCTACTGCCGGGAGTGCCAAAAAATTCAACGGTCTGGAGACGGCGAGTTTCTACCGGAGAACCAGTTTGGTCAGCTATTCTCAGGCGGCATTGAAGCGGGATGCAGAGATCATTGCCCGTTTCGGTGCGATGGAACAACTGGATGCTCACGGAAGAGCCGGAACTATCCGGGTTGAAAAATAGATCATTATTGAAACTGAAAGCGGGGCGCTGAAAAACTTTTTATGGTTTCCGGCGACCCGCTTTTTTCATTTACCTGCCGGTGATTTACAGGTAAACATATTTGAGGATAAAAAGCAGGGTGAGAACCCAGAGCAGGAGATTGCTGCGTTTTTTATCCCGGAAATTCAGCAAAGTCCAGGAGATGATACCCAAACCGAGACCGTCGCTGACACTGTAGGTGAAAACCGTACCGACCACCAGTAAATACGCCGGTATTGCGGCTGAAATATCTTCAAGATCAATGTTTTTTCCGGCTTTTACCATCAGAAAACCGACGATTATCAATGCCGGAGCCGTGGCAAAGCCGGGGATCGCCATAAATATCGGGGCAGCTACCAGAGAGACAAGAAAGAGCATCGCGGCAGTCATTGCCGCCAGACCGGTTCTGGCTCCGGCGTTGATCCCCGCCGCAGATTCAGCAAAGGTCGTGGTGGTGCTGGTTCCGAATACACCACCGGCAAAGGTGGCGATGGAGTCGGCAAGCAGGGCCCCTTTGATCCGGGGGATGGTTCCGTCTTTCTCCATCAAAGGAGTGTTTACCACTGCACCGTTGATCGTACCGACCGTGTCAAAGAAATCGGTGAATAAAAATGCCAGACAGACCACAATAAAATCCAGAGAGAAAAAAAGCTGCCAGCCGCTTTTGCCGGATAAACTGTTGAACCACTCATCCGTTCTGAATGCCGAACCGAATAATTCTCTGAATCCGTAAAGCGGCGCAAGGAATGTTTCTTTGCTGAAGTTGGGGAACAGAGAATAAAATCCGGCTTCCGGAGTGACATGGTAAACATCGGCTGCCTGACAGATCATCCCGGCTATCCAGGTGATAAGAATTCCGAAGAGCAGCGAACCGGGAACTTTTTTGCAGAAAAGATATGCGGTCACCAATACCCCGAAAAGGGCGAGAACTGCCGAAATACCGGCGGTCGGGAAGGTCTCTTTGGTGAAGTTTTGCAGGGCGAGCAGAGTTTCAGGGTGATCCTGCGTGATATGCGCACTTTTGAAGGCGATCAGAGTGATAAACATTCCGATCCCCGCCCCCATGGCGTACTTCAGCGGCATGGGGATGACAGTGATAATTTTTTCCCGGATGGATGAGACGGAAAGCAGGAAAAACACGATGCCTTCGATCACCACGGCAAAAAGTGCAAACTGCCACGAGTATCCCATGGTTTTTACTACGGTGTAGGTGAAAAAGGCATTCAGTCCCATTGCCGGGGCCAGTACCAGCGGGTAGTTTGCCATCAGTGCCATAAGCATAGTGCCTACGAAACCGGCAAGGGCGGTGGCACACAATACGCCGGGCTGATTCATCCCGGTTTCACCGAGGATCGCCGGATTGACCGCCAGAATGTAGGAAACTGCCAGAAATGAGACTAAACCGGAATAAACTTCCCGGTTTATGGTACTGCCGTTTTCTTTGAGCTTGAATAAACGCTCTGTCCAATGCATATAAGACCCCCGTTCAGTGTATTGATGAAAAGTATTATCCGACTAATATAGTGCCGTCTTACGGTTTTTTCCACCGGAAAATGATTCAAAAAAGAAAATTTGAATTTTTTGAAAACGGCAGTTTGACAAAAACGGAAAAGGCGTAAAGACGCTGAGTACAAGAAATATGGAAGGCTCTCAGAGAAGCGGAGCAGTGTTTCTGCCGCTGAAAGTACCGGCAGATGGAGTTCCCGGCAGAGTGTCTGTTTTATTGTGGTAATTTATTGTGTTTTATACCCACGGCAGGTGAATTGTTAAAATACTGAAAAATTTATTAAACAGGTGAT
>JAFVZG010000002.1 GCA_017508285.1 Lentisphaeria bacterium | reverse complement strand
GCAAAAACCAGATTCCCGGCTTTTTTCACCGCCTCGACCGGATCGCTGTTGGCAAAAAGCACAAAATATACCGTCAATCGGATCTTTTCACCTTTCATTATCCGGCTGCTGCAGTACCCCGGCAGATTGACACCGGTCAATTTGATCGCTGCTCCCATCGTTTTACCTTTGTAAAGTGACTGGTCAGCAAAGACCGCAAAACCGTTTTTACCGCTGGCATCAGTATAGATGATCGCCTCACTATCCGGGAAGTTGAAGCGGTTATCCGCTGTGACCGCAGTTCGCTTGCCGTTATTCAAAACGGAAATTTGCGTCATCGTTTTTGCCGGGGTGAAAAAGAGCGAAAAACTTTTTACATAATTATTCTGCAGACTCTCCCACTCCAGATCCATTTTGAAAATCGATGAATCTTTGATGATCTCCACCTCCCGTTTCACCCGGAAATGCTCATTGACGATCACCAAGCTGGTCTTCGGATTGCGGAAATCAAAACTTTCCAATTTATTGAATCCGGCAGGCACATGGTCACTGCCGTCATTCTTTTTCGGCAAGCTGTGGATATTCCACGCCCCGCAAGTGAAATACGCCGGAAAAATCTTGCTGACCAGCACTATATTTTCCTTCAGCAGCCGCAAATTATCCACCCGGGTACTCCGGTTGAATTGCGTTTCCACAAAACCGCTGGCGTGCTTATTCCACATCAAACGGTTTTTTGCCGGCAGTTCAGCCGCCAATGCCGCAAAACCGCAGGCAAGTAAACAATATGTCAATACTCTTTTCATTTTCTTCATCCCAACCTTTTTATTTTATTGCCAATCCTTACCGGATCCGTAAAACCACTCTTTCCACGTGTTATTCCGTCTGCCGACCTCCTCTTTCACCGAAGCGGCATGACCGTCAAGGAAAAGATAGTTGCCGTACTTCAAATGCGGATAAGTCAACTTTGCCCAAACATTGGCATCGGCACTCTCGTAAGTCACATAATAACGGCACGCTTCAGCGACATAGGGCAGTTTGGTGGGATTCACTCCCTGATTGTGAGCGACATAAGTCTTCTTACCGGCAATGCAGTTATTCAACCCGCCGCCATAGGTGACATTGTAAACTTCATCGTAACCGACACCCTTGCCCAGTCCCATTGCGGTAGTACAGGCAAGCACCTTGTTGGCGACTGCACTTTTTTCACCGCCGCTGCCGATATATCCCAGATAACCAAGATAACCGCCCCAGTAATATTTGTAGTCGATCGTGGAAGCAAATTTTTCTTTCAGGATTATATAATCCTCGTTATCTTCACTGTAAGTTGACAGCGCAATAAATAACTGCTTGCGCATACTGATGCAGTCGGCACTGCGCCCCCGTTCCCGCGCCGAATTCAACGCCGGAAGCAATATCGCCGCCAGAATAGCTATAATCGCAATAACCACCAGCAATTCTATTAAAGTGAATGCGCTCTTTGGAAGAGGGGAAAAACTTCTTTTCACGGGAAAAGAGGTTTCCCTTTCCCCCGCGCCCCCTTTCTCTTTCAAAAAAAGCGGTACTTTTTGTTCAGCAATTCTCCGTACTTTTCCGTACTCATCTGAAAAAAATTCACTTCGTTTCATCTTTTCCCCCTTCTGTTTTATTACCGATATTCTCTTTGTGACGGACACTCTCACCTTTTATCAGCGAAGGGCGCATATAAGTCACCCGGCAGTTGACCACATTGCGTCCTTCGATATCATCGATTATCTGTTTGGCGGCCTCGGCTAAAACATCCCTTTTCCGGGCATAAAAACCCTCGTAGATCAAAGGATAATGCTTTTTAAGCGATAAACTTACCCGGCACATCAATCCGACATCGCCCGGAATGCTCAAGCCGAAACTTTCCAGCGCGATCCGGGTCTGTTCCGCCCGGTAATGATCCTGACAGATCACAGCATCCGGATGGTCGGCAGAGGTGAACAACTTCTCCAGATACGGTTTGAAACTGCTCCTTGCCAATCCTTCATTGCGCAATTCGCCGCCGCTCTTTTCCCGATCCCAGAAAATGACCAGATCTTCACTGAAAGGCAGCCCGACTTTGTGCAAACCGGCACGGTATCCGTGATACGCCTCCTGTATCGGATAAGAACTGCTTTCGTCGGAAAGAATGGCTATTTTGCGGTATCCCAGAGAGTAAAGGTGTTTGACGCTCAATTCGGCGATCCCTCTGGAGTCTTCCAGCACCCAGCTGCAATCCAACTCCGGATTGTAACAATTGACACCGATGCAGCGGTATTTGGCAAGATAGCGGTCAAAAAATTCCTTATCGACCACGCCTTCAAAAATAACTCCGCCCAATTCCGGATCGTGCAAATCATCCGGGATCTGCCAGTCGATTCCCACATGAGCAGCGCGGAATTCATAATTTTTATGGGCAAATGCCGCCTGAAATCCGTCATATACCGCCCGGAATGTATTGGTGTCAGAAAAGGTTTCTCTGGAGTAAAGAGAGGAAAATGAAAGATAAAGGATCAATTTGCCGGATTCGCTCTTGGGAGCAACCGGCACATTATAGCGGGGAGTAACAAAAGTTCCGCTGCCCTTTTTGCGGGCGATCAAACCGTCGGCTTCCAGATTTGCCAATGCCAGACGCACCGAACTGCGGCTGATGCCGTACTTCGCCGCCAGATAATTTTCTGACCGCAAACGCTGATGCTCGGAAAGAAAACCGCTGCGTATCTGAATACGCAACTCCCGTTCCAGTTTGTAATACGCCCTTAATTCCGAATTTTCCATAATAAATACCTTAGATCTGACTGTCTAAAGTTTACCATGAAAAACGGTTTTTTTCAAGAGATGGGGTGTTTTTTCCGGATAAATAGTTGTGTAAAGTTGTCCGATTCAACAATATACCGTCGGATCGGCGATCCCGGCATCCACAAAGCCCTGATGTCTCAGACGGCAGCTGTCGCACCTGCCGCAGCTTCTGCCAGCTTCATCCGGGTCATAGCAACTGGTGGTAAGAGAGTAATCCACCCCCAGAGAGGTGCCGAGTTTGATGATCTCCGCTTTGGAAAGATCCTGCAAAGGTGCATGGATATGCCACTGCCAATTATCATCCACCGCACAAGTACCCAACCGGGCAGTTTCGGCAAAAGAGGCAATAAACGGCGCACGGCAATCCGGATAATTGGAGTAATCCACGCTGTTCACCCCGATAAAGATATCATGCGCGCCGATAACTTCGCCCCATGATGCGGCAAGCGAAAGGAAAACCAGATTTCTGGCAGGCACATAGGTCACCGGCACACTGTCACCGACACCGCTTTTCGGCACATTCAACGAATCATCGGTAAGTGCCGATCCGCCCCATTGCCGCAGATCCAGCGTAAATACCCGGTGTTCTTTTGCCCCCATCGCTTGGGAAAGTCTTTCCGAAGCCGCCAATTCGTTGCGGTGTCGCTGACCGTAATCAAAACTCATGGTGTAACACTCAAATCCGGCATGCTGTGCCGCTGCCAGACAGGTGGCGGAATCCAGACCGCCGCTTAAAAGAACAATGGCTTTTTTCATCTTTTACACTCCTTTACGGTCGCCCCAAATCAATTTGTGCATCTGCAGCTGCATTCTCACCGGGCAATCGCACTTCACGACCCAATCTGCCAGATCCTCAAACTTCACCCTGCCCCAAACCGGCGAAAAGATCAGATTGCCGGTTTTTCCCGGCAGATCATACTTTTCAATGACCCCCAATGACCACTGAAAGTCATCGTATGAAGATATCACAAACTTTACCTCATCATGGGGCATAAGCAGCGCGAAATTATCAAAACAATTGCTTTGTGCCATTCAGGAACCGGGGGTTTTGCAATCAACGATCTTGCGGACTTTTTCCGGCACTCCGGCAATGGAAACACTTCCGTTGGTTTCCAGCAGCACCTCCATACCGGAATCCAGCAGTTTCTGCATCAGAAGCGGAGCGTCTTCGTGGATCAGCGGTTCGCCGCCGGTAACTTCCACCAGACCGGTATTACTGCTCATGGCAATCGAAACCAACTCATCCACCGGAGTAAGCACTCCCCCATCCCAGGCATACTGAGTATCACAGTAATTGCAGCGCAAATTGCACCCGGCAAGCCGGATAAAAAAACAGCGTCTTCCGGCGTGGGTGGATTCTCCCTGAATACTGACAAAAGTTTCAACTACCGGCAGCATCGCACTACTCCCGGTAAGTAAGACGGGATGACGCGGATTCACCGATCCGGACTCTGGCAACTTTCACATTGCCGTCATTGAGCAATTCGCTCATCTGCCGGTAAATGGAACGGGCAAGAACTTCGCTGGTGGGGTTGATATCCTGAAATTCCGGCAATTCTGACAAATTGTGATGATCGTAAGGGGTGATCACCTGATCCAGAGCCGCTTTCAACTTCTTAAAATCCAGCGCGATCCCGACCTCGTTGAGAGTATCTGCCTCCACCGTCACTGTCACTTCGTAGTTGTGCCCGTGCAGATTACGGCAATCGCCGTCATAGCCTTTCAACTGGTGTGCCGCCGAAAAACTCCGGTCTATTTCGATTTCAAACATTTGTCAACCTCACTTCATCTTTATTCTGCCGTTACCGGTCTGATAAATCAAGGGGGGAAACCTTTTCTTTGGAAAAAGTCCCCCCTCTTAAATCAGATATTTTCCGGATTTCCGGAAATATTCACTTTATTCAGCGATTGGCGCACTCAAACTTCTTCATGAAGTCGATCAGAGCCGCAACGCCCTCGACCGGCATCGCATTGTAGATGCTGGCACGGCAGCCGCCGACCAGACGGTGACCTTTCAACTGGGTCAAGCCGCAAGCGGTGGCTTCGGAAACGAATTTGGCATCCAATTCATCGCTGGGGGTACGGAAGACGACATTCATTCTGGAACGGTCACCCTTTGCCACCGGACTGGCGTAGAAGCTGCTCTCATCGAGGAAATCGTAAAGCATCTTGGCTTTTTCGTTATTGTGTTTCTCCATGGCAGCGATACCGCCATTCTCTTTGAGCCAATCGGTGATCAGCGCAAGAATGTAGATAGCGAAAGTCGGCGGAGTATTGAACATACTGCCTTCGTTGACATAGGTGGAGTAGCGGAGCATGGTGGGAACTTTGCTCTCATCGGTGCGTTCCACCAGATCTTTGCGGATAATCACCAGAGCAACACCGGCAGGACCGATATTTTTCTGGGCACCGGCATAAACCATACCGAATTTGTTGATGTCAAACATGCGGGACATGATGTCACTGGACATATCCGCGATCAGCGGCACTCCGGCAGGAGCAGTCGGCAGATCGATATACTGGGTACCGGCAATGGTATTGTTGCTGGTGATGTGCATGTACGCGGCACCGGGAGTCATTTTCCACTCGGCAGCAGCGGGGATGTGATCGTATTTGCTCTCTCTGCTGGAAGCAACGATATTGACATTACCGAACATTTTGGCTTCTTTGGCAGCCTTGTTGCTCCAGACACCGGTATCGACATAGTCGGCAGTACCGCCGTTGAGCAAATTCATGGCGAGCATGGCGAACTGCATGCTGGCACCGCCCTGAATGAATACGACCGCATAATCATCGGAAATATTCAGCAATTCACGCACATTGGCTTCGGCACGATCAATGACCGGCTGGAAAAATTTACCGCGGTGTGAGAGTTCCAGAATACCGCTGCCACTGCCCTGAAAGTCAATAAATTCAGCTTGTGCTTTACGCATTACGGCTTCCGGAAGCATGGCCGGACCGGCGGAGAAGTTGTAGATCTTCATTCTGTTTCCCTCTTGTTGGTACCGGATACCATATCCGGCACTCTGGTTATGGTGTTTGCTATTTTGTTAATATAACACCAAACTTATCAATTTACAAGATTTTTTTTACTTCCTGACAATAAATGATATTATTTTGGGCAAACTCCGGCTTTATCCGGGGCATAACGCCGGAAAACCGGATGTTTTCAAAATATTTGAGGCGGGAAACCGCAATGGGATATCCCGCCTCAAAAAACGATCAGATTTCAACGGTTCAATCTTCGTCGTAAACCTCATCCAGACTCCATTTTCCCGGACATCCGACAGTCTCATAGATCCATTTGCCGTCAGTGAAGTCGGGAACCGCCACCGGCATACTGCCCATGGCGATAGATTCTTCGCTCAGACAGGTCAAACTCATCCACGCGGCGCAGTCATAAACGTCGATCGGAGTAGGAGTGTGATTGCGCACGGCATCACAGAAAGCACTCAAAGTCAAGGCATCCATGCCGCCGTGACCGCCGACGATATTCTCCCGGAATTTCTTCCAGATCGGGTGATCATACTTCTCATAGACCTCTTCCACCGGAGTCCATTCGTGAACAGTATAAGGATTGCCGGCGACATCGATCTCTTCTCTGGTCGTGCTGATCCCTTCGATAAACACCGACTTGGTATCCTCAAGGAAAAGTCCCTTGGTTCCCTGCACCCGGAAGTCTCTTGAATAAGGACGGGGCAGAGAAACGCAGTGGGTCATCGTGATAGTTTCGCCGTTGGCACATTTGATGACCGTGGTGATCACATCACCGATATTGTAAACCACATGACCTCTGCCGGCTTTTTCCGCCTCTTTGGCAAAACCTCTGCCTTTACTGGCGGTGGAGGTCAAGGTCATAAAACGGTTGCCGCGGTTGATCCGCAAAATTTTTGCCAGAGGCCCGATGCCGTGGGTTGGGTAAAGGTCGCAATTGCGGCGGAAGTTGTGGACTTCGCGCTCTTCCCGGTTGCCCAGATGCGCCATCTCGGAAAGGTCATGCTCGTAACCGCAGGAGCAGTGGATCAATTCTCCGAAAAGCCCCTGACGGGCAAGGTTGAGTGAAAGCAATTCGTTTCTGCCGTAACAGCAGTTTTCCAGCATCATACAGGATACGCCGGTGGATTCAGCGGCACGCACCAGATGCCACAACTCATCCAGAGAAGATGCTCCACCGACCTCGATACCGGCATATTTGCCGTTGCGCATCGCCTCTTCGGCGATCCGGAGGTGACTGTTCCATGAAGTCGGGATCAACACGGCATCGACATCATCACTGGCGATCAGCTGGCGGTAATCGGTATATGCCGTGGCAAGCGGATAGTCATGATCTTTCATGATCTGATGAAATTTATCGATCCTCTCCTGCTTGACATCGCAAATAGCGGAAACCAGCACCTCTTCCCGGTTGAATTCAAACAGCGTTGCCAAAAGGGTTTCACCTCTGGCACCAAGTCCGATGATACCGAGTTTAACAATTTTTTTCATGACAGCATCCTCTTTATCATTTTTTGGTATTGTTTTTGATGATAATGCGCTTGGCACACCCTATAAATATATCACTTGAGCAATGATTTGTCAATGAATCACGATGGCAGTCAAAGAGTTTTTACTGCTGAAAACGGGAATTCCTCTCAGAAAACTTCCCGGAGAAACTTCCGGTGGATATCCTTATCCCCGTAACGGTCAAAAGCTCCGGGGAACAACTCATCGGCACGGTAGTTTGATACCGCTTCCAATACTTTCACCCTCTGCATGGCGCGGTCAGCGGTAAATACTATCTGCCATGTCCGGCAGCCGAGGGCATAATGCTCATCATCCAGCATTTTCAGCCTTTTTCTGGAAGTATCCAGCGGCTCATTGGCAAGTTGTACCCGGACAAAATTTTCCAGATCGAGCCCGGATTCTTTCATAATAAAAGCTGCCTGATGCAAAAAACGCGGCGATAATTCGACATCCCAATTCAAATATTCAGCCTCCGGCACCTCGTTGCGCCAGCCGACAGCAGAATCCGGGAATGCATCCGCTTCGGGAATGTAAGGTTTGATATCCAATACCGGAGTGCCGTCAAGCATGTCGATATGTTTCAACAGCAAACGGTTCCCTTTGATCCCTGCCAATTCAACGCAGCTCAACCCCAGCGGATTGACCCGGTAAGGTGAACGGGTGGCAAACAGACTGCGGCGCGGTCCGCCGACAGGAAAAGGCGGCTGTACTTTCGGTTTCCAGCTGCGGTCACGATTCAGGTGAAAACAGAAGATCACCCATATCCGCTCAAATCCGGCAAGGTCAGCGATGGCATCCCCGCCGTAACTGCTGAATAATTCGATCTCACCATCACAACCGGAAAAAACCCCTTGACGCGGCAATTCAAACCGGTACTTTGAAGCGCAATGCACCACCCCTACCGGTTTGAATTCAAAGCAAGTCTCATCCATAAGATGCTGCCGGCAGTAAAACAGAAAATCTGCTTACAGATTTCTGGAAAATTCCGGCAGACCTTTCAGATAGCCGCCGTTTTCCGCACCGCCGGTCTTTGGATCTTTGTACTTGGCAGAACCGTCAGGCAGAATTATCCGGCAGGTCATGAATACCAGCAGATTATTCTTCTTGCTGAGCGTATATTTGGATTGGAAGAGTCTGCCGATCAGCGGCAGGTCGCCCAAAATCGGAATCTTGTCATGGATCAGGTTGGTAAGATCCTGCGAAATACTGCCGATAAGCACCGTTTCGCCATCTTTCAATGTGACATCAGTACGCAACACACGGTTATTCAACACCGCTTTTTTCTGATATTCACCGTCACTGTCAGGGTCGTTGAGGTCACGGCTATCCACGATCATCCAGGTATCGAATTGATCGATGCTGAATTCGACCCGCGCCTGAATGAGCTTTCCCTGGATTTTCGGAGTTATATCAAAGCTGATACCCAACTGGGTCTCTTCATCCAGACTCGGCTGCGGAACCACCACCGAGAAAGATGCCCGGTCAGTATCTTCACCGTCGATATCTTCATATTCTTCAGGGTAATGGTGGGTTTCTCTCATATCGACATGAGCAAGAGTATTATCCAGAGTAGTAACCCGGGGAGAATAAAGAATATCCGATGAGTTTGCCCAATCCAGAGCATAAACGGAGGCCCCGATGATATTTTTCTTATCAGTCCATGAGAGGTTGTAAGTTGCATCATTATCCACCAGAGCATTGGTGGTGGTGAAATCGGTATCCATGGTACTTCCGGCAGCAGAACCGCCGAAACGGTCATTGGCATCGGAGTTGACATAGTGGCGGAGCAACGGATTGCCGCCGAGAGACCATTTGGCAGAACGGTCTTCATTCAACCGGGCATACTGCCAGTTGAACCCCAATTCATCAAGGTCATTCTGGGAAACTTCCAGAAATTTGAACATGATCTGCACCATATCGCCGCTGCCGCCGTCATTTTTGGCGATCCAGTTTTCAATACGCTGCTGATTGATGGGAGTGTTTTTGGAAACCACCTCATTCCGGTCAGTGACCAAAGTCAATGATGAACCGGGAGCAAATGTGACATTGGCACCGGATTTCAACACATTTTTCAATCCCTCTTCGCTCTCTCCGGGCCGCAGAGTGTAGGAAAATACTTTTACCGTCATCTTTTCAAGAGCTTCGCCCTTTTCAGCGACGACCACCGCATTGTCATCGATTTTGAATGTCAGGTCACCGCGCTCCTGCAGACGGGAGAGGATATCATAAAGCGACGTCGGTCTGGCAGTCGTGTAGTTCGCCAGTTTGGGAGCTTTTTTGGGATCAGGATGTTTGGCGTAACGGATAACGAAGTTGACACCGCGCCGTTTGGTATCATGCTCCTCAGCCTGACGGCGCAAGTCTTCCATTGTCTGTTCAAAAGTCCACAAATTGTTGATAAGAGTGTAGCTTGGGAAGATGATGCTTTTCAGTGTATTTTCCATCTCGCTGTGCTTCTCTTTGACAACGCTGCCGGAAATAACGGAGGAACTGACATCTTCCGGAGCATTGTTTTTGACGATGGGGATCGCCGCATTCCAATCCACCGATCCCATCATATGTCTGGCAGTGGCTGCGAAACGGGCTTTGGCCTTTTCTGCGATATGATTATTGATACCGTGAAGATTCTGGATCGCCGCCTCACAATAAGGATCGATCAGCAAAGCTTCTTCGAATTTATGTTTGGCAGCGGTATATTCACCTTTTTTGTAGAGGCTGACCCCCTGCTCAATGAGCAATTCGATCTCATACTCCTGACTGCTGAATTCCGGAGCGATCTTTTCGATCGCGCTGTTTTCCCGGTTGATGGCAGCCAGACGGCGTTTCTCATAAAACGCGATCCGGCGATCCAATTCCTCCCGCCTCTCTTCGCAATAATCCACCGCCTCTTTGCAAAGTTTGATGGCTTCTTCAAAATCGTTGGATGTGGCACGCTCATCGGCGATTTTCATTGCATTGCCAGCCATTTCATAGTAACATTGGGAGATGCGCTTGCGGCAGAAATCGATTTTATTTCTGAATTTATTACCGGAACTTACCGGTTCCAGAAGAGCCACGACCTGACGGTATCCGGAAATAGCATCACGATATTTACCGGCGAGCATATTTTTGTTTGCCGCATTGACCAATTCATTACTGCGGAAAAGCAGTTCCTGCCTGCCGACATTTTCAAAAACCTTTGCCTGCACCCCGGAAGAGGGCTTGACCTCTTTTGCCGGAACCGCATTGACAGCAGTTGCCGTCTTCTCAGCGGCGATCGCCATAACGCCGAGAAGTACCCCCGGAACCAGCAGCAGCATCTTTTTATTTATCATCGTATCTATCCTCCGTACTTAATCAGCGCACCAATCCGGGGATACCGCCGTTGCCGACGCTGGTATCCAGCGGCCGCGGCACGCCCCGGTTATCTACAAATCTTGCAGTGACAAATATCAACATATTGTTTCTTGTGGATGTTTCAGACTGATTCTGGAAAAGTCTGCCGATAAACGGTATATCAGCAAGGATCGGCACTTTATCCAGCCGTTTCTGGGATTTACTGTCAGAAAGTCCGCCGATCACCAGCGTCTCGCCGTGATTGACATTGACCGTCACACTGAGCTGCCGTTTGGCAATAACCGGCCGCCAGATGACCCAACGCATTTCATTGACCAACTCTTTATCGTTGATGATACGGGAAAAGCGGGCAACGATCTCATATTCATCCTTACCGGTCCATGCGGTGATATCCGGCTTCAATTTCAACTGGATGGTTTTGCTGTCAAGTATTGTCGGAGTCACAGTGAATTTGGTACCGATCTTGGAAACCTCTTCCGCAAATTCCGGAGAAGGCTCGGTCACACTCAACCGCACGCCGCCCTGATCGCCGACCTCTTCCATCTCGATTTCCAACTCTTCCCACTCTTCGGGGAAGTAGTATGATTTCGTCATCTCCACCATTGCAGTCCGGGTATTATTCACCAACACCCGGGGAGCGGAAATCTGTTCGGTACGGTCACTGCGGTCAAGAGCATTGATCGTCAAAGTCAAATTGAAAGTTTCATCAATGCCGAAAGGCTTGAATGAACCGAAAAGATCAGGGAAAATATTAAAATCTTTCAGAACTCTGGAGTCGATACCGCTGAGCAGAGAATCCAGCAGTTTCAACGAGGAGTCGCCGACATCATATCTGGTGGAAGCACCGGGAGTGCCGTGCCAGAGTGAACCGACCCGGTAGTCACCATTGACGGAGTGGCCATCGGAACTTTTTACAATTCTGCCGAAAGCCCAGTTGAATCCGAGTTCTTCCATATCGCTCTCAGCGATTTCGATAGACTTCACTTCGACTTCGATCATGTCGGTATCGACATTTATACGATCCAGAAGATCGGTCATCTTGAGCTGATTCTGCTGGGTATTGGTCATCCGCAGTTTACCGCGGTAAAAACTTATGGCACTGCCTTTGGGGAATTCGATACCGTACATGGAGAAAAACTTCTGCAGCAATGCCGGTGTCAACTCTTCATCTTTGATCGCCGGAGGAGCCTTGGGAGCCGGCGCAGCCTCTTCGCCGCCCTCTTCACCGCCCTCGGCGTCGCCACCTTCTTCACCGCCCTCGGCGTCGCCACCTTCTTCGCCGCCTTCTTCGCCGCCTTCTTCAGCCGGAGCTTCCTCGGCAGCGGCAGGCTTGCCGACGATCAGCACTTTCACCGAATTTTTCAACTCGTATTCAGCGGGGATCATCTGCTGGTCAGGAGCACCGAAAACCACGCGGTCATTGCGGATAACATAGGTATAATCAGTGAGGAAACAAACATAATCAAGCAGCTGGCGCAAGGTGACATTTTTCAATTCAAGAGTCACATACACCTCATCATCCTTGGCTTTTTTCCCGCCATCGCCTTCCTCTTCGGCGGCTTCTTCTTCTCCGCCCTCTTCAGCGCCCCCCGCTTCACCGGCGCCTTCTTCACCGGCACCGGGAGCAGCTGCCGCCTTCTCTTCATCTGCCGCAGGTGCAGGTTTTTCTTTATTGGTGCGGATAAAGTCGATCACCACACCGACCTCTTCCGGATCATGGATCTTATTGTCATTGAGTGCCTCGATCACACCTTCCATATCGGTCTGGTTGAAAGAGACTGATTTGAAAATGATCTCATCCAATTTTTTCTGGATCGCAGAATCATTGCCTTTTTTGACCGATGATTCACTGGTCTGATCCCCGCTATTCTGATGGTCAGACACGGGGAATGCCGGTTCGACCCACTGCCACGCCTCATAAGACATCTGCCCGGCGATGTCAGCCTTGCGGCGGGCATTGCCGATCTGATAAAATTTCTTATAAACCTGAGAAGCAAGATACGCTGCTTCGGAGTTGAAAGGATTGATCGCATAAACCTCTTCAATACATCTCATTGCCTCATCATAGCGGGCGTTGCGGTAAAAAGTACGGGCCTCAGCGAGCAGCCGTTTAACCTGAGCATTGCGCTTATCCAATTCCGGGATCGCTTTGGAAACTGAAGTTTTCGTTGCGCGTGCGGAAGCATTTTTTCTGCCGTTGGCGGTGGTGACCAGAGCCTGCGCCTGAACTTTCAATTGCGGAGCGATCTGGGATGCTTCATTGGCAGTGGCAATGGCATCGTTATAAGCACCTTTGATCAAAGCTTTTTCCGCTTCAGCGAGTTTGATATTACCGTATATCAGCTGCAAACGCTCCAACTCTTTGGTAAATTCAGCCAACCGCTGCCGGGCGATCCAACTGTCGACCTCGCCGGCCTCCAATTCAAGAGGTTCAATAACCTCTTCACGGAGCAGACGAATGGCTTCGGCATATTTTTTCTCCGCCTCAAGCACTTTGCATCTGGCGGCAGCCTCATCCTGTTTGGCGTAAAGTTTTTTGCTGGTCTCTGCATGCTTGACACCGATCTCCGCCGCAGATGCAGGCAACAACACACCGGCGCCCAGTGCCGCGATCATACAAAGCAAAAACGGCGCAGGAACAAGTGATCTACTCTTTTTCATTCGTCTTTTCCTTCCGGATATATGTTTCAACTCTAATTAGATAATCATCTTACAGCATTACCATCGACCGCATCAGCAGCAACTTTTTCAACCTTTTTAATGGGTATCATCTTAGCAGGCACTTTTGCCTCTCTGGTAATTTCGATAATAACTTCTTCAGCACCCTTTTTCCGACTCCTGGTGATTTCGGTGAATTGCAAAACCTCTTTTTCTGCATCCACCGCCTTGAGTTGATAGGTGGCAACCACTTTGGAACGGTTCTTTTTGCCACCGGCATTTTCATTATCATTGGCAACTGCAAAAGATCTCAACTGGATCCGGTCGCCGATCCGGAGGGTATATTTCTGACGCGGCTCGGAAATATCACCGCAATCGTACATCACCGGGCGTTTGTCACTGGAATATGCCGGCTGGTTGACCGTCATGACCAATTTATCCGGTGTCAGTGAACGGTTGCGCACCACTTCAGTCAAAAATACTCTTGAGGTATCGATCATACCTTTACCGGCGGCATCCTTTTTATCGACTCCTTTTACCGGAGTCAAACGCCGCTCCACATCGGTAACTTTATAGTTTCTTCCTTCAATAAGGATCTGTCTGCCGATACGCAAAAAACTGCTCGATGTGCGTTTGCGGCCGTAACGGTCGGGGTGGTTGAACTGCAATGTCCAGCGGGTCTTGTCATCGGGGAAACCGTTGTCGTTCAATGCCATAAAACGCACCGGCAATTCGATCTGACGGATAGCATCGATCCGCAATCTCCACCAATACGGCGGGTGGCTATCCGGGTTGTTAGGCGCATAATTATTGTTGATCTCAAAGATATTGGAAAAACCGTCTCCATCCATATCGTAACGGGCATCGTTGGGATCGGTGGAATCCATACCGAACTCTTTTTCCTTCTCATCCAGCACGCCGTCATTATCGCGATCCGGATCATTGTCACCGGTCTCTTCCAGATCCTCCTTTGTGATCACCGGCGGCACCAGCAGTTCCTTACCGCACTGCGGGCACTTGCGGATCTTCTTTTCTCCCTGAACAGTGAAACTGTTTTTGGGAATGATCATCGTATATTCCCCGCCTTTTTCATCCTGACAATGCGGGCAGTTTGCCATCGGAAACGCCCGGACAAAATCGCTCTGAGCGTAATTATCCCCGCGCAACTCTTTGTCGAACCATTTAAGACGGCTGTTTTCCCGCAGTCTGGCAGTATCAAACTTTTCTTCCGCCGGATCCTCATTCACAAAATTCGCCTGCCGCTTGGGCAGAGCCAGGTGTTCATCCGTTACAGAACGGGTAGAATTGATCACCGACTGAACCATAAGCATCAAGCCGATAAAAATGACAAACAAACCCAGCAGGATGATCTTCTCGTAATGCCGTTTTATGAAATCCACTCTTCAATCCTCCGGAAAAACTTCATTGTTCCTGGGCAACGACCACATAGTCGATGTCAAGATACGCAGTACACTCTTTATTGGCTTCGCCGCCGACAAGTACTTTGCCGTAACCATAACGCTCGTGAGGAGCAAGTTTTTTCTCCAGACGGGAGAAAAATTCCGTCGCCTCCTCTGCGCTGTGCGATCCCTGATCGGCAGACTGACGCAAATTCAAATACTCATTGACTTCGCTGTCGTTAAGAATTTCATCTGCCACCTTTTTCCCCTCGGCGGAGTTGTTGGCAGCTTCCTGCTGTTTACGCTTGAGGATCACCCGGTAATGACCTTCGCGGAGTTCTTTTTCCGACATAACGGTTTCGGTTTTCTGCTCCTGCTCTTCGGCGGCCTCGGCGCGTCTGCGGCGGCGGCGGCTGGTCGGAGCGGTGTTTTCAGCTTTCTGCTCCTGATTGCCGTTTCCCAACTGTTTCATGACTACGGCAGCACCGTTATCACCGGCATAGAGAGCCACGCCTCTGACCAGATACATCCGGCGTTCTTTCCACGCCATGTCGAATTCACGCAAAACATTGCGCACTGCGCTCATGCTGCCGGTGAAAACCACCGTGTAATGATAGAGCCGGAAGTTGCCATCCTGCTCAAAAGAAGCATTGAGATTGATCGCGGAACCGCCGGGAGTTCCTCCCTCTTCACCCTCTGAGGCGTAAGTACGGACAACGACTTTCTGCAAAGAGGTGGCTTTGGCATTGCACAACCGTTTGACGATATCGCCGAAAACATCCCAATGGAAAAATGCCATCGGATAATCACTGACAGCCAATCCCTTCGTCTCACTTCCGCCGCCGATAAACTTCAGCGCATCATCGCCGAAGATCAGATTATTCTCTTTGGCTATCGGTTCGATCTTACGGGAAACTGTCGCATCGATCTGCCGTTCCAGCAATGTAATGTTATCGCTGACACGGCGGGGCATTCCGAATCCGACCAGCAGCAGCGGCAGGGGATCGGCTTCGTTGATGGTTTCATAAACCAGCGGTTTGGCAACTTCAACAAATTTATCCATTGCCCGTTTCCAGCTGCCCTGAGGGAAGAGGTTGACACACTCTGAACGGAAAAGGCTTAAAGTCATCAGCGACAACCGGTCCTTATCCTCGGATATATTGCGCTGCTGACAGAAAACCTCAAACCGGTCATTGAAAAACTTACGGAAATCATCATACGAAAGTTTGCGGATCTTCAGCGGAACCGCTTTGGTCTCTTCATCGCCCTCGATGCCGGTACCTTCCTGTTTGTAAAACTCTTTTTCCTCATCGCTCAATACACTCTTTTTCGGGGGCGGCAGCTCCTGCAAAAAGGCATCCACCGCCGGACGCAGAGGAGATTTGAAGGTATCGACCATATCCCGGCTTTTGGCTTCATAAAGTGCGATATCTTTTTTGATACGCTCCTCATTTTCCTTGCCGGGAGCAGTTTCTTTGCTGATCAGAGCCTTGACTTCGTTACGCGCTGCTTCAGTACGGGCACGGTATTCGCTCCAATTGATAAAAAGTATCAGCACATAAATCAAAAGCCCGACGGCAACCAATCCGGTAGACGCCAGCGTAACGATCAGAACAAGATTTTTTTTGACCTTTTTATTCACTTCTCATTACCTCTGTTATTTTTTCATCGCTTCCCGCAAGGTCAACACCACCTCAAAATAGGTCAGGTTGTTGTTGCTGCCGTCGACAAGTTCCTGAGTAATGCGGACATCTTCAAACAGCAATTCAGCATTTTCGCCCTCGGCAGGAGTAACTCCCGGAGTGGGTATCTTGCGGATATTCTCGGTGAATATATGCAGCAAATTGCTGTCACCATCCGCTTCAAGATTCATAATGTAACCGCCGAGACGGATGCGTTTGAGTTCGGTAATGGAATTGAACTGCTCCGGAGTGATTTTCCGGTTTGGATTACTGCCGCCCTTATTATCCGCCGGAGCAGAAGTGAACTCATCGGAAAAACTGTCATCCGCAGCATTTTCAATGACCGGTTCCATGGCGACCAGCCACATCCGGTCGGGGATCTGCTCCTGCAATATCATCAGCAATCTGGCGAACTGATTGCGGGCATTCCAGAATTTGGTGGAGTGTTCGTAAGTCCCCTTGAGTGAATCCAGCTGACCTTTAAGAGACATCACGCTATTCAACTCAGTTTTGGCACGCTGCACGTCTGCTTCCACCCTGGAAACACGCTCCATTTCGAATCCGAGCACCTGACTGATACCTGCCACGCTGATAAGCAGACAACTTATCAGAGCGATCGCCGAAGCGTAGAAATAAGGTTTTCTGGCATCAAGTTCATGCTGCTTGCGGATATCCCGCGGCAACAGAGAAATATCCACCGGGCAGTTGCCGATATCGTGCAAAGCCATACCTATCATACCCTGCGACATGGATGCCTGCGCCTGAAGTGCATTACGGTCAATGGTGTCACCGATGGTGATCAGACCGAAAGTATTGAGATACTCCACCGGCAAGTGGAGTTTTTCATTGAAAAATTCTGTGGTATACTGCATGGTGGAGCCTCCGCCTGCCAACAGAACTTTGACCGGGGGATTACCATTATGCTGTGCCCGCCAGACATTGATGGAACGGCTTATTTCACCGTGCAGACGGGTCATGACATTGCGGGCGATCTTGGAAATCGTCGCTGCAAAAGCTGATTCCGGCTCATCATACGCTCCGCCGAGAGCGACAAAGCCGTAACGGCGTTTCAAATCCTCCGCTTCCTGATCTGAAACGGAGAATTCTCTGGCGATCTGAGTATTGATCGTATCGCCGCCGATGGGGATATTCCGCATAAAGATCCGGCGGTGATCGGCAAGCATCAGGCAGCTGCCTTTGCCGCCGATCTCAAGGATCATGGTGCATTCATCTTCGTTGACCTGGGAAACAACTGCCGCATTGAAAATATTCAACGCCGCAAGTTCAACAGAGAGCAGTTTCTGACCGGCACGCTCGATCACATCGGTGAAACATGCCACATCCTCATTTTTTACTGCAACAAAAAGTGCTTCGTACTCTTCATTGGTAACGGTCACCTCTTGAGTATTACCATCTTCATCGGTCTCCTCAACAGTCTCATCCCACTCATGATGGAGCAGCTGATACCCCCATTCGACCTCGTGCATGGCATAAGGAACCGCCTGAGATGCCTCAAACTCAATGATTCTGGAAACCGTTGATGAACTGCCCAGCATCGCCGGAAGTTTGCTCAACCGCAGAAATGAATTGCTTGCCGGCAGGGCCAAACGGACAGATTTTGCGGTAAAACCGCCCTCCACCAGCATATCCAGATAGTTGCGGTCGAACCACTCTCCCTGAGTTTCGCCCTCGGCAAGTTCAATCCGCCGGCTGAGGAACTTTGTCAGCAGAATAACGCCATCCTGAAAGAAAAACTCTGCCAATTTCATACTGCGGCTTCCGATATCAACCGTCAGAATTGTGTTCTCTTTACCCATTTTTCTATCCAAAATATACTTTTGTTTACCAGACTGCACCGCTGTTTTGGTTCAATCCCTTCCCGGGGTCAAATCCTTCTCCAAATCCAAATTATCCGCTCCCGCCAATGCCCACGGTGTCCGTGAACGCGGGAACACCCCGCCAACAATACGCAAATTTTCCGGCACGCCCCGACACTCATTATCAAATGCCTTGCGCCCGGATATATTACAGTAAGCCCGGTCTATAACTTTACCGGCCCTGCTGAAAACAACCTCAGCAATAAAACTTTTTTCCTCCGCCTTGCGGATCGACCCGTCAGCACTCAAACTGAATCGGTCTATCAGTACCGCCGGGATGAACATCACCGCCAGATGCCTTTTGCCGTCACGCCTCAACGGATAAAACTCCGTTCTGCCGTCATAAAGGCACCGGATACTGCGATTTTCTATTTTGAACCCGGTGTCAAACAATACCCTGACCCCCAGAGTCACATCATCCGCAAACCCGGGAAAAATCATCTTCCCGGCATGATATTTCGGAGAACTCTTCTCCTTATCTACCGAAAACTCCACCTTTATCATCAGCCACCGGTTCACCGGCGGCGACTTGACCTGCCAATTCACCTGATGGCGATGCTCAACTTCCGGCGGAGAAACCAGCTGCAAATCAACTTTCAGCCGGTTTATAAAAGCATCACCCCGGGCAAAAAGCGGCACCATCACCAATAAACAAACTGTCAGCGCCGCCCTTTTCACCCCGGGAAATCCCTTTCAGGTCACTTTTCAGCAGCCGGAGCCGCAGCAGCCGCAGCGGCTTCACTCTGCATGACCTTATCCAGCACCGCACTGCCTTCATCTGAGCGATGACCGATCACCGCAGCCAGAACCAATGCGATCACAAAAAAGATCGTTGTCAGCACCACCGTGCTTTTAGTCAGATGACTGCCTGCCTTGCCGCCGAAAACCGATTCACCGATCCCGCCGAATGCGGCTCCCATGCCGCCGGATTTGGACGGCTGGATCATGATCAGCGCGATCAACAGCAATGCAACGATAATGATCATCACATAGAGCAATACTGTCAAAAGCATTTCAACCTCTCAAATATATTATTTACCGAGAGCCTCTTTGATCAGTGACAGGAAATCACCGGCTTTCAGCGCGGCACCACCGATCAAACCACCGTCGATATCTTTCTGGGCGACCAACTCACGGGCATTGGCTGCCTTCATGCTGCCGCCGTACTGGATACGGACTTTTTCAGCGACCTCTTCGCCGAACATACCGGCGATCTCTTTACGGATGTGAGCGTGGGCAGCCTGAGCGATATCGGGAGTAGCGGTTTTACCGGTACCGATCGCCCAGACCGGCTCATAAGCGACCACGGTCTTAGCCATTTCATCAGCAGAAATCCCCTCGAATCCGCCGCGGATCTGACGGGTAAGAACCTCTTCGGTTTTGCCGCTCTCGCGCTCATCCAGCAATTCGCCGACGCAAACGATGGGAATAAGATCATATTTCAACGCCGCTTTCAGACGGGCATTGACGGTGGCATCGGTTTCACCGAAATACTGGCGGCGCTCACTGTGACCGATAATAACATACTCGACCCCGGCACTTTTCAGCATGTCGCCGGAAATTTCACCGGTGAATGCGCCGTTATCAGCCCAATGGATATTCTGGGCGCCGACTTTGATCGCCGTACCCTTGACGGCTTCCACTACCGCACCGATAGTGGTAAAGGGCGGGCAAACCACCACATCAGCCTCGCAGCAGCAGCAATTTCCGCATGCGGCTTTGAGTTCATCCACCAAAGCTTTTCCTTCGGCGGCATTTTTATTCATCTTCCAGTTACCGGCGATGATCACTTTACGGCTCATTTTCAACATCCTTTTCTTTTATGTATAATGCATTTACATTAAAAAATTATATAATAAAACATAGTCCGCCCGCATACAAAAATATGTGCAGACAGAAAAATATAGCATGGAAAATACTTTTTTCAAGTCATTTCACTGCCGCATCGGAAATTTTTTTACTATCCTGCTTTACTTTTACCGCGACTCCGGTAGCGGTCATGGTTCTCCGCCAAACTATCCACAATGAAAAAGCTCCGGAAGAAGAGATGGCGGTTTCCACATCCTCCACCCGGTCTGCCCCCCATTTATCAAGATGCACATCCATCATCCGGCGCATCTGGGCGCGGGTAAGCATATTTTGAGCCAGTTTGTATTCATGCCGGTTAGGTCTGGTCGGATAACCTGACCAAAGCGGTATAACATTAAACAGATACATCCCCCGGTTGACTGCGGTCAAATTCCACAACACTCTGTTGCCCTCTGAACTCACCTGTCCTTCAGCCGGTTTATCCCACTGCAAAGTGGAAGTATGGGCACACCCGGCAAGCAGGGTGAGAATAAAAGCCGCAAAGAGAAGTTTTTTTCCGATTTTCATTTTTTACCCCCCATCAGGCGCAACTGGCGGCGGAACCGGATTATTTCCAATTGCTGTTCAAGAAGTTTTTTCTTCATTCTGGCAAGATCCTCCTGACTTTTCTGCAAATCCTGCTGCAATGCGGCATATTCACCGGCAGGCACCACATCTCCGGCAAGCTGCTTTACCGCCCGCTCTTTCAACCCGGCAAGGATCTCTTCGACTACCGGACGCCCCGCCGCTCCGGCAGGGATGAGTTTCAAATACATCTGATAAGCAAAAATCGCTTCCAGCGGTTGATCGAGATCCTCGTCACACACCTGGGCAAGAGCCAGATACGGCGCCGGATCCTGAGGAGCCAGAGCCATCGCACGGAGAAAATAATTTTTCGCTCCGGAAGCATCTCCGCTTTGCCGCAGATTGCGCCCCTTGACCATCAATGGATTGTTTGCTCCGCCTTCCTGAGAACAACCGGCAAGCAGCACCATCGCCGATAACACGATAAAAACTCCCAGCATCCGCAATGCCGACAATGCACAGACCGCCGCAGTTTCCAACCGCAAAGTGTACGGCCCCAAATTCAAAGGTTTCACTTTTTTATCCTCCATCATCATCAACTCTTCCGGGGCGAATCCCCCTTCCGGCCCGATCAATACCGCCTTTTCTCCGGCAGAAACATCTTCCGGCAGTGCCGGTTTTATCGAACCGTAATATATTTCGACACCCTCTTTTTCCAGCCGGTCAAGGAGATCGGGCAGTTTTGCCTCCTCTTCCACCCGGGGGAAAAACGGATTGCCGGATTGTTTGCATCCCTCTCTGATGAGCAGATCCCATCTTTCACGCGGCCCGCCTTCTGCAACTGAGCGGAGACACTTTACCGGGCGGATGCTCCATGCGCCAAGTTCAGCGGCCTGTTTCAAGAGCTGATCCAATTTCTGTTTGCGCGGCAAAGCACAGCACAGATGCAGTTTTTCAACCGGTTCCGGGAAAAGTTTGCAGGAGATGATCCGCAGAGTCTTTCCCGCTTCCACCACTGCCGAAGCAACTTTCCCGTTGCCGTCAAGGATCTCCACTTCCTCCCCGGGACGGGCGCGGAAAACCTTGAAAAGATGCTCATTTTCCCGAGCTTCCAAAGTCACACTCCCACCCGCTTCCGGGATAACTGAACAATAAACCCGATGCATTACAGCTGAATACCCTTAAATAATATATTGAAATGATTTTATATGTTAATTTACACTTTCAAAGGGAAAATTCAAGTTTTCCCGGCATGTTGCACTCAAAATTTGAATATCGCCCCGATCTTCCGCCCCATCAGCAAACCGGCAGACGCCAGCGTCAAAGCGAGAAATGCCATCGCCCACACCCCGAATGCCGATGCCGATGCCGGCCCGGAACCCAATATCTGCGACAACTCCAGCAGCGCCTTGGTTATGGGGAAAAAGACACTTTTCTGCGCCAGGATCAGTGAGTCGGAAACTTCCAGCATGGAAAAACTGAAAGCAAACAACCCGCCGACCAGCAAATTCGCCCCGATCAGAGGGAAGGTGATACGGCACAAGGTCTTCACCGGCCCGGCACCGAAATTGCGGGCGGCATTTTCCAACTCTTCCGGAGTCTGTTCCAGACCGGCAACCACCGCCCGCACCACATAAGGTATGCGGCGCACCGCATAAGCGATCGCCAGAAGCCACAGGGGATTATCCACCGGATTGAAGATGGCTCGCGCCCAAAGGTAACGACCGGTCATACCGAGAAAACCGAAAGCGATCACCAATCCGGGGATCGCCAGCGGCAGCATCGAAAGAAGATCCAGCAGCCACGCACCTTTCAATTTCCACCTTACCGATGCCAGTGCCGCCAGAGTACCGCAGAATACCGCAATTATCATCGCCAGAAGCGAATATCGCAGACTGTTGACGATCGACGGCAGCACCAGAGGATTGGAAAGAGCATTATCAAAATGTTCAAGCGTAAAAACTTCCGGCAGTACAGTGTCATGCCAGCGCAGAGAAAACGCCGTACCGGTCAACGCCAGATGCGGAAGCACCGACAGAAATGCCACCAGTAAAAATGCCGACGACGGCAGAAATCTGCGCCAGCTGACCAGCCGCTTTGTCCGGGAACCCATCGCCCCTTTGACTGCCGATGCTCCGCCCGGAGTACTCAAAAGCCGCCGCATAAGCAGATAGATCAATGCCGAAACACTCAGCATGACCACCACCAGAGAGTAAGGCAGCGGATTATTTTCCAATTCATTCAGCCCGTTGAATACCTGTACCGGGGTCACCCGGTTGTAACCGAACATCAACGGTGTACCCAATTCGGTAAAACTCCACACCATCACGATGCTGCCTCCGGCAAGAAAGCCGCTCTTCAAAAGCGGCAGTTTGATCCGGAAAAACCTCTGCCATCCCGACGCCCCGAGATTGGCGGCAGCATCGGAAAGTGCCGGATCGATATTCCCCAGAGCCGTGATCAGATTCAAATAAAATACCGGGTAGAGGTGCAATGCTTCGATCACGCACACCGACCAGAATTTACCGCTGCCGCCAAGGAAATCGATCCTTTGCATGCCGCACTGCACAAGCAGCGAATTGACCACTCCGTAGTAACCGAGGATCTGCTGGAATCCGATCGCTCCGACAAAGGGCGGCAGGATCATCGGCAGAAGCATCAGAAGTGAACAATACTCCTTGCCGGCAAACTCGTAACGGTCATACAGCAGAGCCAGCCCCAGTGAAATAAGTGCCACCATCGCCGTGGTGACCACCGCGATCAGCAGACTGTTGAGCAAACCTTCACAATAGACCGGTGAACGGAATACCTCTGCAATCAGATGCCAGTTGCACCCTTCATGCAGCACCGTAAATACCGGAAGGATCAGAAAGAGTGCCAGAAAAGTGATCAATGCCAGCATTATCGAATATTGTATCATTCTGCGGAACAACATCTTATCTGCCCTCCTTCGCCAGAACTTCAGCTTTCCGGTAATTTGCTCTGGCATTTTCGCTCCACTTGCGCATGGTAGCCGCCACATCGTATGCACTGTTTTTCTTGCTTATCTGCAACGCTTTCACCGCATCCGGAGCCTGATCGTACTCAAAGGGAAGCCGGTTGAATTCCGCCATTGCCAGCGGCACTTTATCCGGCCCTCCGGCGGCGATGACCGCCTGCCATGCCGCTTGCATTTCCACATGCGGATCAAGCATCAACGCCTTTATCACCTGACGCAGAAGCGAATAGTATTTACCTGTCCATTGCGGGCGGTAATGAAAATCCGCTCCGGAGGTGTATGGCAGATAATTTTCCTTGAACATATACTTCTGATACTCCGGAGCATACAACTCCTGCCGTACCGGAGCCCGGCTCAAAGTGGTTTCCGCCGGTCCTCCGGGAGTCCCGGCTTTGAATGCATGCAGTTTCTGCCCTTCCATAGAAAGCAGGAAATCGACAAACGCCTCTGCCACTTTCCGGTTCGGTGCGCCCCGCAATATCTGCACCGGATCAGCTCCGACGGCAGTGCCGCCTTTGGGCATCACATAAGCGACCTTGGATTTCCCGAAACGGTGTGCGCTCCATAACTCCTCGGTAAAACCGTAAGTATCTATCGCAGTACCGGCGGCGGCATTACCGCTGCCGACTTCACCGACCACCCGCGAAGCGGAATCAGTGATGGTACGGGCATTGGCAAAGATTTTTTTCAACATATTCAACCCGTTGCGCCAGCCGTCGCGGGGATTTCCCGCCTGCGCCATCGCCTGTTGGATGATGATCTCGTAACACTTATTCGCCGAACCGGATTTAGTCGGATCGGCAAGTACCAGTTTATTGAAAAACCGGCCTTCACTCAAATCGCTCCATCTTTCCGGCGGGGTATTGTCACTCAACTCCGCCACCCTATCCCGGTTGAAACAGATGCCGAATGTGGAAAGCACCACCCCGTAATACATTCCGGATGGGTCATAGATCCGGTCACCGCCGAATTCCGCCGGGATCGCGCCCGGAGCAAAATACTCCGGATGACGCCGTGCCACACCGCCGTCGACCGCATATCCGCGCTGTGCCATCCGGCTGTGTTCGAAAGTTCCGCCACCGGCGAAAACATCGATACCGATACCGACATCTGATTGGAGAAATTTCTGCCTGACCCAGTGGGAATTCTGTTTGCGGTCATTGAATATATCGCCGTACTCGCTCTTCCATTCAAAGCCCTCTTTATCCATAAAATGGCGGAATTCCGCATGGAAGCGGTCATCGATATAACGGGTGATATCCGAAGTGCCGCCCGGAGTACGGAAGTCGATTTTCACATCTCTGCCGTAATGCTTTTTATACCATTTACGGAAAGCCCTTTCATACTCATCGCGCACCGTTTTATTGTGGGCGGAAATGACGACCACCGTATCGGCATCGTCAGCAAAAATAACTTTCACCTCTTCTTTGCGGAAGTAAAACGGCAGTGCCAGCAATATTCCCAGCAGCAATATGCAGCCTGATAATCTTATCCACATACGCCGTTTACTCCATTGCCATCAAAAAGCCGTCTTCAAAGGCGAGAAAAACCTCATCTCCGGTCATACGCAATTCCGGAGCATACTCTCTGACCGCAAGTTCCGTATCCTGCACCCGGCATATCCATTCGCAGCAATCGCCGAGAAAAGTCCCATTGACGATTTTTGCGGCAAATGCACCGCGGTGCGCGGCATCGACCAATTTTATCCGTTCCGGGCGGATCGCCCCGCATCCGGCATTATCCGGATCGCCGCACAACGGAAAAATCCCGAAACCGGCATCCAGTTTGCCGTCAACGATTTTACCGTCAATAAAGTTGATATCACCGAGAAAAGATCCGGTAAAACGGTTTTGCGGGCGTTCATACAACTCTCTTGGTGAACCGCACTGACTTACTCTGCCGTCTTTCAATACCGCCATCCGGTCTGCCATGCTCAACGCCTCCTGCCGATCATGGGTGACATAGATCGCAGTCTGGCTGCGCTCCCGGCAGATGCGGACGATTTCGCCGCGCATGGTATCCCGCAACCGGGCATCGAGGTTGGATAACGGCTCATCCAGCAGCAGAACTGCCGGACGCACCGCCAGCGCACGGGCGAGAGCCACCCGCTGCTGCTGCCCGCCGGAAAGCGACGGAACTCTGCGCCCGGCACAATCGCCCAACTGCACCGCTTCCAATGCTGAAAAAACTTCATCCTTAAGTTTCTGGCCGGATATTCCGAGGATGCGCAGACCGAAAGCGATATTTTCAAAAACGGTCAAATGCGGCCAGAGAGCGTAACTTTGAAACATCATCGCCGCCTGCCGCTTTTCCGGAGGCAGAGCGGATATCTCCTCTCCGTCAAAACAGATCCTGCCGCTATCCTGTTTTTCCAGACCGGCAAGAATCCTCAACAAAGTGGATTTACCGCATCCGGATGGGCCGAGTAAAAAAAACAGCTCTCCGGATTTCACCTCCAGAGACAACTCATTGAGTACCGGTTTGCCCGGCACAAAACTTTTACAGATCTTTTCCAGCAAAACTGAAGCCATTTATCAGAAACCTCCGGGGTGGATGCATCCGTCGATATATTTCAACTTCTCCGGCGAACGCAATGTTGCAAGTATTTTGATCTCCAGCTGCCGCACTCTTTCGCGGGTAAGGTGGAGTTGTCTGCTGATCTCATCCAGCGGCTGAACTTTATTGCCGAAAAGTCCGAACCGCATAATTATTATCTGCTGCTCCCTTTCCGGCAGGGTAGAGAGCATCTCACGGAAACGGTCATAAAGGATGCGGCGGGCAAGATCACGGGCTGGCTCATAAACATTTTCATCGGCGATAAGCTCTTCCAGCACACTGCCATCCTCGTCATTGCCGATCTGACTTTGCAAACTGATGGTCTGCATCGCCATTTTGCGGACCGCACTGATTCTTGCTTCCGGCAATTCCATAACTTTTGCCAGCTCCCAGTTTTCCGGTTCTCTGCCGTAAAGCTGAAGGAAGTTCTGCTCATTGCGCCGGATATCCTGAATAAGTTTGATCATGTGCATCGGCAGCCGGATCACCCTTGACTGTTCGGCGATGATCCGGAACATATTGTGTCTTATCCACCAGCTGGCATAGGTGCTGAATTTATAGCCGAGCTTGAAGTCGAATCTTTCCAGAGCCCGCATCAATCCCAGATTTCCTTCCTGAATAAGATCGCTGAATGCGATCCCGCGGTTGCGGAACTTCTGCGCGATACTGACCACCAGGCGCAAATTTGCTTCCAGCATTCTGGTGCGCAGCCGGGAATAATTGCAGGCGGCTTCCGACAATTTCTGCAACTCTCCGGGGAAATCGTTTTCGGTCATCAGCAATTTGCCGAAAACCAATTTACGGTTGTCATCATTGCCGGATAATTGCAATTTTTTCTCAGGGTCGAAGTGTTCCCAGTCAAAATCGGGGATCACCATCCGTATATAACCGGAAATAATATTCAGATACTCCTCCACCACTCCGGATTGGATGCTGTATTTCTGACAAAGTTCCGCCAGATCATCCCGGCGGCTCCGGCAATCTTCACCGGCAGCAAAACAATTTTCCAACTCCGTTATCGCAGCGGTCAACTCCTTGTGCCACTTTTGAAAAAATGGCGGCGGCGGCACTTTTCCGCCGGAAAAAGAGGAGGGGAAAAACAATTCTGTCAATTCGGATTCACCGGCGGCACTGCGGCCGAGCATCGCCGCTATTTCGCGGGGAGCAAATCCGAAACGGCACACCGTGCGGCGCAAAATACTGACGGTGTTTTCAAATTCACGGCACAACTCGATCTGCGCCTCAGGAGTCGGGACTTCCATTGAGCCCAACTGACGCAGGTAACTATTCAGCGCGCCGGAATCTCCGTCTCCGCTGATGGGGATAACTTTTTTAGCCATTGGACACCCCCCGGAGCAGCTGCCGCAACTTCAGCAAATCCTCCGGTGCAGTCAATTTGCAATTCCACTGCCCGGATTCGACCAGAACCACCGGAAATCCTGCCAGACGCATTATTTCCGCATCATCGGTCGGCACTGCGCCTGCCAGTTTATCACAGGCGATACGATATTTTTCAATATCAAAAACTTGCGGAGTTTCGGCGCAAAACATCCTGTCACGCGCCACCGGCGAAACTATCAAACCGGTATCATCGGCAAGTTTCAAACTGTCAACCACTTTACTTGCAGCGACCGCGCCGCCGCAACGGCGGGCGTATTCCGCTACTTTTTCCAGCAATTGCGCCGTGGCAAGCGGTCTTGCTGCATCATGGATCGCCACCAGCCCGGAGGTCAACGGCAAAGCTGCCAGAGCATTCTTTACCGACTCCACCCGGTCTGCCCCGCCGGAAACCCAGCGGATGGTATTGCCCGGAAGGAATCCATCGGTCAAACGACGGAATTCCTCCAGAGCCTCTTTGCGGACTGCGATCACCATATTCCCGGGGGCGATCACCGGAAGAAAGGCACGGATACTGTGGAGAAATACCGGAATCCCGGCAAGATCCTCCAGCAGTTTATCCCTGCTGCCGTACCGCTGCGAACTGCCGCCCGCCGCGATGATCACCCCCAAGTCAGATATCATAGACACCCGCAATTATATTGTCACTTTGCCGCCGGACGGGAAATCACACTCAACGGATCAAAATCCGCCGGGCAGAAACCATTGGCATTGTGCCGGATCCAGCCTTCAGCATATTCGCAGAATCCGCACAGATCTCCCATCTCTTTGGCACGGGAAGTCATATCATCCAGATAAGCATCCATGCCCTGACTCTCATCCAGCCACTGTTTCTGGGTCTGGTGACAATTGAGCATCTGACGCTTCAACGGGATCGTGGAAGTAACATCAACGAAAACATCCGGCACGACCGGACGGTTGAGCTGATCTTTCAGCGACAGCGGCAGAGAGTGATAGACCGCCACATCGGTCATGACCGGTGCCAGATCCTCCACCCCGCGGAAGTTGCCCATGCCGCGGCAGAAAGCCGCAGAAACGGCAAGTCTGCCGGCATTGATGTGATCTTCCATATAATCGTAAGGACCGTGGGTCAGCACGATCTCCGGATCGACTTCCCGGACGACCCGCACCACTTTGGTCAACTGTTCGGTATTGTAAAATACCTCCAGATCGTGAGTGATGGATTCGTGGAAAATCGCTCCTGCCATCTTTGCCGCAGCCATCGCCTCTTCGCGGCGGCGGGCGGCAAGTGCGCTGTGACTGAGCATATTGCCGCCGAGAGCCCCGTCGGCAATATTCATATAGTGGATCTCGTAACCGCACTCTTTGAGACGGATCAGAGTTCCTGCCATCATAAATTCGATATCGTCAGGATGACTGGCGATTGCAATTGCTCTTTTAGCCATGATCAATGCATCTCCACATCACAAACGCCGAATCCGGGACGGTAGAAGTTGAATACCACATCATCGTGGTCGCTCAACAGAGACATCGGCACGCTGCTGTCGGCGATCTTCTGAGAGATCATAAAGGTGGTCAGGCGCATGCCGAAAGGATTGTCGTGGTGTCCGGGATGCCAGATGGAAACCCGGCCGCTCTTCCAGGTCTGCACCGGGCCGACGGTAAAAGCACGGTTGGGCACATTCTGGACGGTGCCGCCGCCGGAAGTACGGGCATTCTGGATCAGAGTGATCGGATGCAGATCGACCAGACGGGTTCCTTTTTTGCGGTACTCTTCGGG
>JAFVZG010000033.1 GCA_017508285.1 Lentisphaeria bacterium | reverse complement strand
ATGCCGGGAATTTTTCTTACTGCCAACATATTCGCACATGTTGGCAGTTTTTTTGTCTTGATTTTGGAGATTTTATGGCTTTTTCTGGGTAGGATGGTATAATATCTGTCGATCAAAGCACGACAACGGAGTGCTGCGATATACCGCAACCCGCCGAGCGGGCTGCCAACATATTCGCACATGTTGGCAGTTTTTTTGTCTTGATATCGGGTAATCTCATGGGAGATTTGTGGGAATTTTTGGGAATTTGTGGGAATTTTTGGGAGTTTTGTGGGAGCAGTCTGCATACGCTTTGACTGCAGACGAGTAACCCCGTATGTCCATGAAGTCCATTTAGTCCATAAAGTCCATTCTCGGCAGTCAACGCCAAGTGCGCCAGTCAGATTTTGCGTTTGTCTGCATGCCACCCAAAAAACGCCGGTCAGATTTTGCGGCAATCAGGAAAGTTTTTTCAGGCTTTCCAATTTCTCTCCAAGCTGACGGTATTCCAGATACAAGCGGTCATACACTTCCCGCATTTCCTGCCGCGGAGTATAAATACTGCTGTAACCGCTGCTCATCGCCTGCATCGCTTCTGCCAGATCGCCATGCAAACCGGATGCCGCCGCCGCAACCATGGCACTTCCCAATGCACAAGCCTGCGTCGTTTTGGCAACTTTTACCGGCACATTGAGAATATCGGCGCACATCTGCATTATAAAGGGGGATTTGTTGCTGATCCCGCCAACGGCAGTTACCGCATTGACACTCAGACCGCATTCCAGATAGTGTTCAAGGATCACTTTTGAACCGAGTAGAGTGCTTTCCACCAACGCCCGGTAGACCATCGGCGCAGTTGTTCCCAAATTCAAACCGGCGATCGCACCGGTCAGCATCGCATCGGCAAACGGCGTTCTTCTGCCGTTGAACCAATCGACCGCTTTTACCGCAGTTGCCCCCGGAGCTATTGCGGCGGCATCGGCTTCAAGTTTATCCAGAGAAACCTCTCCGGCATAGCCCAGAAATCTTTTGAACCATGCATAAATATCTCCGAATGCCGATTGCCCGGCTTCCAATCCGGTCATCCCCGGCAATACCGAACCATCCACTTGACCGCAAATCCCGGCAATACAATGAGTGACCGGCGGAACCGCCAGAATATCACAGGTGGATGTGCCCAATACTTTGACCATTTCTCCGGCACAGATCCCTGCGCCGATCGCCCCCATGTGGCAATCAAGAGCGCAGCCTCCTACCACCACACCGGTATTCAACCCGAGTATTTCCGCCCACTTTGCCGACAATTTTCCGGCGGGAGAATCCACCGTATGTGTCTGTTGATTATATTGATCTCTTCTTCCGGCAAGCAACGGATCGATTCCGGTAAAAAATTCATCCGGCGGCAATCCGCCCCAATCTGCGTGCCACATCGCTTTATGCCCGGCGGCACAGCGGTTGCGCCGCATTGTTACCGGATCGGTATTGCCGGTCAATTCTCCGGTGATCCAGTCACAATGTTCGACAAAACCGGCAGTTTTCGCCCGGATCGCCGGATCATGGCGCAAAATATGCAGATATTTACTCCAATACCACTCGCAGGAGTATATTCCCCCTTCGTACTTGCGGTAATCTGTTTTACTGTTTTCAGCGGCGAAACGGTTTATTGCGATCTCTTCATCGATTGCAGTATGATCTTTCCAGAGAACAAACATCGCATCCGGATCATCGGCAAACTCCTCCTGCAAAGCCAGTGGAATTCCTTGAGAATCCACCGCACACGGAGTTGACCCGGTGGTATCCAATGCGATCCCGGCAACCTCTTCCGGATCAACCCCTTTCATCACTTCACGGATAACCGCAGTCATTGACTCCAGATAATCTTTGGGGTGCTGACGGAATTTCCCGATCCCCGGATCACAAAATTTACCCTCGCTCCATCGCGGATAAACCGCCACGCTGGAAGCAAGTTCATTCCCTTTTGCATCTGTCAACAGTGCCCGCACACTGTCAGAACCGAAATCCAAACCGATAACCAATCTTTTCATAAAAAAATCCTGCAAATATTTTTTGTTTCCGGGTATAAAATAGCCTGTAAATGAGGATATTTCAAATTATTATCACGGAAAAAGTCCTGAAGAATCTTGCAATTCCGGCGCACAGGAGTTATCTTAAGCAAAACCTCAAATATTTTGTTTCGGAGAATTGATAACGGTGACAGATTTTCGTGTGGTGCTTCTCGGTGCCGGAGCAGTCGGTATTTTGCCGGCAGTAAAATTATTGGAACATCCTGAAATATCCTTACTGGCCGCCGCTGACAAAGAGCGGGTTGACCGCTGCCGCCGAAACGGGATCTTTTTCAATGACCGGCTTTTACCGCTTGAGTTTGCCTGCCCCGGAGAGATGACCGGTCTGCCCCCGGCAGATTTGATCATCGTTGCCACCAAAACCACCGGATTGCCGGCGGCACTGGATAATATTATCCCGGTCACCGGAAAAAACACCATCTTTCTTCCATTGCTCAACGGGATCTCGGCGGCAGATGAAATCGCTGCCCGTTTTCCGGAAAATATCACCCTTAAAGGCTTTTTTCTCGGTCATGCCAGCGTGCGCGAAAACAATCGCATCTACCATGATGGAGTTGGTAAATTCTACATCGGCGGAGAAAAAACAGCGGTAAATACGGTGGAAAATCTCTTCAATTCCTGCGGGATAGAGGTGGAAATACCGCAGGATATCGATCATGCCATCTGGAAAAAATTCATCCTCAATGTCGGGATCAACCAAACTCAAGCGTTATTCAAAGCCGATTACGGCATGGTGCAGAAATCCCCTGAATTACTGGATTTCTGCCGCAATTTGATGCGCGAAGCTGTCTTTGTTGCCGAAGCTGAAAACATCTCCGGCACCTCCGGCATGATCGATGAGGCAATAAAGGTGATTACTTCAATGCCGCCGGATGTAAAGACCTCCATGCTTCAGGATGTTCTTGCCGGACGCGCCACCGAAGTGATGGCTTTTGCCGGAGTGATTTGCGAAAAAGCGGCAAAATACGGGATCCCGACCCCCTTCAATCAACAGGTTCTCAGCGGACTTGTCTGAAAACAAACGGGGAATGCGGCACTTTTTCAGTCACCGCATCCCCCGGATAAAATGCCGGTTCTACAGTATCACTTTGCCTGATTTATCTCCCACGCCGATACCGGGCACTCATCCCATTGAGCTGGAATACACTCCAATCCTTCCGGCGCATTGACCGTAACTTTCAATGTCCCGTCATCAAGGCGTTTCCATGATACCCGGATCATACCATGCGGTGTCGGCACTTCTCCTGACGCGTGATTCAAATCTGCCGCATAAGGCTTTACTTCAAAGCGTTTGAAGCCGAAGTCAAGGGGAGTTACCCCCAGCAGGCAATGAGCGCAGAAATAAGGCATTGCACAACTCCACCCGTGACAGAGGCTTCCGGCATAATCGAAATCATCTGCGCCCTGCCGGGTTTCCCAGAGAGATGTCGCACCGGAAAGAACGATCGGGTCCAATATCTGCCGCAAGTAATCGGTCAGATATTTGCGGGAAGCCATACCGCTTTTCATCAAACCGGAAATAAGATAGTAAAGCGCACTCAAGTCGATACCACGCAACTTGCCGGAGGTGAATTTTTCCATGATTCCGGAAATTTTCTCCTCCGGAACCAGCGAGTTGGCAAGCATGATCGCCTGAATATGCTCGTATCCCTCTGCTT
>JAFVZG010000032.1 GCA_017508285.1 Lentisphaeria bacterium | reverse complement strand
CCGGCAGACGCATGGATATTGCGATGCTCAGCAAGTGAACCGCCGGGGTAAAAGAGCGGTAAATTCCATTTGCCGCAGGGAACGAGTTTGGCGGATAATTCGTGATGGATCTCTGCAAAGACACTGTTTTCAGCCATGGTAAAATGCCTTTCAGCGGTGATCGAATTGACGGCAGAATGCGTAGATCATAAGGATAAATCCTCCGGCAGTCAGCATGATGGCAGGATAATTATCCCATGAATATCGTTCAGCACCGTAAATAAGAGCAGCACCGGCAGCAAAGGCGGCAAGATTGAAAACGGTGTTTACCAGTCTGCTGAAAAAACGGCGGCACCCGGATACCTTTTCCGGAGCGACGGTCAAAGGAGTCTGACCGGAGCGTTTCATGGCGCAGTAAACAAGTTTTGCCGCCATGCGTTCCATGGAAATACCGGCACTGCGGGCAGCTTTCGGCACAAGACTGTGTTCGGTATTACCGGGCAGGCTGTTCCCTTCAAGCATCCGGGGCACTCCGTCGCGGTCAACGATAAAATCGACCCGGAGGATATCACGGCATTGCGCGGCATGATAAAACTTGATGGCGTATTCTTTGGCAAGTGCAACGACATTTTCCGGCAGAGATTTCGGGGGAGTGAAATATTGGGTCTCACCGTTGTTGTAGAGATATTTGGCATCGTAATCGTAAAAACCGGATGGGGGCACGATCTCAATGGCATCAAACACCTCGGCATTGATGATGGGTACAGTGATCTCCACCCCGCTGATAAATTCTTCGACAAGCAATTCATCGGCGAATTTGAAAACCTTATCCAGAGCGATATCCCATTCAGCGGAAGATTTGACGATCTCGATACCGACAGTAGACCCCTCACCGGGGGCTTTGACCACGACCGGATAGTGCAGATGTTCCGGAAATCTGCGGTTGCGGCGGGTGATGACCGCCCACGGAGCCGTCGGCAGAGCGATCCGGTCAAGCAGGCGTTTGGTAGCGATCTTATCCATAACAAGTGCGCTTGATGCCGAACCGGAACCGACAAAACGGAGCGAATCAGCTTCAAGGATCTTCTGCAGAGAACCATCCTCCCCGAAACCGCCGTGAAGCACCGGATAAACAACATCTGAGTTTTTCATGCCCGGAGTGATCCGGCACTCCTTGATATCAGTATTTTCGACGGCGAATCCGGCATTGCGCAATGCTTTGGCAACGGCGGCACCGCTTTGCAGGGAAACCTCCCTTTCACTGCTTACTCCGCCGCAAAGCAAATTGACCTTCGGAGCAGGTGTTTCAGATTGGATAAGTGAAGAAAGTTCCGGATTGACCGGCACGATCTCCGGAATGAGATAAAAGCCGTGTTTATCACTTACCGCCCGGCGCAAGATCCTCACCAGCTGAAGATAATCCGCTTCAGATGCATCGCCGAGGTTGACGATGTAATTGGCATGCTTCGGGCTGACGACCAGATCGCCGACCCGCAGACCGCGTAACCCGCACTGGTCGATCAATTTACCGGCGGGATCGATATCGGAAACATTGCGGAAGGCACATCCGGCGGTACGGCCGCCGGGTTCGCGTGTTCTCCGGGCCTCATTTTCCCGGATGATCTCCTCTTCTTCCAGTGCGACATTGCTCTCTTTAAGAGAAAACACCGCTTCGGTGATAATTACATCCGCAGGAATACTGCAGCCGCGGTATTGCCACTGGATCTCACCGGCGGAAGCGTGATATTTTTTACCATTGGCATGAATACCGTAAACCTCTTTTACCAGAGAAGCGATCTCCGTGCCGTTGGCTCCGGCATTCATGCGCAAAGCACCGCCGACAGTGCCGGGTATGCCGGAAAGCGGTGCCAGACCGCCCAAACCGGCTTTG
>JAFVZG010000031.1 GCA_017508285.1 Lentisphaeria bacterium | reverse complement strand
TGAAACCTTCACAACCATAATATATATGCTTAATGTATACTTGTCAAGTTGCAAATCTTCCCCCGGAGAACAAAATGCAGCAATGCCGTTGATTTTGTTCGGGAAAAGCGGTAACAGAGCGGAAAATTCAAAGTTTTCCGGCAAAATGTGATATATATTTTTTCAATTTTCCGTAATCACATTCGACGGTTCCCAGCACCCGGTCGGCGGCACCGTATCCCATCAGCAGCCGGTTGTTTTCAAGGATGACTCCCGAACAGGTGAATAAACAGGGGATGGTGAAGTCTCCTTCCAACTCCCACGGCTCGGCGGCAAAGAGTATCCGCACCGGCGGGCGGCTGACGATCGCCGGGATGCCGTTTTTCTGCTCCTCAAGCAGCATGAATGACTGGGTATAGCCGACATTATCATCCTGCTTGCCGTGATAAGGCATCAACCACAGACCGGCTTCGATCTCCACCGGAGCCCAGCTGCAGCCGATGCGGTTGGCTTCCCACTCAAATTCCGGGAGAGCCAGCACATGATTTTCGGCATTGCCGTTGTAGAAGTCTTCGAACTTATCGGCACAGGCGATAAAAATGGATGGGGCAGTAAGATGTTTGCCGCATGGGTAATTCCACGGTTCTTTCGGGCGGTGCAGGCAGACTATTTTCTGAGAACCGTTGATTTTCAGACGGCGGGGAAAGAGCATCACATCCCGGTTGTCGCTTATATCCGGCTGATGCAGCGGGCAGATGACCTCAAAGGCGTGGCGGTAATCTCTTGCCGCCAGTGCCTTTATATCGACTTTATACAGCATGGAAACGGTGCCGTTTTCGCAGACCGCTTTGCCGTAAAGATCCGGATTTTTTGCCACCCATGCGGGCATACATTGCACCGGGTCATCTTTTTCCCAATAAGGCCCCGGTGGAAAAGCCCGGCAGGCAATAGTCATAAATACTTCGCCCTCAAAGGTAAACAAGCGGGGGTCTTCAATGCAGCCGTTGGCGTAGTCAAACATTCTGCCGCCGCAAAAGGAGTTGCGGATAAAATCATCCTGATCGTAATCCAGCCGGGGCGACATCGCCGGAGATGACCAATCGAAATCCCAGGTTTTTCCGGCATCACGGCTTTCGGCAAAGCCCAGATAGATCGGGTAAGGCAGCGGATGATCCGGCAACTGAGCATCCGCTCCGGGGCCGGTCGCCCGGAAAAGCATATACAGGATATTTTTATTTTCCGGATCACGGATAATTGCCGGATTGAGCACCATTTTCTGCGCCCACGGGATCTGCGGCTGCGGTTTCAGGATACACCGCCTGACAAAAGAGATATCAGGGATACTTTTCATTTTGTCACCGGTCAGCGCCACCCCTCCAATTCTTTCGCCGACAACTCCCCTTTTCCTGCCGCTGTCGGCGGAAGTTTCTTATCGGGGATCACGCTGAATTCAGAGATGCTTGCAGAAGCCTCTTTATTCAAATTTTCCGCCTGCAGATAAAATTGCAGGGAAGCGCAGTTGGCAGCGGCAGTGAAGTATTTGCTGAAATCCCGCCAGCTGCAATCTTTGTCAAGTGTCAAAGCCCAGACATAGGTGATGGTTTTGCCGTCGGCACTGCATTGCCGGATTCCGGCTCTGACACTGCCGGATTTGCAGTTTTCAAGTTTTATTCTGCCGTTGAAAGTAATGAGTCTGCCGCGGGGATCGCGGAGCATGACCGGCAGCACGAGGGTCTGCCACGCTTTACCGTTGCCGGTCATATTCAGTGCGGCAGTGCCGTCGGCAAGAAGTTTAACATTTTTTTCACCGGCGGCAAATTTTTTCTCATATCGATCCGGCACGATGCTGAAATTTTCCACATATCCGGCACCGTTTTTATTCAGATTTTCTGCCAGAATATAGAATTGCAGTCTGGCGGCTTGGTCAGAAGCAATGAAAGGGATGCGGCAATTTTGCCAATCACCTGATGCCGTCAGAGGCGCACTCCAGAAGTAACCGAGAGTTCTGCCTTTGGCATCACTCTGCCGGATACCGATCTTAAGAGAACCGGCAGTGCGGTTTACCAGTTTGAATTTGCCGGAAAAGTTGAAATTGCGGGATTTGACCGTCTTGAAAGGTATCGGCAGGGTGATCGTGTGCCATGCTTTGCCATTGCCTTTGATGGTTAAAGCCGCCTTGCCATCGGGCAGGACTTCCACATTTTTTTCACCGGCGAAAAACTGTTTTTTGTAAGGGCCGTTCTCTTTGCTTTCAAATTGCCACACTCCGGATCTCTGCCAGTTGAAACGCTCTTTGGTCATGAAATATTCCCAATTCATATCCAGCTGCTGACAGTTGGCGATCCGGAAATCCAGCAGTTTTCTGGCGGCTGCCGGTAAATTCTGCAAAGATGCCTGATTGAATTCCAGAGTCAGACGGCAATTCTGCTGACTGATCAAAAGTTCTTTCAAACGGCGGGATTCATCTTTGGAAAGCTCTTTTTTCAGACCTGCTTTGAGGATCTCTTCGCCGCGGATCATATTTTTGACGGAGAAAAAGCGGCTGATATTGTTGGCATTGTGATTTATGCGTGAATCATATCCCGAATTGGCGATCAACTCTTTTACCGTCGCCGGGTCTTTCTGCAGATCAGCAGTTGCCAGTTTGCGGCGTTCTGCTTCACACTCACGCTGGAATTGCAGAAACTTTTTCACATTTTCGGCGGCGTTGCCGTAAGCGGAGCAGAACTCATTTTCAATTTCCTCAAAGGTCATTTCCGGAAAAACCGTCGCTCTGGCAAGCATATAATTCTCAAAATCCGCTGCTCTTTTATTCAGAACTCCATCGTAATCAAAACCATACAGGTTGAATTTTTCCGCCTGCCGCAGTTTGGTGAATATGGTTTTATCCTGCCCCCGGTAGTACGGCACATAATCGACCGTGTCATTGGGGCGCAGGAAAAAGTGCCGGGCTCCGCGCTTGTACCAGGAACGGAACAGCTCTTCATTGTTATCTGCCATGACCGGAACCACGCCGAAAATGATATTATCCGGATACTCCACTTTCTCCCGGCGCGGAGCGATCCGGTACATGCTGTAAATGTAAGACACCAGCATCACATCCGGGCGGTGTTTTACGGCTCTTTCGGCGATCCGGTTCCAGAAATAAAGTTCCCGGTCGGCTAATGCGGTGTTGAAATTTTCTCCGGGCAAATGGGCATCCAGCGCCCGGCATTTGGCGCAGAAACACCAATTTTCCGGGCCGTCATTGGGGCAGACATTGAGATACTTCGGTTTACCGGCTTTGATCCAGTCGGC
>JAFVZG010000030.1 GCA_017508285.1 Lentisphaeria bacterium | reverse complement strand
TCGGGATGTTCTGTCACATCATCAAGTTTGATAAAATCGACCCCGATCTCTCCGGTAAGGTATTCTATTTCGCTCTTATAGAACGCCAGCGAGCCGGGATGGTCGGTTTTTATCGACACCCAATACTGGCACCAATGGCAGAAATTATCCGGATCGTAAATATCTTCCGCACGGTAGTTCGTCCCTTTAATGACCGTATTGAGCTGCAATGCAGGCAGAGGCATTCCCCGCATCATATGCACCCCGAATTTCAAACCATTATCATGGCAGCGGTCAGCGAGAGCTTTCAAGCCATGCGGAAAATTTACCGGCGAAGCCGTATAGCAGCCGTATTCATTAACGTTCCACCTGCGGAACTGGTTGGCGGCACGCATTTGGATATGGTCGGTCATGGAACCGTCAAAATACCACCCGGCATCCAGACAGAAGTACTCGTAGCCTGCCGGTTTGAGTTTCTCTATGAAAAGATCAAGATTGGCATTTGCTTCATCCTCGGTAATGGCTCCGAGAAACGAATCATAACTGTTCCATCCCCGTGGGGGGATCGCCGTTTTTCTGATACGCATTATTCAACTCTTTCGTAATTATTACCCGGATGCCATCCGCCGGTTCAACTTCCGGCGGAGGACACATCTGCACGTTTTATACGATCCGGTAATTTATTTGATCTCAATTTTCAGATTGCGGAATTCCAGAACCGGTTTGTTACCGCTCAGATTGGCCATGAGTACGACACGGCAATATCTGGTGCCGGGCCACCATTGACGGAGATGGATGCCGTCTTTGGAAATCCCCGAAAGAGTCAATGTGAATTTCTGCCAATCCCCGTTAAGTTTCACCAGATTCGGGAAACCGCGGAACATATCGGAACGGGGAGCCTGACGGACAGCGGTGCCGGCAGGAAGATCTTCGGGGAAAGGCCGCATGAGAGTCAGAATAAGTCCCGCACCATCTTTGGCAACAGATTTGATTTGGACACAATTATTGGTCGGCAGATCGGCAAGATCATCTTTCAAATTCCATTGAAGCCAAGTCCAACTGAGAAGCTGCCAGTTTTTACCATCTGCGATTTTTATCTGCGTATCACCTTTTTTTACGGGGGCGGCAAGAGTTGTGCTGCTTTTGGCAACAGCCCGGCACATCCAGCCGCGCAGCGGTACTTTCTGCTCATTGAATATTTCCCAGCCGATGCCGATGGCATTGCCGGGGCGATCACTGCCGTTGCGGACTTCTCCGGAAAGAGTATAAGTCTTGCCCGGTTCAACGGCGATCAATTTTTCCGTAGTCATATTGGCGCGCCGGTCGATGGCAAAGACACCGTTGCCTTTGTCCTGCAGAATACGCTGAATACTCGGCGTCCAATCGGCCTTGGTGATTTCCATCGACATTGCAGTTGCCGGTACAATGATTTCGGCAGCCGTAATAATGGGGAGCAGGGTTTTCTTGGTAAGATCGATCCACTTCATTTCTTTTATTCCTTCTATTTTGGTTGGATAGTGCTTTACTTCGAATGAGGAAAGAGTACCGCCGAACCAGCGACCAGGACTTTTTCCTCCGAAATTTGTATATTGATTGTAAATTGCGATGGCCCCGTCAATGGCACATCCGGCGGCTTTGTCATTGATCGCGGCGATCAATTTATGCCCGTCGTATGTCACGGTGATTTTCTGTTCGACACCGGATCTCATGGTCAATCCCGTCGGGAAGACAAGTTCTTTGTAGAAAACATCCCTCGCCCGTCCCGGGGCACGATACAGAAGTTTAAGCAGAAGTTGACCGCCGCGGACTTCCAGAAGCATTCCGCCCGGAGCGTCGGGGCCATTCTCAAGAAGAACGGGATCGTTATCCAGCGTTTCCGGAGTAATGGTGAAACTCAATGTGAAACCGGCGCCCTGCGGCAGCGTTTCCTTGGGGAAGATCAGGTAGTTGCCGCTTTTGCCGTCAAAATAGAGTTTATTGCCGATGCGTTTCGGACGGGATGCGATACCTTTCAAGGCACCGGATTTGAACATCACATGGAATGGTGAAACATTGCACTCGGCGCCCTCAAATCCGGTTGCCACCGAAAGATAACTGCCTGCCATCGCAAAGTAACTCCGTCCGGCTTCCGGACAGCCGATGATGTAGCCGAAGCGATCCGAAAGGTCGTAATTCAGATCCGGTATCCGTGATTCATCCAACGGTATCGTCACATATTTTTTTGCAGTTTCGCTGTATGCACAGTAAGGAACCTTTTTACCGGTTTCCGGCGCGCGCCGCACATAGGGGGCGCTCCAGAATACTTTGCCGTCAATGCTGATGATCCGCAGCGCGGAAACGCTGTTGCGGGAATCAAAAGGAATGTCGGCGGTAAAATCAAGTTTGCCTTTACCGACAGGAAGAGGCTGCCATGACGGGCGGGCACCGGTTTCCAATGTGAGAGTGATGCCGTCATCCGACACGGTATTTTCAAGTGTCCGTCTGCCGAAATCTTTCAACGGGACGCGCCACTCGAAACTTTTTCCGGCGAGTTTACCGCTGCGCCGGGTGATTTTTACATGAAATACGGCGTTGGAAAGTTCGGCTTTTTTGATGGAAAAATAGTGGCGCGGTACATCATACCATCCGATATGCACATTGGATTGTTTCGGAAACGCCTTGAGTTGAGGCAACGGCTTGGAAATATCCGGAGCATCATTGATGAAAGCAGCCAGCGATGGAGCATTTTCTACGGTTATTTCCACATCTGCCATCAGCCGCGGAGGGGGATTATAGGCAAGACGACGGAAGTAGAAAAGCTGGCGTTCCGGGTCATTCTGCAGAAATTCATTGGCGCGGTCATAGGCAAAAATTTCGATCTGATCCTGAACCACCTCGGCAGTATTGATGTTCCTGTCACTGGCATCAAAACGGCATTGCAGTTGATCTTTGTCAAAACGGATATCGCTTTTTTCCGGGATCAGGATATTGCGGACCGGCATACAGAAGTAGTGCTGATCGGCGGTAACTGTGCGCAATATGGTAAAGGGGAATGCATCTATAACACGCTTTTTCCCATTTTCTGCGATCGTAACGCGCGGACGGATAACGCGGGCAAAGGAAATCGGTTCGGTGGGAAGACGCAGAGTCTTTTCCTGCCATTTCGCCGGATCAAAAGTAAAATCCCTTGCCGGATAGAGCGCTTTGCCATTTTCATCCAGAAGTTCCAATTTTACTTTATAAGGATGTTTCCGGTCAGGGTCGGGCACATTGAGCAGTTCAATATGATATGCGGTACCGGGCAGGATCTGACGACGGAAACTTACGATCAAATCGGGCAGAGAAAGATCATCACCGGGGATCTGGGCAACCTTTTCTCCCCGCATTTCGCCGAGGAAACGACGCATGATCCGTGCCGTACTCATCGGTTTGGAAACCAGCGGTTCAAAACCGGTATCTTCATTGAGTTCGTCCCACTCGCAGCCGATAAAAATGTCTGCTTCACTGGTACGCATGGTATTCAGTTTGGAACGCAGGGTCGCAGTACCGTCACGCAGCAGCGTCTGGACACCGGCATAACAGGTGTAACCGACTTCGCCCTGAATAGCAAAAAGTTTTTTGTTGCGGTAAGGTTCTTCTGACAGCACGCTGCGGACGATCGGGACAAGTGCCTTGTCAAAATATTCCGGATCCCGCCGCAGATCAGGCGTACTCAGATTAGTGGCAAGATAGATCCCTTCTGAAAATTCCAGAAAGCGGCGCAGGTAGCGTTCTATGGATGAAATAAGCGAGAGCGGAAGCGTACGGTGCTTACGGTAGATATCCGCTATTTCGTAGCCGTTGACCATTTTTCCGTTTGCATCGATGACCCGGCAGAAATAAAATTGCGGCAGCAGCCCGACGGGATGGGATGCGGCGGCATTCCATTTTTTGAGCGCGGCTTCCCACTTTTCCGGGGCGGCTCCATCCGCGACGTAACTGCTGATGATGCGCTTGCCGTTGAAAATAAATGCATTGGGTGAATCGGTAATAAGTTTCAAAGTTTCCGGGATCACTTCCAGATTGGCGGGATAGAATTCCAGCATGGTATGCAGACTGCTCTTTGCCGCCGCCCGGAACAATGGTGACAGAATCGATTTATATTGGTGTGGTCCATACCAGGCAAAAGTACAAATACCATTCAATCCGGTAAGTTTGTACAACTCCAGATTGCGGGCGAAACTGGCTTCGTTGTGGCTCTGATCGGCAACCGGATAAGTGCGGCTGTTGAATAGAGGACGATCCTCAAAGTCGTACCGTGACATCTGCAGGCGTCCGGAGTACTTGGTCTGGGTGCGGACAAAGAATACCGGTTTGTCAAGCGTGCGGGAATACTTCACCCGGCTCATCTCCTCAAGGCGTTTGCGCCCTGATTCATAATCTTCCCTGGAATAAGGCTCTACTGCAAAAGCAGAGAAAAGCAAACAAGCAATTATTCCCTCAAAAAAACACTTCATCTTCTGGCATTCCTCCTGATTAAAACTCCAGATATTTCCCGGCGAGATCCGGTCTGAACAATTCTCCGGCACCTTTGTTGACCTGAATGCGGCCAAAGGCATCTTTTACCGGTTCTACATGACCATCCACCCAGACGATGTTGGCTTGTTCCGAGTGGCGGTCGTGGATTTTATGATAGGCTTGTGAAGCGTTTGCATTGCCGACCAGCAGATGGCTGCCGGACCACTCCGCTGTCGAAGTGGTGAAAGAATCCGCCAGCAGAATTTTCCGTGACGGCTCTTTGATATGTCCGCTTTTGGCAGATTGCCACTCCCAGCCGGCGGCGTTGTAAACAGGATAAAAGAAACTGCCGCCGATACCCATATAGTTGTACCCGTAATGAATTCCGGCGAACCGGGATTTGATCATGGGTGACACCTGGATATAATCTTTACTGCTGTATTGACTTGTCAGCATCTGCGTTCCGGTCGGACAAAAGAAAAGTTCCCCTTTGCCGGCATAGTTCAAAAGAGCCAGATTATATGCCCAGTCTCCCTGCAAATATGCTCCCGGCGGATAAAATCCGTCAAAATCGTCACAGTAGCTCGCCATCGCCATACCCAATTGCTTGCAGTTGGATTGACAACTGGACATCATTCCCCTTTCTCTTGCCTTCTGCAATGCCGGCAGCAGGATCGATGCCAGAATAGCGATAATGGCGATAACAACGAGGAGTTCGATCAGAGTGAAATTTACAGAACACCGTTTGTTTGTTTCCCCCGTTCCGGCAAAGAATCTGTTTTTTGACATGGAACCCTCCTTTTCTTTAGGATCAGAGTGAATTTTTCTTGTATACGACGTTGGAAAAATACTCTAAGTTAAACTGTTTCAAATGTATATTCTCATCATTATTTTTACAAGATGATAACCGGCTCTTTTGTTGTACGCGAATGCCTTTCTGTTGTACCTGATTGCTTTCTGTCATATTT
>JAFVZG010000029.1 GCA_017508285.1 Lentisphaeria bacterium | reverse complement strand
CCCCCCCCCCCCCGCAAAAAGAAGCGTAATACATGCAAAGCGTTTGCATACAGCACCCCAAGAAGCGACGAAGCGTGAGCTGAGGAGCGAGGGGGTTCCGGGGGAAACATCCCCCGGATGCGGCAGTCGTGGTGCAATACAAAGCCCGGCTTTCGCCATAAAAGGCGGAAGCGGGGTGAAGGATTGCGCCACATGAGTCGGGTAAGCCCAACGCCATAAAGCGCGTGCAAGCCAAAAGAACAAAAGTGCCGGTGGCACCGCGGTGGGGTGCAGGGGGGCGGCGTGAGCCACCCTGCAAAAAAGAAGCGCAATGGGAGCAGAAAGAGGCGCGTGGTGGAGATCACATTTCCGAAATCTTTTTTACCACGATCCCGATCCAGAGGATATCGCTGCGGTCAAAGGGGATTATGTGCCCTTCCGGATTATCGCTGGTCAGAAGCAGTTGCGAGTTGTTCTGGCGGCGGAATCGTTTGCATACCACCTTTTCCGGTATATCCGATTGGTCATTGAAGCGCACCACCACGATCTTGTTATCCGGTATATCATCGGTGTTATCCACCGGTTCGACCAGTACGATATCATCGTCGAGGATCTTCGGTTCCATGGATATCCCATTCACCCGGAATGCCCGGGTATCCCGTCGGGCATCGGCAGGAACCGGTACCGTCGGCGTGGTTTCCGGATCCCATTGATCCATCACCACATTGTCAGATTCAAGCATCTCAAGGTGACTGGCGGCATTTGCCCACTCCACCACCGGCACCGGCCGCACCAGCATTGCTCCATCGCGGTACAATCCGACGGGTGAGAGCATCTCTCTTTCCCCCGGCGTAAGCGGGGCATGTGAAGCATCGCACTCCAGCGCATCGAATACCGCCGAAAGCACATCCGGAAACCAATTCAACTCCCCGTCAAAGATCCGTTTGAATGAGCTGCTGTGACCGTAACCGATAAAACGGCGCAGCTGATCCGGCGTGGAGAGTGATTTTTTCGCCATTGCTTCCAGAATGAATTGCCGCAATTCCGGAGTGTTGGCGATCGTGCCGGCCGCCGGTTTCTGCGGGGTCAATTCCAGAAAAGGCAGGAGTTTTTCCCACGATTCATCGGTGATCGTCCGCACTTTGCCGCTGAGATAGCGGGAAATATTGGAAGCACTCACGCCGCAGCGCAGGGCGAATTCTTTGGCATCTCCCGCTGCTGTGACTGCTTTACGCAAAGCGTGGATGATATGATCGTCTATCCGCATTTTCTTATACTCCTGTCTTAAAATCTTCGTTTGCATATAATATATATCAGTGATTGCTTGCATGCAAGTAATTTTTTTGAAAAAATTCTGAAAACAGGGTTGAAAAATTGCATGCATGCAATTATATTGAGTTTTTGTCGGCTGCTGAATGGCGGGCGGAATTTTTTTGCCCGGGTGAATTGCATGCATGCAATCAGTGTAAAAAAGAATTTTGGGAGGAAGGCGCAATGGATGTTGCAAGCGGTGCTGTGAAGGATATTATGATCACTCCGAGCGGCAGAGTTTATTCATTATCCGGTTTGAAACGGATGCTGGAAACGATATTGGGGAAAATTTGTGTTGACGATCCGGTGCAAAGTTGCATAAGCACCAAAGGCAGGAGTGATCAACATGGATACGAGAGGAACAGACACAGAAAAAAATAAAGATGAGAAGTTGCTGGCAGAGGTGGAAGAGGCACTCTTCCGCCGGGCGACCGGATATGAGGATGCCGCCGGTAAAGTGGTGCCGCCGGATGTGAGGGCGGCAATGTACTGGCTGGAAAACCGTTTTCCGGAAAGATGGAAAAAGATCCGGGCGCAAGCCGGAGACGACGGCGGGGATAAGAGCCTTACCGATGAAGAAAAATTACTTTGAAACAGCTATAATCGCAGGAGAATGATGGTGACAAATTATATTTTTTACCGCAAAAATGCCCAATACAGTGCCAATGAAAAGCGTTGGCGGCGTTCCGCAGAGGCTTATTCCGGCGGGCGGGAGTATATCGAGGAGGCGTTGATCCGGCATGTGTCGGAGATCGATGTGGAATTCGCTGAAAGGCGGCGCAGAGCCTACTACTTCAACTATCCCCGGGCAATCGCCAGACGGATCACTCAGTACGCCTTGAGCGTGGAACCGGTGCGGCGCAATGCCGATGCTCAACTGGTGGAGGATTGGAGCAGAACCGGGTTGCGCACCAATGAGGTCATGCGGCAGTTGTCAACTTTGCTCAATGTTTTCGGCAGAGCGTGGCTTCAGGTCGAAATGCCATGTTTCAGCGGCAATCCCACTTTGCTTGAAGCAAGAGAAGCCCGGTTGAGACCATATGTGCGGGCATTGTCTCCGCTGGATGTGGTCGATTGGGCGTATGGCGGGGATGGCAGATTGCTCTGGGCTCTGGTCGCAGAAGAGGAGTGGGCGAATAACGATCCATTCACTCCGCCGGTACGCCGGAAACGGCGGCGGCTGTATGACCGGAACAGCTGGCGGGTCTTTGAAAATGTTTCCGGTAACATCGTGGAAAGCAGTTCCGGAGTCAATCCCACCGGTTGTGTGCCGCTGATACCGGTGACTGAACCCGATGGTTTCGGTCTGACGGCAAATCACTGGTTCGAGGATGTGGTCAGGATTAGCGAAGCGATCCTCAATAATGAATCCGAAGCGCAGATGAATACTGTCAAACAGATGTTCGGAATGCTGGTGGTTTCCGACTCATTTGCCCGCAGTGCCCAGAAACTGGCGGTGCGTTCCGGAGAGAGTGACAACTTCGCCGCCACTGTTGCCCGCAGTGCCGCCATTGTGGAAACGGTGGAGGAAAAGGGGATCAGCCGCTTTATCAGCCCTTCCGGAGTGGAAACGGATACCATCAGAGAAGAGAACCGTTACCTGAAACAGGAGTTGTACGATGTGGTCGGTCTGGCAGTGCAGGGCAACAGCAAAGAGGCACAGAGTTCAGAATCCAAAGCGTGGGATTTCCAGAATGTCAGTCAGTTCCTTGCCTCCCGGGCAGAGTTGTTGGAGCAGGCGGAATTGGATGCGTGGAAACTGATGCGCCGTTACGATCTGGATCTGCCGCTGCCGGAAGTGCATTACAACCGCCGTTTCGCAGTTACCGATCTTGCCGCCGGTATCGCCGGATTGCTGCAGCTTTCGGAAATTCCCGCCGGTAACGGTTATCGCCGCGCCATCGGCAAAACCGCTCTGGAATTACTGGGCAGCATCGGTCATGTCGGATTGCAGGAAAAGGAGAATATCATCAAAGAGATCGAAAAGGAGAGTAATAATGAGTGAAGTGAATAATGATGATCTTGGCACGGTAAATGAAGAGGTTCCCGGAAACGGTGCCGGTGCTGCTGCCGGAATACCGCCGGAAAATGTGATCGCCGCTGCCGCAGATGATCTGGCAAAAGAGTATGCCGCACTGCAGGAAAAGTATATTCAGCTGCAGCAGCAGAATATTCTGGAAAAAGTCTGTGCCGAAAGCGGCTGTACTGACCCGGAGTACTTCCGGTTCTGCGCCGCACGCCGGAATGTCGCCCCCGGTGATATCGAAGGATTGCGCCGCTTTGCAGTTGAATTGGCAGCATCTTCTCCGGGGTGTTTCACCGCCCGCATAACGCCGGGAAGTCACTCCGGCAGCGGTGAAAAAACCGTTTCTGCCGCCGGGCCGGCGGAAACTTTTACCGGTGACCGCATCGCCATGATCGCACTTGCCATCGACAGTGCGCCCGATGCCGGATACCGTTGATATATCTTATAAGCAATCAAAATCAATCAAAAAAAAAGGAAAAACTATGCTTTACAATTACAGTTTCGCCAATCGCAAACGGGATCTTTCGGATGTGATGTCAAGTGTCATCAAGGATGAACCGCGCTTCATTTCCAACTTCCGCAGTGCACCGGATGCTTCCAGTGCCAAACATGAATATCTGGAAGATCAGCTTACCGGGCGCGGAGTGACCGCTCTGGCAGTTTCCGGCAGCCGGATCTCGCTGGGGGGTGCCGATGCCGCCAAATTGAAAACCGGCACTCTGGTCGCGCTCAAGGATGATCCGGCTCTTTTCAAAGTAACCGGAGTCGATGCCGAAGGAGCCACGCTGGAGATCGCTGCAGTCAACGGTTCAACTTATACCGATGCCGCTTCTCTGCCCGCTGAAGGCGGTAAATTCATCATCGTCTCAACTCCGATGACCGAAGGGACTTCCAACGGCGACGGCGAAGAAAATTACCACCTGGCAACCACTCAGTGGAATGCCACGCAGATCTTCCGCAAAGAGATCGTGCTTTCCGGTACGGCTCTGGCGGTGAATCTTTACGGCAATGCCGATAATCAGCTCAACCGTCAGACCGCTTTCGCTCTCGCCGACCTCGCCCGCGACCTCAACCGGGTGGCACTTTTCGGCAGACGCGTGGAAGCCTCCGTCAATACCCGGGGCGAAGCCGGCGGCTTGTACTTTTTCGGTACGCAAGCCGGAGTGCCGGTGATCGACGGCGGCAGAAAACAATTGGATAGTTTCATCATCAATGATGCCGCTCAGGCGATCCTCGGTGAGGGCGGTGATCCCATGCAGATCCTCTGTTCTCCCGGTCAGGCGCGGGTAATTTCCAATGAATACCGTGACCGTATCCAGATCCTGCGTTCCGATGACCGCCGCGGTGCCTATGTCGCCGTCATCGTCAACGAGATCAACGGCAAGGGAATGACCATCATGGCTGACCCGGATATGCCTGACGGTGACGCATGGGTGGTGGATACCGGCTGCTTTGCGCTGGTCAATCTTGCCGGCAGAGCGATCTCTGACATGGATGCCACTCCGCAGGGATTTGACGGTATCCGCCGGGTGGCGATCGGCGAATTGACCTTTGAGTTCCGCAATGTCGCCCAGCGTTGCTGCCGGATCAAAAATCTGTTGAGCAGCAGCGAAGCGATCTCAGCGATCCGCAATGCATAATTTCCGGTAAATTCCGGAAATTGTCATCCTTCCCTCTGTTTCAAACGCAGAGGGAGGGAGTTTCAAAAGGCAGTCAATAAGGGGTAATCTGATGGATTTGATCGAAACCGATAATTTTTTTCTCGTTCACCCGCTGAAAGAACGCTATTTCAGTTTCAGCGAAGCAGAGCGCAGCGGTATCGTTGCCGTCGCAGAAAGAGATGTGCGTGCCGCCGTGGCATTTCATCTGCCGGAAACCGGTGAGGAGATGGATTTTTTTAATGCTGCCATCGCAGAACAAACGATTTTTCTGATGCTTAATCCGGAATATCTTACCGGTTGTTACACCCGGGTGAATGCCGTTGATTCCGCCGGAGAAAGTTTGCGGTTCAGCGACCAGAAGTCACTTTTAGGTCAGCGTGCCGCCGCATTGCTTGCTCCTCTGCTCAATAAAACGGCTCAATCCGGGGGTAATCAGCCGGATGATGATCCGGGCAGTTCCGGCAGCAGTGATGACGGCAGCAGTGACAGCGGCGGTGATGAAAACAATACAAATATTATTCCTTCCGTGCGTTTGCAGCGCGGTTGAAGTTTACAGAGTATCGACAATGGAGGAGTCTTTTATGAATAGTTGTCCTGAGTGTTACGGAAAATACCGGCAGAGTGAAAAAATTTGCCGCCAATGCGAATATACGGAGTCATGCAATTACTACACTGCCAGCGAAAATTCCATGAAGAAGCGCAAGCACTGGGTGAGTTTTGAAGCGGCAAAGGGGATCATCGCCGGAGGAAACGGGTATGAAGAGATAATCCGTAACGAAGAGGGGGAAAAAGATGCAGAGATCATTCCGGCTCTTGCCGCATTTTTCCGTTATCTTCTGGAACTGGATGATTACACATTGAGTTTGATCCGGGAGATAATCGCTCCATCGGTCAGGGATAAAGTACCCAATATCCGTCAGCTTGGAAAAATTCACGGCTGTTCCCGGCAGGCGATCCACCGGAAGATCCTCCGTTCCATCGCCATCCATCCGGAATTGGCAGCACTTTTTCAAGGCGTGATGGAGAAAATCTCTGCCGGCAGGCGCACCTTTCTCCGTCATCTTGCCGCCAATGCGTAAATTTCCCGGAGTGAACCAATGATGTTTGAGTATACTTCCACTCAGCGCAAGGCGTTGTCTCTGCTGGCATCTCCGGCGCGGCATATCATGCTTTTCGGCGGTTCCCGCTCCGGTAAGAGTTTTGTGTTGTGTTGTTCGCTGGTGGCAAGAGCTCTGCGCTCTCCCGGCAGCCGTCACGCTGTGATCCGCCGTTATTGTGCCAGTGCCCGCAATACCATCGGTCTGGATACCCTGCCGAAAGTTCTGCGCACCCGTTTCGGCGGGAAAGTGCGCTGCCGCTTCAACCGGACGGAAAACTTTTTCCGTTTCGCCAACCATTCGGAAATATGGCTGATCGGTCTGGATGACGGGGAACGCGCCGATAAGATCCTGGGCAAGGAGTTTGCCACGATCTACTTCAATGAGTGTTCCGAATTGGATTATTCCGGGATCCAGGTGGCTCTCACCCGGTTGGCTCAGAACTCCCCGCCTCTGGTCAACCGGGCATATTATGACTGCAATCCGCCGGGTAAACGGCATTGGAGTTACCGGGTATTCATGGAGAAGTGCGATCCGGTCACCCGGAAGAAGTTTGCGTTCCCGGAAAATTACGGGGCAATGCAGATGAATCCCGATGCCAACCGGGCAAATCTTCCTGCCGGATACATCGAAAATACTCTCTGTAATCTGCCGGCAAGGGAAAAAGAGCGTTTCCTCGAAGGAAAATGGCTGGATGATGACCGCGGGGCATTGTGGAACTACTCCATGATCGACCCTTTCCGGGTAAGTGCAGTTCCGGCGATGGCAAGGGTCGTCGTCGGGGTCGATCCGGCGGTCACATCCGGCAAATCCGGCGATATGACCGGGATCATCGCCGCCGGAATCGGTGAAGACGGCGAGTATTATATCCTTGATGACCGGAGTATGCGGGTTTCTCCATTGTTGTGGGTGCGTGAGACGATCGCCCTTGCCCGGCAATGGCACACTGCTCATGTGGTGGTCGAGGTCAACAACGGCGGGGATTTGATCGGGACTCTCTTTGCTGCGGAAGATCCATATATCAGATTCCACGAAGTCAGGGCGGTGAAAGACAAGTACTCCCGCGCGGTGCCGGTGGCAGGATTTTATGAAAAAGGTATCGTTCACCATGCTGGGGTTTTTCCGGAATTGGAGAGCGAAATGTGTTCATGCAAACCGGGAAATTTCACCGCATCCCCCGACCGGATGGATGCGATGGTCTGGGCTTTGACCGAATTGGCAAAATATAATGCCGCTGACCGGTTTATCCTGGTGTGAATCGATTATTTTAGTTGATCAAGTTTATTCTGCCGGTAGACCGCCTGAACCAGCCCCAGAGTGATCATTGAGGTGAGAATGAATGATCCGCCGTAACTTATCAGCGGCAGCGGCAAACCGGTCACCGGAGCAATGCCGATACTCATGCCGATATTGATGAATATGTGACAGAATATCAGTGTTGCCACCCCCACGGCAATATATCTGCCGTAACCGGAGGTGACGAAAGCTGTCCGCAGAATGCTGTAAAGCAGCATGGCATACAAAAAGAGTATTCCGGTCACTCCGCAGAAACCGGTCTCTTCGGCGATGACTGAAAAGATGAAGTCATTATTTGAGACTGTTCTGGGCAGAAACCCCAACTCATTCTGCACCCCTTTGCCGATCCCGGTGCCGGTATATCCGCCGGCACCGACGGCAATTTTTGCCTGATGGGCATTGTAACCGCGATTGCTCAAATCAGCCCCCGGATCGAGAAAAGTCTTGATCCGGTCACGCTGATATCCCCGCAGCAGTACAGGTTCTTCCCTGAAGCAATCCAGCAAAATCACTGCCACTCCCACTGCTACTGCCGCCAGCCCCAGGATCACGATTTTCCATTTGATGCCGGAAGCGAAAATCACGGCACAGGAGATCGGCAGCAGTACTAATGCACTGCCCAGATCCGGTTCGATGGCAATGAGGATGAATGGGATAAGCACCGTCATGGTGCAGAGAAACAGCGAGAGATTTTTATTCCGGGAGAAACGGGGGGCGGAAAGTATCGCCGCCAGAGCGCAGATGACCATCAGTTTTGCCGGTTCCGACGGTTGGAGCCGGAATCCGAAAATATTGAGCCAGCGGGTGGCACCAAAGATTTTCAAGCCGAAAAAAAGCACCGTGATCAACAGGATCACCGACAGTGCATAGCCGCCGAGCATCGCCACCCGGCTGGTGAATGAGCGGTAATCCGGCAGAGATATCAGAAAATATGCCGTGCATCCGAGTCCGATCCAGATCAACTGCCTGCCGAAAAATCCCCGGCTCTCTTCGGTGTCGATCTGCATCCCGGTCGAGTGGATGAATATCAGACCGATCCCCAGCAGGAGTGCTACGGTGACCAGCTGCAGATAATCAAGATTCCGCAGATAGTTCCATATCGCTGCCTGCCGGGTGTTTCCCTGCATGAGTTTTACTCCGCGTCAGCGGCAAAGGTCTGATCCCGGCGGGGACCGACGGAGATGATGGCGATATTTGAATCGACCAACTCTGCCATGCGGGCAAGATATTTGCGGGCATTTTCCGGCAGATCGCTGCTCTTTGCGGCACCGCTGGTACTGCATTTCCAGCCGGGGAGGTACTCGTAGACCGGTTCAGCGGCTTCCAATTCCGCTACTGAAGCGGGAAATTCGGTAGTCAGTACGCCGTTGACTTTATAAGCAACGCAGATGGCGATCTCATCCAGATCATCGAGGCAGTCAAGTTTGGTGACCGCCAGTTTGTTGATGCCGTTGACCATACAGGCATAACGGGATGCCACTGCATCGAACCAGCCGCAACGGCGGGGGCGGCCGGTGGTCGCGCCGAATTCTCTGCCGACCTGACGGAGTTTTTCGCCGGTGGCATCAAAAAGTTCGGTGGGGAAAGGGCCTTCGCCGACTCTTGTGGTGTAAGCCTTGATGACCCCCCAGACATCACGGACGCTCTGGGGCGGGATGCCGCCGCCGGTGCAGGCACCGCCGCTGACGGTGTTGCTGCTGGTCACAAAGGGGTAGGTTCCGTGGTCGATATCCAGCAGTGCGCCCTGCGCACCTTCAAACAGCACATTTTTTCCCTCTTTCACGGCGCGGTTGATGGAGTAAACCGTATCGCAGACCATGGGAGCAAGGCGTTTTGCCGCTTCCAGAACTTTGGTCAATTCGGCTTCGACATCCAATTCCGGCACACCGTATTCAGCGAAAATCTTATTGTAACGGGCACATTCGGCGCGGAACTGCTCCGCCAGTTTTTCCGGAAATTTCAAATCGATGGCACGGATCCCGGTACGGCGCATCTTATCCATGTAGGCAGGCCCGATACCTCTGCCGGTGGTACCGATCTTCTGTTTGGCTTTGTTTTCGCTGAGGGTATCAGCCACGCGATGGTAGATGAAAATCAACTGGGCGCGGTTGCTCAACTGGACATTGCCGGTGGAAAACCCCTTTTCTTCGATACCGCGCAACTCTTCATCCAGAGCCACCGGATCGACCACTAGACCGTTGCCGATAACGCAGGTCACTTCCGGACGGAAAATGCCCGACGGTACAAGGTGCAGCACATAACGTTTATCACCGATCTCAACAGTGTGACCGGCATTATTGCCGCCCTGAAAACGCACGACCATATCCACATCACGGGTGAGGACGTCGATCAATTTACCTTTACCCTCGTCACCCCACTGGGTACCGACCAGAATATCTACCGGCATAACGAAAACTCCTTTACTGCTTTCAAAAACCTTGCAACGGCAGAGAATTTTTGCACTCCCGCCGTTTCTGTTTGATAAAAATAAACACTTAAGCCATAAAATAGCATCTCAGGGACATTTTTTCAAATGCAAAACGCTCATTTTTATTGATTTAGTTCCCGTATCCGGCTTTTTCGGGGTGACGGAGGATAAAAACTGCTTTTCTCTCCGGAGTTTTTGCGCAGAACAACTTGTAAATATGCCATTGCACTGCTATATTGTCCGTAAGGCATTTTTTATATAATCTTTGATAAGCAGAGCTGCAGATTGGAAGTCTATGGAAAAAGTTTGGGTCATAAAACTGGAAAACGGCGCATCCTTTGAGGTGCGGGGCGCAGAAGAACTGGCGTTGAAACGGGGCATGAAGTGCGTATTCCGGCGGGATTTTTACGAGGATATCGGTACCGTCGGCGCGGAACTTGCCAACCCCAGTATGACTTCCCGGGTCGAAGACCTGCCGCAGATACTCCGGGTCGCCGGTGATGCGGAACTTGCCGAGGCTGATGAGAATCGCGCCAAAGCCAAAAGCGATATGGCGATCGTCAGAGATTGGATAGCTAAACTCTCTCTGGAAATGAATCCGGTCAATGCCCATTACTCTCTTGACCGCAAACTGCTGACGGTGCAGTTTTGCGCCGACGGCAGAGTGGATTTCCGGGAGCTGGTCAAAGAGTTATCCCATGCCTTGAGCGTGCGCATCGAATTGCGGCAGATCGGGGTGCGGGATGAGACCGGTATTTACGGCGGTATCGCCGTTTGCGGTCAGGTGCTTTGCTGCTGCCGTTTCCTCAAAGAATTCAACTCCATCAATGTCAAAATGGCAAAGGAACAGGATCTTCTGCTCACTCCCGGCACCATTTCCGGCATCTGCGGCAGATTGAAGTGCTGTCTGAAGTATGAGCATGAGGGATATCTGGAACTGGAAAAAGGTATGCCGCGCAAAGGTGAATTCTGTGAGACCCCCGCCGGAAAAGGGCGGATAACTGACCGCAATCTGCTTACATCCAAAGTCAGTGTGACCTTTGAGAACGGCAATGTTTCCACTTTCCCGGTTTCCGAGATCACCGTCTGCACTCCGGAAAAACATCACAACGGCAACTCTCTGGAAAAGGGCGGAAAAAACAACTTCCGCAATCAGGATAAAAACCGCAATCACGGTCAGAATAACAAACAGGAGCCCGGATCTAAAAAGTGAATTCGGAATCATTGGACCGGCTCATCGCTCTGGATGCCGCCGGATTTCTTATCACCCCGGGGGAGGATGCCGCCGGTTTTCTGAAACGGGTGGAGGCGGTCAGAGAGGTCTCTGCCGCTTTTGAAAAGGAACTGGCTTCCGGGGAAAAAATCAAAGTTTTTGATATCTTTGAGGTTTCTGCCGATTGCCGTATCCCGCCGGAAATAACCGGGGAGGTCGCCGGTATTACGGAAAAACTTTACGGTTTCGCGGTGCATCATGTGCCGGGATTTTTTCTGAAAAAGAAGATCGGCTGGCTGTGGGGCGGCTGTCTGGTCGGTGATCCGGAGGCGAATTTCGCCGTTTTTCTGCTGCGCGATGTCTTCCGTAAAAAGCGGCGTTTTCTCAATTACTGCCGGGAAGAGCTGTTGGCGCACGAGTTGTGCCATGCGGTGCGGCATGTGATGGAGGAACCGGCTCTTGAGGAGTATTTTGCCTATCAGACTTCGGATTCTCCGTTGCGCCGCTATCTGGGCAATTGCTTTATTTCGGATAAGGATGCTCTGGGATTTCTCCTGCCGGTGATGCTGCTTCCGGCGGCGGAATTGGTCAAGGCGTTGTTTCTGCCGTGGTTCCCGTCGTGGATATTCTGGATACTGGCGGTGATCTATCCGTTGTTTCTCCTGTGCCGCAACCATTTTTCCCGCAAACTGGTCATCCATGCGGCGGAAAATCTGCGCAAAGCGGGGGTGAGCCGGGCGGAAGCGGTGCTTTTCCGCTGCACATTGGAGGAAGTCGGGCAATTCAGCACCGCAAAAGCGGAAGATATCCCCGGAATAATTGAAGAAAAGAGTGCCGGTTCTTTGCGCTGGCAGGTGATAAGTGCGCGTTTTTGTCAGCCGGCAGAGCCTGCCGGTGCGGAAGGAGTGGAAAATTTATGAAAATAGAATCTCTGGTAAAGGTGGTTTCACCGGATGCCGTCTTTGAAGTTTATCCCGACGGGAATGAGAGTGCCGCTCTCTTTTTTGAGGGGCGCAAGGTTCTGAGTGCCGGCAGGATCACCACCGGTAAATTCAGTGAGAGCACCGGTTTGTCTGAGAAGTTGCGCAAGCACTTCGCCAATGATGGACTTTCGGCGGAGGCAGAGAGCGTGAATGTGATACCTTTCGGTTGTGAATACCATGTCGCCAGACAGTGGAAATTTGCCGGAAATTGCGGTGAATTGACCTGTGATATTGCCGCTGACAACGGCGGCAGGATCCATGAATTGACTTTGGAAGAGATCACTTTTACCGGCAGAGCCGTTGCTGTGGAGTACTGGCTCCTGGGAAGTGCTGAAGTGATCACGGCTCCGGCAGAAGGGGTGATCTGCGAAGGAAGCACTCTGCCGGTCAGAGTGAAAGTGACCTTTGATGACGGTATCGCCGCCGAATTTTATTGCGGCGATGATTTCTGGCGGCATAATTGCGCCGCCAATTACTCCGGTGCCGCCGCCAGTCACCGGATCTATGCCGCTGATGACGGTATCCACTGGGTACGGCAGGTGCTGAGTGTGCCGGAAGATCAGGAAGTGGAGAAGCGGCCGTGGCGGTTCAAGGCACTTTTCGGTGCCGGAAAAGCGGATGCTGCGGGCGTAAATTCTGAAACTTCTGCCCGGTTCACCGCAGAAGGCTGTTTTGCCGCTCCGGTATTGCGCCGGAATTTCCGGGCATTTATCCGCAAGCAGCAGGCAAACGGCGTTTTGCTCACCGTTGCAGGCAACGCCGTATGTAATGACGGTTCGCATATCAACCGTCCCGGGAAAGCGGTTCAGCATGGAATGATCGGTGAATTATTCGATGAATATCTCTGGGCATCATCGGCAATGGCGCGCAAGGGAGGTTCCTTTGCCATAGAGAGCAGTTTGCCGGAGTTTTCCGGTTCGGTGATCACCGCCAATCTCGGTAAAGCGGCATGTGAAGTTGCCGACGGCACACAGGAGGAGTTTGAGTTATGATGTTGCGGGCAAAATTCCGGCCCTGTATCGATCTGCATGACGGCAAAGTCAAACAGATCGTCGGCGGCACTCTCAATACTGCCGCCGGGGAGAGAGCTTTGCAGACCAATTTCGTTTCGGAATATCCTCCGGAATATTTTGCCGGGATGTACCGTGACGATGCTCTTTCCGGCGGTCATGTGATCAAACTCGGTGCCGGTAATGATGAAGCGGCTCTGGCGGCTTTGCGCGCTTATCCCGGCGGTTTGCAGCTGGGCGGTGGGGTCAATGACGGTAACGCCGGAGATTTTCTTGATGCCGGGGCAATGGCGGTTATCGTGACCAGTTTTGTCTTTTCCGGTGGGGAGTTCCGGAGTGATAATCTGCAGAAACTGCTCAAGGCGGTCGGCAGGCAGAGGATCGTGCTTGATCTTTCCTGCCGGAAACTGCCGGATGGCAGATATATGGTGGTGACCGACCGGTGGAAAAATTTTACAAATGTTGAGGTTAACCGGCAGACCCTTGAATTTCTTGCCGAAAGCTGTTCGGAGTTTCTCATCCATGCGGTGGATGTGGAAGGCAAATGCGGAGGAATAGATGCTGAATTGGTCGCCATGCTTGCCGCTGATTCTCCGGTAAAGTGTGTCTATGCCGGAGGCATCGCCTCGATCGGAGATATTCACACTATCGAAAATTGCGGCAAAGGGCGCATTGATTACACCATCGGTTCGGCATTGGATATATTCGGCGGCAGCCTCTCTTACCGGGATATTGTCAATTACAACAACGGTTTTTAAGTATAAACATCAAATCACAGGAAAAGAAAAATGAAAAATTTTCTCGCATTCGATTTGGGCGCATCCAGCGGCAGAGCGATCATCGGCACTCTGTCTGACGGCAAACTTGCCATGCAGGAAGTCCACCGTTTTCCCAATGGACCGGTGGAGATCGACGGTTCATTCTACTGGGATTACCCCCGGCTCTGCAATGAGTTGAAAACCGGCTTGCGCAATGCTCTTGCCACCGGGATAAAACTTGACGGTATTTCCATCGACACCTGGGGGGTGGATTATGTCTTTTTTGATAAAGAGACTCTTGCCATGCGCCGTCTGCCCTATAACTACCGGGATCAGCGCACCATCGCCGCTTCAGAGAAGGTCTGGCAGAAGATCTCTCAAGCCGATCTTTACAAGCGTACCGGTATTCAGTGCATGACCCTCAATACCATCTATCAGTTATGCGCCCATTATGAGGAGCATCCGGAAGATTTTGAAAACTCCTTTTTCCTGCCGGTACCGGATGCTCTTGCTCTTTCGCTGGGCGGCACTCCGGTAGCGGAATACACCTTCTGCTCCACCACCAATCTGCTTGATCCGGTCAAGCGGCAGTGGGATTGGGAGTTGATCGATATTCTCGGACTTCCCAAAGAGGTCTTCCCCGAAATCGTACCGGCGGCGACTCCGGCGGGAATGCTCAGCGCGGAACTCTGTGCCGAATTCGGCTGTGGCCCCATTCCGATCTACAAGTGCGGTTCCCATGATACTGCCAGTGCTGTGGCGGCGGTTCCGGCTCCGCTTCAGGGGCAGTGGGCGTATCTCAGTGCCGGCACCTGGGCACTGCTCGGTGCGGAAAATGATGCTCCGTTTATTACCGCTGAATCAGAGAAAGAATCCATCACCAACGAAGGCGGTGTCGGCGGCAAGATCCGCTTTTTGACCAATATCATGGGTTCATGGCTCTTCCAGGAGCTGCGCCGGGTCTGGAATGAAGAGGGTAAAAATCTCTCTTTCAACGACATGGAAAATATGGCGCGCAACAGCGAACCGTGCAAATATTTCATCAATCCCAACTGCGCCGAATTTGCCGCTCCCGGAGATATGCCGGGTAATATCCGGGCATTCATCCGGCGTACCGGACAGGGGGAAAATATCAGCGATGCCGAGGTCATCCGGGCGGTATATGACAGTCTGGCTCTCTATTTCTGCAGCAAACTTGAGATGCTGGAAAAACTGCTCGGTGTGAAATACGCCTGTTTGAATGTGGTCGGCGGCGGAACCAAAGACGGCTTTTTGATGGAACTTGCCGCCTGCGCCCTTGACCGTCAGGTGGTCGCCGGGCCCGTGGAAGCCACTGCCGCCGGTAATATTCTGGTGCAGGCGATGGCTGACGGCGAATTGCCCGATCTTGCCGGGGTGCGTCAGGTGATACGCAACTCCTTTGAGTTGAAGACCTTTGCTCCGGATGCGGTGATGACTGAAAAGTATAATTCTGTCAAGGATAAATTCCTTGCGATCGCCGGATAATGAAAAAAAGTCACCGTTTTATCCTTGCCGGGATACTGTTTGCGGCAGTTGTTGTCTGTCTCTGTTTCTGCGGGAAATTTTCCTCCGGGAACGGAGCGGCAGCTCCGCGCATTTTATACAGTGCTTCCGGGGGAACGGTGAAAACTCTCGATCCGGCATTTGCCGATGACCTTGCCAGCCGGGATCTTACGGCACTTTGCTATGATACTCTGGTGCAGTATGACTACCTTGAGCGGCCATACAAACTGGTGCCGTCGATGTTGGCAAAGATGCCGGTCATTTCGGCGGATCGGCGCAGTTACCGCTGCGAATTGCGGGATGATCTTTACTTTGCCGACCGGGAATTGGGGAAGGTGACGGCAGAGGATGTGAAGTTTTCCATTCTCCGCATTGCCGATGCCCGCAACCACAGTCCGGTATACTGGATCTACCGCAACCGGATCGCCGGGTTGGGGGAATTCCGCAAAAAGTCTGCCTCTCTGCCGCCGGGGGATAACTCGGTTTACAAGTCGGATATCCCGGGAATAAAGATCATTTCAAAGCGGGAATTCATCCTTACTCTTGATGAACCTGATCCGGGGTTTCTCTATCTGCTTGCCATGCCCAATGCCGGGATCGTTTCGCATCGGGCGGTTTTGGAGAAAAAAAAGAGTTCACTTGCCCGTGATCCGGCGGGCAGCGGGCCATTCATTCTTAAAAAGTGGATACCCAATCTGCGGTTGAGTTTTGTCCGCAATCCGGCTTACCGTCAGGAGTTTTTCCCCGGTGCCGCCGATCCGGCTGACCGGAAGCGGCCGCTGCCGCTGCTTGACGGTGTGGAGATCAGCCAGATCCGTCAGGTCATGACCCAATGGATGCTCTTTCTGCAGGGAAAACTGGATTGCAATGCTCTGGATAAAGATAATCATGAAACCCTTGCTGCCGGCGGGGAGGTCATTCCGGCTCTTGCCGCCAGAGGCGTCACTCTGGAACACCGCCCGGAATTTGAGATCCGTTATGTCGGCTTCAACTTCCGCGATCCGCTGCTGGGGAAAAACCTCAAACTGCGTCAGGCGTTGAAGATGGCTTACGACATCCGCCGCCGGGTGGAACACGCATCCGGGATGCTGATCCCCGCCGCCGGGCCGGTACCGGAAGGGGTGGCAGGATTTATTCCGGCAGATGCCCCGGTATCTCCGGATCTTGAAAAGGTGAAACAACTGCTCGCCGAAGCCGGTTTCCCCGGCGGTATCGATCCGGCGACCGGCAAAAGTCTGCAATTTGACTTCGATCAGGCAGGTTCCAGTGTCGGTCACCGGCAGATGGGGGAATTGGCAAGTGACGACTGGCGGCAGATCGGTATAACGGTGACTTCCCGGCTCAACTCCCGTCCCCGGTTTGTGGATAAATTGCGGCGGGGAAGGTTTCAGCTTTTCCGCTATTCATGGATCGGTGATTATCCGGATGCGGCAAATTTTCTGCAGCTTTTTTACTCAAAAAATATCGGCAGCTGCAACTATTGCGGTTTTGCCGATCCGGAGTTTGACCGGCTCTACGAGGCGGCTCTGGCTCTGGATGAGGGGAGTGAACGCACGGAATTGTATTTGCAGATGGTGACGCTGCTGGAAGATAAATGTGTCTGGATCTACGAGGGATTTCCGGTTTCCGGGGTGTTGAATTATCCGTGGCTGCAAAACAGCATCCGGCATGACTTCGGCTTTGTCCGCTGGAAGTATCTTTCGGTAAATGTCGATGCCAGAGCAAAGGCGGTAAAGAGTTTCCGCCCGCTTTCTCTGACGGAACTGGCGGGAAAAGAGAGGGAGAAACGGTAATGGCAGAATCCGCATATATCCATTCCATCCGGAAAAAATTTTTCTCCAGCCGCAGTGCCGTTTCCGGAGTCGCCGGGATAATTTTTTTGTTGATCCCCGCAATTTTTGCACCTTTGATCGCCAATGGCAGACCGTTGCTGCTGATCGACGGGGAAGGAACCTGGTCGATGCCGTTTTTAAGATTTTTTTTCGCTCCGGAAAGTTCTGAAGTGTGGCTGGAAAAGATTGCCAATTTCACGGCATTGATGCTCCCGGCATGGCTCTTTTACCGTCTGATTTTACGGCGTAAGCCGGTGATGCGCCGGGTCTTTACCGGGGCGACGGCATTGATTTGCGCTTTGCTTTTCATACTGGCTGAACCGGTGATGGATAAACGGGATTACCGGCAGTCGGCGCAGCGGGCGGATTTTGTCATCTTCGCTCCGGTGCCTTACGGGCCGGATGAGATCGCCGGAACCCCTTACGAACCGCCTTCTGCAAAGCATCTGCTCGGTTGCGATGATGTGGGCAGGGATCTTTTATCGCGGTTGATCTACGGTGCGCGGGTCTCGCTGGCAGCAGGGATCTTTGCCACACTTCTGGCACTGGTGATCGGGGTGACAGTGGGGATGTGTACCGGATTTTTCAAGGGGAAATTCGACCTTTTTGTGATGCGTATAGTGGAAATACTGCTCTGTTTCCCGACCTTTTTACTGCTTTTGATATTGATGTCGATGATGCGGGATTGTAAGATCGGGCAATCCATTCCGCTTCTGGTGGCGGTCATCGGCTGTACTGCGTGGATATCTCTGGCGATGCTGGTGCGCGGAGAGGTTTTGAAAGAGAGTTCCCTGCCTTATATCCAAAGTTGTGCTGTTGCCGGTATTCCCCGGTGGCGGATAATGTTCCGTCATCTTCTGCCGAATACGGTCAGCTGCATACTTATAAGCATCCCTTTTATGGTGGCAGGAGCGATCATGAGTGAAAGCGGATTGAGTTTTCTCGGTTTCGGGGTGCAGCCGCCGACGGCGAGCTGGGGGAATCTTCTGCGTCAGGCGTTTGATAATCCGCTGTCGTATTGGCATTTGACATTTTTCCCCGGATTGGCACTGTTCATTGCGGTGCTTTCCTTTAACTTTACCGGTGAAGGTCTGCGCCGGGCGTTTGATGTGAAAGAGGTTTGACGATGGATTTTTACCGGATTCTGGAAAAAGTCGTTTCCGGAAAGTTTGCGGATACCGGCGAGATCGCAACTTTGCTTGCCCCGCCGGATGAAACTGCTGAAAAAGCACTTTTCGATGCTGCTTATCAACTTAAATGTGAAATCTGCGGGCGGATGGTGAATTTGCGGGGATTGATCGAATTTTCCAACATCTGCACCCGGGATTGTTTTTATTGCGGTATCCGCAAAAGCAACGGCAAAGTCACCCGTTACCGGATGAGTGAAAATGAGATCGTTTCCGCGGCGGAAAAGGCTCTGGAATTCGGTTACGGCTCGGTAGTATTGCAAAGCGGGGAACGCTCCGATGAGGAATTTGCCGGTTTTGTGGAAAGGGTGGTCGGAAAAATTTCCGCCCTTGCTCCGGGATTCGGGATAACTCTTTCCTGCGGGGAGGAGAGTTTGGATACTTACCGGCGGTGGCGCGAAGCCGGAGCGACCAGATATCTGCTCCGGATCGAAAGTTCCAGCGAAAAGATCTTCAATGCCATCCATCCGGCAGAGGCACTTTTTTCTGAACGCAAAGCCGCTTTGAAGCGGTTGCAGCAGGCAGGGTTCCAAACCGGTTCCGGAGTGATGATCGGTCTGCCGGGGCAAACTCTGAAAGATCTGGCGGCAGATATCGCATTTTTCCGGGATATGGATCTGGATATGATCGGTATGGGACCCTATCTTCCTCAGACAGATACTCCTTTGGGGCAGCAGTACCCTGACAGCGGTAATATGGCAGAGCAGCGTCTGCAGTTGTCTTTGCGGATGATCGCCGTCACCCGGCTGGTGCTGCGCGATGTGAATATTGCCGCCACGACGGCTTTGCAGACCATCGACCCGGCTCAGGGCAGGGAAAGAGGCATCCTTGCCGGAGCAAATGTGATAATGCCCAATGTGGGGGATGTGGCTTTCCGCCGGGATTATCAGCTTTACAACGGAAAACCGTCTCTGGATGAGAATTCCCTGAGCATCCGGGAAAATCTGATCCGCAGTCTGGCGGCGATCGGCGAAGCACCCCGCTTCAATTCTGCGGGCGACCCGCTGCATTTTTTCCGGAGAACCGGGAGCGGCAAATGAGAGAATTCGATCTCAGAAAGTATCAGCGGCGCAATCCGGAGCATCTTGATGATCTTTCCCGGCACTTCCGTCATGCGGTGGTGATCCCGGTATACAATGAATTGGCGCACTTCGGTGCCACGGAGTATTCCATCCGGCAGGCATTGAAAGAGGTAAAGGAAAATATTGCGGTGATCGCCGTGATCAATTACCCTGCCGGAACAGATAAAACGGAATCGGAAAAACTTTTGAATCTGATCCGCAGCGGAGTATTTCCCGGAGTGATCCCCCTTTATCTGCCGGAATTTACCGGCGGGGTCGGCGGCGCAAGAAAAGCCGGTATGGATGCCTTTATAAACACTCTCAATGCCGGAGATATGGAAAAGAGTGTCATATTTTCTCTGGATGCCGATACGGTCGTGGAAAAAGAGTATTTTGTCAAAGTTCTGCCTGAGGCCCTCAAAGGCGGGGCAGTTTCCATCGGTTTTTCCCATCAGCAGGCCGCAGACCGTGAACACCAGCAGGCGATCGACCGTTATGAAGCGTATTTACTGCGCTATGTGGAAAAATTGCGTTATGCCGGTTCGCCTTACGCTTTTGCCTCCATCGGTTCGGCATTTGCGGTCAGATGCGATGCCTATGTGCGATCCGGTGGGATGAAAGTGCGTGATGCAGGGGAGGATTTTTACTTTCTTCAGGCGGTGGCAAAGGTCGGCGGGGTGAGGATATTGCCGGAAAAACTGGTGCATCCGTCGCCCCGGATATCCACCAGAGTTCCTTTCGGCACCGGGCCTGCGATGGCGGCTTTATTGCGCAAAGAAGCGTTGAATGAGATACCTGACGGAGCCTTTGAAGTGTTGAAAAAGGTACTGGCAAATGCCGATGATGAGCATCTGGAAACTCCGGAAAAATTCCTTTTCACGCTCCCTGCCGCCGCCGGTGAATTTTTCCTGAAAGAACGCTTCCCGGCGAGCTGGCGCAAGGTGCTTGTCAATCTCCCGGATCGCCCGCATGCCCGGCAAGCGGCGTTTCATCTGTGGTTTGACGGCTTGAAAACCTTGCGATTTTTACACTTTTTAAACGGATTTTCAGAAAAATTATAAAAAATCAGTTGACAAAAATATTTTTTTGCGATATTTTATTAGTTGCACTAAGTAGAAATTTCAGGTATCTATTACGGTTATACGGAGAAAGAAATTATGAAAAATGATTTTTCCCAGTATGTCGACAAGGATTCAGTGATGACTCTTGTGGGGAAAACCAAGCTGGAGGTGATGGATCAGTTGATCTCCAGGGCGGCAGATTTGACCAAACTCAATCGCGATGTTATCTTCCGGCTTGCCTGGAAACGCGAACAGATGATGACCACCGGTGTCGGCGGCATGCTTGCTCTGCCCCATATCCGGGTAAATGATATTCTGCATCCTTATGTGATCGTCGGTGTCTGTGAAAATCCCATTACCGACTATCAGGGGTTGGATGATCAGCCGGTGCGGGTGATCGTATTCACCGTTGCTCCGGATGAGAATCAGGAAGCCTATTTGCAGTTGCTTTCCAGCATTTCCCGCCGTCTGCGCAATCCGAAACTGATCGAGCAGATCATCGGTACGGTCGGCAATACCGTGGAATTGCTCAAAGTCATTCAGCAGGAAGCCGATCCCCAATGAGCAGCGGGGAAACAGCCGCCTCCGGCGGAGCAAAACTGGATTTCAACTGTCTGACCGACGGTTGTGAAGGTTTGATCGTTCTGGATCTGGAGAATGTCGCCGATCCGGATTTTCAGGCGGTCTGTCCGGTTTGTCACCGGGCTTACGCTCTGGATGAGAGTTTGCGCGACAAGTTGACCAGAATGATGAAGTTGATCTCGCATCTCCGCGATTGCGAGGATATTCTGGGCTGCAGTGCGGTATCGGTGAGTGTCGCCGGCGGAGAGGTGAAAATTCCTTATGCGCTGCTGCTGACCCGGTTGAATACGATGATAACTTTGGAGATCGCCGGACGCAAGATCGATTTCCATTTGTGGGTGAAGCCGTCCAATTCTCAAGTCTTCCGCTAAGCGGGAAGAGCAATACTCAAAAGTTATCCGGTTTTCCGGTGAAAAAGCAGCAGCGTTCAGGGCGAAATGGTTTGTCGAAAACCTTTCGCCCTTCGGTGCAATTATAGATACAGAGAGCGCAGGGGTGGTGCCAACTCTGGATGTGTGAACGCAACTTGCTGCAAAGCAGTCGGTTACAGCTGATTGCAATGCGGCAGATTGTCAGATGTTGCAGTTAAAGGAGATCTGCGGCAGAAAAGTGCCGGGATCTCTGAACAGAGTTTCCCCGGGAGTATCCCGGTGAAGCGTAATTATCAAGTGTAAGGATTTGTTATCCAATGATCAATGCTGTAATCAAAGCCATATTCGGCACCAAAAGTCAGCGGGATGTGAAAAAGATGCGCCCGCTGGTCGCCCGGATCAATGCTTTGGAGGTCGAATATCAGAAACTTTCTGATGAGGAACTTCAGGCGAAAACTCCGGAATTCAAAGCCCGTCTTGCCAATGGGGAAACCACCGATGATATCATGTGCGAAGCATTCGCCGTGGTGAAAAATGCCTGCCGCAGAATGTGCGGTAAAACATTTGAAGTCTGCGGTCAGGAACAGACCTGGAACATGGTTCCTTTTGATGTTCAGTTGATGGGCGGTATCGCCCTGCACCGCGGTTCGATCGCCGAGATGGCGACCGGTGAGGGTAAAACACTGGTGGCGACCATGCCGCTTTATCTCAATGCCCTGACCGGTAAAAACTGTCAGCTGGTGACCGTCAACGACTATCTTGCCCTGCGTGACTCCAGCTGGATGGGAGTGATATTCAATTTTCTCGGTCTGACGGTCGGCTGTCTGCAGAATATGCAGCCGCCCGCCATCCGCAAAGAGCAGTATGCCTGTGATATTACTTACGGTACCAACAGTGAATTCGGTTTCGACTATCTGCGGGATATGGGAATGGCGACTGAAGCCGACCAGATCGTTCAGCGTGATCACTTCTTTGCGATCGTGGATGAGATCGACAGTATCCTTATCGACGAGGCGAGAACTCCGCTGATCATTTCCGGTCCGGTGCCGATGGCGACCAACCAATTCGGGGAGTTGAAGCCCCCGGTGGCAGCTCTTTACAACAAGCAGAATCTGCTCTGTTCCCGGCTGGTTCGTGAAGCCAGAGAGACACTTGCCAAAACGGAAATTTCCGATGAGGAGAAAGAAGCGGCTTATTTGAAACTTCTGCAGGTGAAGTTCGGCATGCCGACCCACCGTCAGCTGCTGCACGCTATGGAAGACGGCGAAGTCCTGCGGGAGATCGACCGGCTGGATGCGAAAGTCCACAGTGACAACAACCGCGGTATGCTGCAGGAGGTGCAGTCGATCCTCTACTTCACCATCGATGAGAAAACTCACGAAGCCGACCTTACCGAATTGGGCAGAAATACTTTGAGTCCGGATAATCCTGAGGAATTTATCGTACCGGATCTTCTGGGTGAATTGCACCGCATTGAAACGGATGAAACCCTTTCCGCCGGGGAGAGAGTGGAGGCAAAGAACCGCTTTGAAGAGCAATTTGCCGCCAAGAGTGAGAGACTTCACGATCTTTCCCAGCTGCTCAAAGCCTACTGCCTCTTTGAAAAGGATGTCAACTATGTGGTCATGGACCGCAAGGTCATGATCGTTGACGAGCATACCGGCCGTCTGATGCCCGGCCGCCGTTTTTCCGATGGTCTGCATCAGGCTCTGGAAGCCAAAGAGGATGTTCCCATCGAGCAGGAGACCCAGACGATGGCGACCATCACCATCCAGAACTACTTCCGCATGTACTCCAAACTTGCCGGTATGACCGGTACTGCGGAAACCGAGGCATCGGAGTTTCACCAGATCTACAAGCTTGATGTGGTGGTCATCCCCACCAACCGGCCCTGCATCCGCAAGGATGAAAACGACTCCATATTCAAGACCAAGCGGGAGAAATTCAATGCGATCCTGGCGGATGTGGCAGAAAGACACGCCAAAGGTCAGCCGGTTCTGCTGGGTACGATCTCAGTCGATGATTCTGAAAAGTTGTCACGGATGCTCAAGATCCGTAACATTCCCCATTATGTCCTCAATGCCAAAAACCACCAGCATGAAGCTGAGATCGTCGCCCGTGCCGGTCAGGTCGGAGCAGTTACCGTTGCCACCAACATGGCAGGCCGCGGTACTGACATCAAACTTGGGGAAAATGTGCATGAATTGGGCGGTTTGCATGTTATCGGCAGTTCCCGTCACGATTCCCGCCGTATCGACCGTCAGCTGCGCGGCCGCTGTTCCCGTCAGGGTGATCCGGGCAGTTCCAAATTTTATGTTTCGCTTGAGGATGATCTGATGCGTCTTTTCGGCGGCGACCGGATCGTGAAGATCTTTGACCGTTTCGGGTTGAAAGAGGGCGATGAACTTCAGCACCCGTGGCTTGACCGCTCCATCGAAACTGCCCAGAAGCGGGTGGAGCAGCAGCATTTTTCCATCCGTAAGCGGACTTTGGATTTCGACGATGTGATGAATAAACAGCGGGAGATCGTCTACGCTCTGCGCCGCGATGCTCTTCTGTCAGATAATCCCCATGAAGTGCTTTTCGGGGTCATCGATCAGGTGGTGGAAGATATCGTGCAGAAAACTGTCTCCGCTCCCGGCAATCGCAATGACGGCAGTTTCCCCGCTGAAAAACTGGCGGCTGAATTGAATTCGGTATTCCCGGTGGAGTTCAAACCGGAGTTTTTCACTGACGGCATAGCCGGTGACAAAGTGGTTGACTTCAATGCCCTTGATTTGCAGATCATCGACCGTCTGGAAAGTGCCTATGCCGACCGTAATGCCACTCTTGATCCGGAACAGCTTGCCTATTTGCAGCGGCACACCATTTTAGAGGCGATCGACCGTTTGTGGCAGGAGCATCTTTATGCCATGGATCAGCTGCGTTCCAGCATGTCATTGCGGGTTTACGCTCAGAAAGATCCGCTGGTTGAATACAAAAATGAGGCTTTTGATATCTTCAAAAATATGATGGATCAGGTGTATATGGATGTGGCAAAGAATCTTTTCCGCATCACCATCAACCGGATCGTCTCTCTTGAAGAACTTCTGGCATCCGTGCCGCAGGAGTTGCGCCATCAGACTTTGGAGCAATTCGGCATAGTTGAGCCGGAAGCCGCGGAAGCTCCGCAGGAAGAGGTGCATGTCACCTTTCACCGGGAAACTCCGAAAGTCGGGCGTAATGACCTCTGCCCCTGCGGCAGCGGCAAAAAATATAAAAAATGCTGCGGAAAAGAGCAGTGATTTTCTAATGGAGAATAGTTGAAAATGGCGAATATCGAACCTTTGCCCAGAGCGTATGAGTCGGCTGATGTCGAGAAAAAATGGTTTCCCGAATGGGAGAAAGCAAACTGTTTCCACGGTGATCCGGCATCCGGAAAACCGGGATATTCCATCGTTATCCCGCCGCCGAATGTCACCGGTATCCTGACTCTCGGTCATGTACTTAACAATACTTTGCAGGATATCCTCTGCCGCCGCGCCCGGATGAAAGGGTTTGAGGTGTGCTGGTTCCCCGGCACCGACCACGCCGGTATCGCTACTGAAGCGAGGGTGGTGAAGTATCTCAAAGAGACGGAAAATGTTTCCCGTGATGAGCTGGGCAGAGAGGAATTCATCAAAAGGGTCTGGCAGTGGAAAGAGGAGTTCGGCGGCAAGATCATCCGCCAGCTGCGCACTCTGGGCTGTTCCTGCGACTGGGAGAGAGAACGCTTCACTATGGATGAGGGACTTTCCGCCGCGGTGCGCAAAGTCTTTATCCGGCTTTATGAAAAAGGTTATATCTACCGCGGTCAGAGAATGATCAACTGGTGTCCGGCGGCGAAGAGTGCTTTGTCGGATGAAGAGGTCATCTACAAGGATGTTGCGGGCAAATTTTATTACTTCCGCTATCCGCTGGCTGACGGCTCAGGTTACCTGACGGTCGCCACCACCCGCCCGGAAACCATGTTCGGTGATACGGCAGTGGCAGTTCATCCGGAAGATCCCCGTTTCAAAAACCTGATCGGCAAAATGGTCAAACTTCCGCTGACCGACCGCGAGATCCCCATTGTCGGCGATCAGCATGCCGACCCGACCAAAGGGACCGGTTGTGTGAAGATCACTCCGGGACATGACCCCAACGACTTTGAAGTCGGCAGACGCTGCAATCTGGAAGTTATCAATATCATGAATCCGGATGGTTCTCTCAATGATCTCTGCCCGGCGGAGTTTGCCGGTATGGATCGCTTCGCCGCCCGTGATCTCTGCGTAAAACGGATGGAAGAGGCCGGTTTGCTGGAGAAGATCGAGGATATCACCCATGCCGTCGGATTTTCCGAGCGCGGCAATGTGCCGATCGAAACCCTGGTCAGTGCCCAGTGGTTCTGCAAAATGGGCGAACTTGCCAAACCTGCTATCGAAGCGGTGAAAAGCGGCAAGATCAAATTCTATCCTGAAAGATGGAGCAAAACCTATTTCCACTGGATGGAAAATATCCAGGATTGGTGCATTTCCCGTCAGCTCTGGTGGGGACACCGCATCCCGGCATGGTACAACGAAAAAGGCGAAGTCTATGTCGGTGAAGAACCTCCCGCCGGAGACAACTGGCGTCAGGAAGAGGATGTGCTGGATACCTGGTTCAGCAGCTGGCTGTGGCCGTTTTCGATCATGGGCTGGCCCAACGGCGGCAAGGAGGAGATGGCGAAATTCTATCCCACCAACGATTTGGTGACCGGGCCGGATATCATCTTTTTCTGGGTGGCAAGAATGATCATGGCAGGGTGCGAATTTACCGGTGAGATACCCTTCCGCAATGTCTACTTTACCAGTATCATCCGCGACGATCTGGGCAGAAAACTCTCCAAGAGTCTGGGCAACTCCCCCGACCCGCTGGATGTGATAAAAGAGTACGGCGCGGATGCGCTGCGCTTTTCCATCGCCTACATTGCCCCCATCGGCATGGATATCAAATACAGCAATGAAAAATGCGAGATCGGCAGAAACTTCGCCAACAAGTTGTGGAATGCCTGCCGGTTCCGTCAGATGCAGGGCGATTGCTCCGCTGATTGCCGCAAACTGCCGGAAGGTGCTTTGTCGGCTGATGAAAACTGGATGCTTGCCAAACTGGATGCCGCCACTGAAACCATTGAAAATGAGTTGGAGAATTTCCGTTTCCACGCAGCGGCACATGCGCTTTACGATCTGGTGTGGAGCGATTTCTGCGACTGGTTCGTTGAGGCGGAAAAAGTTCCGATGCGTGCCGGCGGTGAAGCCAAAGAGCGCGCGCTGGCAGTATTGGACTACGCTCTTTTCCGCATCTTGAAACTGCTCCATCCCTTTATGCCGTTCATCACTGAGGAACTGGCGCACCGCATGGGCTTTGTGGAAGAGGGCAAATTCCTGATGTATGAGGAATTCCCGACCACCGGCAGCGGCCGCAGCAATGCCGGGGCGGCAGTTGCGGTCGACGGTAAATTTGAATTGGTGCGTGCCGGCCGCTTCCTGCGCAGCAGCTACAATCTGCCGGATGGCAAAAAACTCAAATTCCACATCAAAGCCGCCAATGGCGAAATGCTGGAGTTTCTCAGCAATGAATTGCCCTCATTGAAGAGCCTGCTCAATGCTGAAGATATCGAAATATCTGCCGAAGCATTCGATCCTTCCCGCGGTGCCGCCGTCAGTCAGACGGTGGTTTGCGGTGTGATCAGTCTGCCGCTTGCCGACCTGATCGATGTCGATGCCGAGATCGCCCGTTTGAAAAAGCAGCTTGCCGATCTGGATAAGTGGATCGCGGGAACCAGAGCCCGTCTGGCAAATGAGAAATTTGTCTCCTCCGCTCCGGCACAGGTGGTGGCTGATACCCGCAGCAAACTGGCAGAGTTGGAGCAGAAAGCTGAAGAAACCGGAAAACTGCTGGCGGTGCTGGGCAACTGAGCATCATTGAAAAAGCCTGCCGTTCCGTAAGTTGCATCTTTGCGGAACGGCGGGGGATTCTTGCATTATGCAAGTAGCGGTGATATATTAAATCATTGGCAAAAATCGTATTTGGCTGGGAGACTTCTGATGTCTGAATATTTATTTGGCGGTATGGATAGTTACGATACTCCGGAAAATCATCCGGTATCGCTGCTTTTCAAACTGATGTTCAAAAGCCGCTGGTATTTTTATTTTCACAACTTCGGCACCTTTATCCGCAGCGGCAGATGTGCCGCCAGAGGACTTCTGGATAAGGATAATCAGATCCATTATTCCAATGAAAATATCCGTCTGATCGAAAATTGCGGGGCAAAACTGCATCTGCGCGGTTTGAATCATCTGCGCGATCTGCAGGGGCGTCCGGCGGTGATCATCGGCAACCACATGAGTCTGCTGGAAACCGCCTCGCTTCATGCGGTGATGCGGGAGTATGTGGATTTTTCCTTTGTGGTCAAAGAATCTCTGCTCCGCACTGCGTATATGAAAGATATCCTCAATGCGCTGGGAGCGATCGGGGTTTCGCGGGTCAATCCCCGGGAGGATTTGAAAACGGTGCTTACTGAAGGGAAAAAGGTTCTGCAATCCGGCAGATCCATGATCGTCTTTCCCCAATCCACCCGAACCCGCAATTTCGACCGTGAACAATTCAACTCCATCGGTATAAAACTGGCGAAGTCAGCCGGGGTGCCGGTGGTGCCGCTGGCATTGAAGACCGATCTGCTGGAAAGCGGCAGAGTTATCCGTGATCTCGGGCCGCTTTATCCGGAGCGGGATGTCCGTTTTGAATTCGGCGCGGCGATGGATATCGAGGGCAACGGTCAGCTTCAGCAGCAGGCGGTGGAAGATTTTATTGCGGCGGCATTTGACCGCTGGCAACAGGAGGAGAAGTAAGATCATGGGGGGCATCGGCAGACCGGGGAGGATTTTCAGCATATTGGCTGCAGTTACCGGTGTTTTTCTGGCACTGCAGTTGAGTGCCGGCACGGGATTGTCGCAGTTGAAAAAACTCTCTCCTGACAACTTTAAAAGATTGTATGCCGATTCGTGGCGTGCCGTCGGTCAGAATATCATCATCGAGGGTAATGCCTATCTGCCGGTCGGAGAGTTGGAAATTTTTGCCGATCAGATCATCGTCAACACCCGCAGCCGTGACTTTGAAGCTGCCGGAAACATCCGGATATTCCGCTGGCAGGAGGGCAGCGGCTCATTCCCGCTGGAAAAAATCGCCGCCATGGAGCGTGCCGCCGATCTCTATGTGAGAGAAGTTGTTCCGGGCTATTCGCTTTTCGGAGAAGCTGAATACAAGGTGAAATATGCGGTGCAGGCCGATAAGATCACTGCCGATAAAGTCACCGGAAACCTCGCCAGCGGTTACTTCAGTATGATAAATCCGGCGATATCTTACGCCACATTTGTCTGCAAGGCTGACAGCGGGGTGCGTACTCCGGATGGGGTCATTACCCTCAAAGGTGCGGAAGTCAGTTCCTGCCGTTATCTGGAGTCAGACAGTGCCCACTACTCCATCGCCGCTTCCGAGATCCGGCTGACTCCGCATGAGGCCCGTTTTTATGAGATGAAACATGCCGATTTTGACCGGGGTGACCGGTCGATACTGCTGATAAACGGCATAGTTAAGGTTTACGGCATCCCGGTATTCTGGCTTCCGGCATTTTACAAGCCGAAAGATGAGAATCCCGGTATCGCCGGATTCCAGTATGGCAAAAGTTCATCACTGGGTTACTATATCAACTTATACAAGCAGTTTGTTCTGACCGATGATCCTTATTCATCGGTGAAACTTCATGCTGACTGGTACGAAAAACGCGGTTTCGGCTACGGAGCAGAGGGCAGGATCGTTGCGCCGGAAAGCCGGACAGATTTCTTTGTCTACTCGATTTATGACCGTGACCGTTACGAAACGGATGATTATGATGACTTCCGTCTGAGTATTCCCAAATCCCGTTTCGACTTCCGCATCAGCAATGTGACCCATATCACGCCGCGACTGGATTTCCGGGGAGTTTTTGATTATCAGAGTGATCCGTATTTCAAACGGGATTTCTTCACGAAGTTGTACGATCAGGATCCTCAGCCGGCGACTTTCGCTGCTCTGGAACAGCAGTTTGACCGCTTCGGATTTTCACTTTACAGCCGTTGGCGGGTAAACGATTTTTATACTGTGACCGAGAAATTCCCGGAGTTGCGCATGGATATGCCGCGGCAGGAGATATTTGATACCGGCATTTACTATCAGAGTGAGACATCGGCGGCATACATGCGGCGCAAGTGGATCGACTTTGATGATGATCCGCCGCGCGGATACAGCAAGTTGAAAGATTATGACAACTTCCGTTTTGATACGACGCACTTTTTCTACTATCCCATTGCCAACCGCTATTTTTCTCTGGTTCCCCGGGCCGGGTTCCGTTTGACGACCTATTCCCACACCAGCAAGGGCAAGGTGCGCAATGAAGATCTGCAGAAGATGTTTGCCGCCGCCGAACCGCAGAGTGACGGCCGTTACCGTTTCAATAATTATGACCGCAAGGGCGGCTCAAAGGTTCGCCTGATCGGTGAGTTGGGTTTTGAATTATCCACCAAGTTCCACAATACCTGGCAGGATCTGCAGAGCGGCTTTTTCCGGATCGACGGCTTGCGCCACATTGTTCAGCCGTATATGAATTACACCTTTATCCCCAAACCGACCCTTGACCGTAAAAAGATCTACTTCTTTGATGATGTCGACCGGATCACCAAACAGAATTTTGTGCGTTTCGGAGTGGTCAACCGTTTGCAGACCCGCCGGGGCAACAGCGTGGAAGATCTGCTGTATATGGAAAATTACTGGGATATCCACATGGAAAAAGAAGATGGTTTGAGCCAGTGCGGCAATGTGGGTACTCTGATGTCATTGAAGTTATTCAAAGGGCTTTCGGTCAATACCGAATTTCTGATCGATGTCGCCGGTGACAGCGAAGTGGCTGATACGATCCGCCACGGGCGCAATGCCGGAAAGACCGGTCTGGCTCTGGACTGGCTGAATTTGTGGAATATCAATGTCACTTATTCACCGGCAAAAGATTGGGAATTTTCTTTCGGTTACAAGTACACCCGTCCTTACAGTATGCGCAGTTCATACTCCATGGGATCGACTCTGACGCAGGTCAATGCCGCCAGTTACTTTGAGCAATTCAACAACGAAACCGATGAGAGTTTCTATTTGAATGCGGCTCTGCCTCTGACGCCGGATCGCCGGACGATGGGAGAATTTTTCCTGACCTATGATGTTACCGAAGGATCTCTGGATAAGATCGGTTTGGCAGTTTTGCGCAAATTCCACTGCTGGCAGCTGGTGGCGACGGTGGGATTTGACCGGGATTACGATGACGGCTGGGAGTGGGATGTGGAGTACTCGGTTACTGCCAATCTGACCGGCTTGAATGATGTGATGAATAATACTCAGAATGTGGTGTTGCAGCAGTTGGATACTGCCGTTTCCTCAATAAAATTCTGATACGGGAGAAAGAGAGATGTTCATTGTTACCGGTGGCGCCGGGTTGATCGGCAGTGCGATGGTGTGGCAGCTCAATAAAGCGGGGATCAGCGACATATTGGTCGTCGATCACCTCGGCAACACCACGGATAAGTGGAAAAATCTTGCGCCGCTGAAGTTTGATGATTACCTTGAGCGCGGAGATTTCCGGGAAAAACTGCTTGCCGGTTTTTTCGACGGCAGAAAGATCGAGGGGATAATCCACTTCGGAGCCTGCTCATCCACGACGGAAAGAGATGCCAGTTATCTTATTGACAACAACTTCCGTTATACTGCAATGGTGGCGCAATATTGTGTGGATCATCATATCCGTCTGGTCTATGCTTCCAGCTGTGCTACTTACGGCGACGGTTCTCAGGGTTACGATGACGATGAGAGTACGATCGAAAATCTCCGTCCGCTGAATATGTATGGTTACAGCAAACAGCTTTTTGATCTCTGGGCGAAACGCCGGGGGATGCTGGGAGAGATTACCGGATGTAAATTTTCCAATATTTACGGTCCGAATGAGAGACATAAAGCGAATATGCGCAGTGTGGCATTGCGCAGTTGGGAACAGATCAGCGCGACCGGAAAAATGGAACTTTTCCGCTCCTATAAACCGGAGTATGCCGATGGCGAACAGCTGCGGGATTTCCTCTATGTGAAAGATGCGGTGAAGATGGTGGAATTCCTCTTCAATAATCCCAAAGCCTCCGGATTATTCAATATCGGCAGCGGGGTGGCTGAAAGTTGGAATCATCTGGTTACAGCAGCATTCAATGCCCTGAAAAAACCGGTGAATATCGAGTATATCGATATGCCGGAGTCTTTGCGTGACCGTTATCAATATTATACTTGCGCCAAGATCAGCAAACTCCGCGCTCTGGGGTATAATGAGAAGATCATGTCATTGGATGAGGCGGTGGCGGATTATCTGGTGAATTACCTTGAAACCGGATCGTATCTCGGTGATGAATAAGCGTAAAACTGCTTCCGGCAGCAGCATGCTGGAAAACGTCCTTTCCGCCGCAGTGACTGCGGTGACGGCAGTTGATTCCGGTAAGATGACTCTTGATGATGCGTTGATGCATCTGCCGGATGAGTGCCGGAGAATTTTGGAGCATCTGCTTATCCAGTTCTACCGTTACCGCAAAAGTATCCGGCGGTCATGGATGAAATTCTGCCGCAAACCGGCGGCTCCGGAGATCGGGGCATTGCTGGATTCGGCGGTCACGCAGTGCCGTTTCCAGCAGGCGGTTCCGCCTTATTCGGTGGTCAATGTGGCAGTCACTCTTGCCAAAAAACATCATGCAGATAAATTTGTCAATGCCCTGCTGCGCAGGGTGCTGGCAGAAGATTTTACCATTCCTTCTGCGCCGGAAGATATTTTGCCGGATGGAATATTGAAACGGTGGCAGAAAAATTTTTCTCCCGTTGAGGTCGCCCGTTTTGCCCGGTTGTTTCTGATGAAGCCGGAATTTACTTTCCGTTTGTGCCGCGGGGCGGAACTTCCGGAAGGAGCCGGGGCGGTCTGGGCTCCCGGCAGTTTCCGGTTCGCCGCGTGGGAGGCGGCAAAAGTATTGACTTCGGCAGAGTTCGCTTCCGGCAGTTATTATATTCAGGATCCGGCGGCGGCATTGGCGGTATCTCTGGCAGAAGAAGTTGCCGGGAACTGCCGCACCTTTCTTGATCTTTGTGCCGCTCCCGGCGGGAAAACATTGATGGCGGCGGAGTTTCTGCCGCCGGATTCCCGGATAACTGCGGCGGATATTTCCGCTCTCCGTCAGGAGCAGACCCGGGAAAATTTTGCCCGTCACCGGATCAATGGCGAGGTGATAACTGCCGATCCGTCGGAAATCACCGGAAAATTCGATCTGGTCATCGCCGATGTCCCCTGTTCCAATACCGGAGTTTTCCGCCGCCGCCCGGATGCATTGTGGCGTTTTTCCGGAAGTGCGCTGGCAGAAGTTATGCGTCTGCAGCGCAGAATAGTCCGCCGGGCGGCAGAGTTGACGCAGGATAATGGTTTCCTGCTGGTTTCAAGCTGTTCGATAGAAGAGGATGAAAACCGGGCATTGACCCGAATCAGCGGTTGGGAAGTGGTGAAAGAGTGTACTTTGCTTCCGGATGACGGACATGACGGGGCATTTGCGGCACTTATGAAAAAAGTTGCCCCCTGATTTGTGGCATTTGAGTGTAAAGTGTGCTATATTATGAAAAATATGTTTTAACATTTATCAATACAAGGAGCAGTTATGTCCGAAAACATTGAAAACAATGCCGTCCAGAATATGGATATGTTTGAGCAGCGGCTCGCCAAGATCCGTGAATATCAGCAGTCAGGAGTCAATCCTTTCGGCGGAGCATTCCCCGGTGTGGAGTTGATCGAAGTTGTCCGGCAGAAGGAACTTCCTCCGGAAGGCAGCGAACTTCCCGCTCCCGGTGCCGTGGTCGCCGGGCGCATGACTGCCAAACGCGGTATGGGCAAATCCATCTTTGCCGACCTGCGTGACAGCACCGGCAGATTGCAGTTGTTTGCCGGCAAAAGTGACATGTCCGAAGAGATGTTTGCTCTCTGCCGCAAATTGGATATCGGTGATATCATCGGTGTGAAAGGTACGCTTTTCACCACCCGTACCGGTGAATTGACTCTCCGGGTGAAAGAGGTGCAGCTGCTTTCCAAATCGATGCGTCCGCTGCCGGAAAAATTCCACGGTCTGGTGGATGTGGAGCAGCGTTACCGTCAGCGTTATCTGGATCTGATCGCCAATCCGGAGGTCAAAGATGTATTCCGCAAGCGTTCAGCGATCATCCGTGAAGTGCGCAACTTCCTTGCCGACCGCGGTTTTATGGAGGTCGAAACTCCGATGCTCCAGCCGCTTGCCGGTGGTGCATCCGCTACTCCGTTTGAGACCTTCTACGGCGCATTGAACAGCACGGTTTACATGCGTATCGCTCCGGAATTGTATTTGAAGCGGTTGCTGGTCGGCGGCTTTGAAAAGGTCTTTGAACTCAACCGTTCTTTCCGTAACGAGGGTCTTGACCGCCGTCACAATCCGGAATTTACCATGCTGGAAATTTATCAGGCGTACAGCGACTGCAAAGGCATGATGGAGTTGATCGAATCCATGATCTCCACCGTTGCCATGAAAGTTTGCGGCACGCTGAAAATCGACCACGGCGATGGTAAGATCATCGATTTCACTCCGCCTTTCCGCCGGGCAACTTATCATGAGCTGTGCAAAGAAAAAGGCGGCGAAGACTGGTTCGATATCACTCCGGCAGAAAGAGTTGCCCGCGGTCAGGAACTCGGTTTGGATGTCAACTCATCCATGAGCGATCTGGAAGTTACCAACGAACTTTATGAAAAACTGGTCGAGCCGAATAATATCCAGCCGACCTTTGTCACCCGGCTTCCGGCGGAATTGCTGCCGCTTGCCAACCCCTGTGCCGATGATCCGTCACTGGTGGATGTCTTTGAATTGGGCGTCAACGGTATGGAATTGGCTCCGGCTTACAGCGAGTTGAATAACCCCATTATCCAGCGTCAGCGTTTCATGGATCAGTTTGAAGCGACTAAAGAAGAGGGAGATGAATTGGAGAACAAGGTGGATGAGGACTTCCTCACCGCATTGGAATACGGCATGCCGCCCGCCGGCGGTATGGGTGTCGGTATCGACCGTCTGGTCATGGCACTCACCGGTGCGGAATCCATCCGTGATGTGATCCTTTTCCCGCAGATGAAACGGTTGAAATAACGTTATCAAGAGGTGCGGTTCATGGTGAAAAATGTAACTGTCCTCGGTGCCGGGATTTCCGGCAAAGCTGCGGCAAAACTCTGTGCCGCCAATAATATCAGCTGCACCGTTGTCAATGATGGCGACGGTGCAGTTTTGCCTGATGGGGATTGGATCGTGGTATCTCCCGGTTTGCATCCGGCAAAATCACCGCTTTATCAGGCGGCATTGAGAAGCGGCAGAAAGATCGTCAGTGAGATGGAATTCGCCTGCCGTTTCTGGAATAAACCGCTTCTGGCGATCACCGGTACCAACGGCAAGACCACCACCACCGAATTGACCTGCCATCTTTTGAAAAATTGCGGTGTGTCAGCAGAGGTGTGCGGCAATATCGGCAGGCCGCTTTCTGATCTTGCCGCTGAACCGGGGGATTGTGAGGTGGCGGTCATTGAAGTAAGTTCATTCCAGTTGGAAAAAATCTCGGATTTTGCGCCGCTGGCGGCAGTGATCCTGAATTTTCAGAGTGATCATATCGACCGTTATCCCGGCGGTTTTGCCGAATATTGCGCGACCAAAGAGAAGATATTCACCCATGTGCCGGAAGAGAACCGGATCTATGGCTTGAGTTTTCCGGAGTATCGCCGCCGGGTGGAGTACCGTGAACACCGTCTGATTCTGGATGGGGAGGAGTTTTTTGATCTTTCCGGAAGCGATCTGCCGGGGTTTCACAATGGGGAAAATGCCGCTGCCGCGGTTGAATTGATCCTGCGTTTTTTACCGCTTGAAAAAGTCAGAAGTGAAAGATTCATCCGGGCATTGCAGAGTTTCCGGCGGGGCAGACACCGGGTGGAAGTCACCGGAGTGTATAACGGGGTCACATTTGTGGATGACTCCAAGGGTACCAATCCGGCGGCGGTTCTGGCGGCGATCGATTCTCTGCCGGGAAAACTGGTGATCCTGCTCGGCGGGCTGGGCAAAGGGATGGATTTTTCGCCTCTTGGTTCCCGCAGTGACCGTTTCCGGGCGGCAGTGCTCTACGGAGCTGACCGCAAAGATATTGCCGCGGTATTGATCGGCAAATGTCCGCTCGTCGATTGCGGGGACGACTTTGAAAAGGTGATCGCTTCAGCTGTAAGATTGGCTCATCCCGGGGATACGGTACTGCTTTCTCCGGCTTGCGCGAGTATGGATATGTTCAAAAATTACGCTGAACGGGGTGACGAATTTACTCGCCTTGCCGCGCAAATCGCCGGCGGCGGCGGTGATTGACTCTGTGAAAAATTTTTGCCGTTACCCTTGAAAAATCAGCCGGGGACGGCTATTTTATGCAATAAGTATTATATGATTTACGATAACAAAGACCGGGAGTTTGGATAATGGGTGGTTTTTTCGGAGTGGTTTCCAGTGGGGATTGTGTCAGTGATCTCTATTTCGGCATCGACTATCATTCGCATTTGGGGACCCGTCGCGGCGGTATTGCGGTCGCCCGCAAAGATGGCGGTATAACCCGCCGTATTCACGATATCAGCAATTCGCAGTTCCGTTCCAAATTTGATGATGAGATCGGCAGTTTTGAGGGCAAATGCGGTATCGGAGTTATCAGCGATACTGAAGATCAGCCGCTGATCATCACCAGTCAGCTCGGCACTTTCGCCATTTCCACGGTTGCCAAGATCAATAATATCAATGAGATCATCGAGCAGGGCTTTTCTTCCGGTTGTTCGCACCTTTCTGAATCGGGTGACGGTGAACCCAATCCGACTGAGGTGGTTGCCATGCTCATCAGCCGCGGCAATACGGTTTCTGCCGGTATCGAATATGCTCAGCGGGTGATAGACGGATCATGTTCCATGCTGATATTGCGCAAGGATCGCATCTATGCCGCGCGTGACCGTTACGGCAGAACTCCGGTGATCATCGGCAGAAAACCCGGTTCATTTGCCGTGACGATGGAAACGACCGCTTTCCCGAATCTGGATTACGAATTGCTCCGGGAACTCGGGCCCGGCGAGGTGGTGGAGATCACGGCAGACGGGGTGAAACAGTTGACCCCTCCGGGCAGAACTTGCAAGATCTGCAGTTTTTACTGGGTATATTACGGTTATCCTTCCAGTTGTTACGAGGGGGTGAATACCGAGAGCACCCGTTACCGCAACGGGGCGATCATGGCGGAACAGGATAAGGATATCCTGCCGGAAATCGATTCGATTTGCGGTATTCCCGACTCCGGTGTGGCGCACGCTGTCGGCTACTCCAATGCGGCGCATAAACCGTATCAGCGGGCGTTTGTGAAGTACACTCCGACCTGGCCGCGCAGTTTCACCCCGCAGGATCAGAAGATCCGGGAGAAGATCGCCAGAATGAAACTTATTCCTGTCGAAGAACAGATCCGCAATAAAAAACTGCTTTTCTGCGACGATTCCATTGTCCGCGGTACCCAGCTGCGCGATACGGTGGGCAGGCTTTACCGCCGGGGAGCCAAAGAGGTGCATATGCGTTCAGCGTGTCCTCCGCTGGTTTTCGGCTGCCGCTTTTTGAATTTCTCCCGTTCCCGCAGTGAATTGGATCTGGCGGCGCGCCGGGCGATCAGCCGTCTGGAAGGCGGGCATGTCACCAAAGAGGTGCTGCAGGAGTATCTTACTTACGATTCACCGAAGTATTTGCAGATGGTCGAGGAGATCCGCAAAGATCTCAATCTGACCTCATTGAAGTTCCAGAAACTGGAGTCTCTCATCAAGGCGATCGGTCTGCCGCAGGAGCGCGTATGTACCTACTGCTGGAATGGCAGAGATGTGGAAACCGAAGCCCCGGAGTTTGAGTGATGGCAGGTAAATGGGTAACTGAAACCGGCGACGGTTATGGGCAGACCATCGAAGTCACCCGTACCTTGTGCTGCACTCAGAGCAAATTTCAGAAGATCGAAATATTTGAAACTGCCCGCCTCGGCAAATTGATGCTGCTGGATGGGATAATCCAATCCACTTCCGCAGATGAATTTGCTTATCAGGAAATGATGGCGGATCTGCCGTATTACACCCATGGTTCCCCGCAACGGATATTGGTCATCGGCGGCGGGGATGGCGGAGTTTTACGGGAGCTGGCCCGGCACCCTGAACCGGAGGTGCTGGATATTTGCGAAATCGATGAAGAGGTGATCCGGCTTTCCAGGGAGTTTCTTCCGGAGATGGCGTGCGGGTTTGATGATCCGCGGGTGACGGTACACATTGAAGACGGCAGTGAATTCATCCGCCGCAAACCGGGATATTATGATCTGGTGATCGTGGATTCCACCGATCCCGGCGGCCCGGGTGCGCCGCTTTTCGGAGAGGCATTTTATGCTGATTTGAAAAAGGCATTGCGCCCCGGAGGTGTGGTCGGTACTCAGGCGGAATCCCCCTGGCTGCTGCCGGATGTGGTCAGGCAGCTGGTTTCTGCCGCGCGGAAAAATTTTGCTTTTGTGGATTATGCGGCGATCTCGGTGCCGACTTATCCTACCGGTATGATCGGCTGCTGCGTGGCAACTGACCGCCATGAACCGGCGATTTTGAGTCCGGAAACTGCAGAAAAGATCATTCCCGGTCTGCGTTACTATAATAAGGAAGTTCATCAGGCGGCATTTGCCAAGCCGGGATTTGTTAAGGAATTGTTGGGATTCTGACCGTTTTTTTGCGGAAAAATCCGTAAAAACCGCAAAAAAATCAAAAAATATCCGAAAAACCATTTGAAAATCGGCTAAAGCATAACTATATTATGTTTTGTTCGCATATCACGCCGAAGTAAAACGGCGAGTGCAAAGTGCTCGGGTGGCGGAACTGGCAGACGCGTATGGTTGAGGTCCATATGGAGCAATCCTTGGGGGTTCAAGTCCCCCCTCGAGTACCAATTCTCTGTGATGTACGGGCCTACATAGCTCAGTCGGTAGAGCACATCCTTGGTAAGGATGAGGTCTCCGGTTCAAGTCCGGATGTAGGCTCCAGTT
>JAFVZG010000028.1 GCA_017508285.1 Lentisphaeria bacterium | reverse complement strand
CGATCCATCCGTGGCCCTATGTCGATCCATTTGTTTATGCTCTGCCGCTGTCGATCATCACTTTGATCGTGGTAAGTCTGCTGACAACTCCGCCGGATGAAGAACACCTGAAAAAGTGTATGCAGTAACGCAACTGCAGTTTTTCAGAGTGCGGGTGGATACGGTAAAAATACTCCGATGATGTTTTTTCAGTGATCAGAGCCGTCAGGGCAGATCAAGAACACTTTCCGGGGTGGAAAGTATTTCAAGGGCAATACCGGCAAGGTAGAGAGAACCGGAGATAATGACCCGGTTGCGGCTGTTTTTCACCGCTTGATCTACCGCTTTTGCCGGATCATATTCCACTGTGGAGGAAATACCGGTAAAGGTGGTCAACTCTGCCGGAGAGTAGGCGGCTCTGCCCCCGGCACCGGGAACGGTGAAAATAAATCTGTCGGCGATCTTTTCCAGAAACTTCAAACATTCCGGAGCGTGTTTGTCGCCGAATGCGGCATAGACGATGGTGAATTTTTCTTCCGGATAACGCTCAATAACCGCCTCATACAGGGCTTTTACCCCATCGGGGTTGTGCCCGCCGTCGATGATGATATTATTCAAGTGCTGGAATCTTGCCGGCCAGCCGACTTTTGACAGCCCTTCCAATGCGGTTGATAACCGGAAGTTCCACTTCGGGGCAAGGTACTTGAGCAGATTGTAAACGATGCGGAAGTTTTCCCGCTGCATCCTGCCGGGAAGGGCGAGCGAGATCTTTTTGCCGTCATAGGTAAATTGCTGACAGATCCCGTCAAATCCGGAAACTTCCGGCACCGGGAATTCCGGAGGGTAAACGGGACTTCCGGCAGCGGCGGCAGCCTCCCTGATTACTTTTTCTGCTTCCGGCGGCAGAACTCCGTGAAAAACCGGTTTTCCCGGTTTGATGATCCCCGCTTTTTCTCCGGCGATCGCTGCGACATTGTCTCCCAGATGCCCCTGATGGTCAAGGGCGATATTGGTGATTACGGAAACATCCGGAGTGACGGCATTGGTGGCATCCAGTCTGCCGCCCATACCGGTTTCCCAGATGACGGCATCGACGGCGGCGGCGGCAAAAATTTTCATTGCCAGCACGGTGGCAAATTCAAAGTAACTGAATCTGCCGCCGGCAGCCTGATCGTGCAGCTCTTTACCGGCGCGGTTGAATTCTTCGGCAGAGACCGCTTTGCCGTCGATCCGGAAACGCTCTTTGATGTCGATCAGATGCGGGGAAGTGTAAAATCCGGTACGCAATCCCGCCTGCCGCAGAGACCTTTCCAGCATGGCTCCGGTGGAACCTTTGCCATTGGTGCCGGCGATATGGATGAAGCGCAGATTTTTTTCGGGGTGTCCGGCGCGTTCCATCAATTCATTGGTTGCCGCCAGACCGAGGCGGATGCCGAACATATCCAGAGAATTGAAATATTCTGCCGTATCAAACATAGTAAATCACCGTTTTATGCAGGGCGACCATGCCGGATCGAACAATTCAGTACCAGTGCGGAGCAATTCACGCTCCCTGCCGGTACGGGTATCGACGATCCAGAGTGAGGATTTACCGTTGATCGTCCGTTTGCACACCACCTGACGGTTGTCTGCCGCCCAGCCGGGGGATTCCCAGCTGCCGCCGCCTCTGGTGACGACCTTATTGGTGCGGTCATTCAAATCATAGACCGCCAGCACATAGTTGGCACTGCCGCGCAATCTGGTGGCGTAAGCGATTTTGCCGTCATCGCTCCATGCGGGGGTGACGGCATCCACGCCGTTGGCGATTTTTGGCAGGAGAGTCAAGCCGGAACCGTCGGCATTGACGGTGAATATCCGGGGATTGCCGTTCCGGTCACTGACGAAGGCAAGTTTTTTCCCATCCGGACTCCAGCAGGGAGAAGCCTCCACCGCGATCCCCCTGGTCAACCGCTTTCTGGAACGCTGGTGCAAACCGAGGATGTAGAGGTCGACCTGATGATCCGGGCTGAGGATCACCGCCAGAAATTTGCTGTCAGGCGACACCGCTGCTCCGGCATTTATTCCCCTGAAAGAGGAAACGATCCGGCTGCGGCGCACTTTACCGACAGTGGTTTCCACCACATCGATCCCGGAACGGCCGTATTTGGAAAAAAAGATGGATTTGCCGTTGGGGTTCCAGCATGGTTCGACATTGAGGCAGCGGTAGTTGGTCAACGGCGTGACATTGCCGCCGTCGATGTCGCAGAGAAAGATATTCCGCACTCCGGAAGCGGTTTGCGCTCCGAAAGCGATCCGGCTGTGACAGAATCCCCGCACTTTCAGCTGTTTGAAAACATATTCGATGACCGTATCCACGATCGTTTTTGCTGTTTCCCGCGCCCCCTTTGAGGCATCGAAACGCCATCCGGTGATCCGGTTTTCGCCGCGGTAAAGGTAAAGATCCACTTTGCTGCCGGATCTGGATGCCTGAATATTGTAGTCGGCACTTTTGATGCTGGCGGCACGGTCAAACCAGCCGCAGAAAAGCAGAAAACGATTCAGTTGATCGCTCAACTCCCGGTCTCCGGCGACAGTGCATGGTGCGATCGAGGGATTCAAATCGCTTCTTTTGCGGATCTCGATGACTTTGGCAGAGAGGGTGACGGCCGCAAAGCAGACCGCCGGAAGCAGAAGGGCGAGGATGGATTTTTTATACATGGTCAGCATTATCCTTTTTACTTATCCGGGATTGATATCATTCCGGGATAAAAGATAATACTGAATCAGTAATTTTTCAATACGATTTTCAGTTCTGCAAGGAATTTTTCCGCATCTTCCGGAGTATTTGCCGCTCCGAAACTCAGCCGCAGTGCCCGGTAGGCTTTTTTGGCAGAAACCCCCATCGCCGTCAGCGATAACGGCGGTTTGCCGCTTTCGGCACTGCAGGCACTGCCGGAAGCAGTGTATATCCCGGCTTTGCCCAGTGCCCGGACAACGACTGCCGACTCCTGAGACGGCAGCAGTAAATTGAGGATGTACGGCGAAGTATCCACATCCGCTTCCAGAGTTGGTGTTATGCCCAATTCGGCGGTTTCGCGGCGCAGGAAGCGGTTTATTTCACTTACTTTATTAAAATTCTCATCCATTGCCGCCACCGCCTTTTCTGCGGCGAAGACCATGGTAAGTATTTCCGGAACATTGATTCTGGAAACCGCATAAAGTTCTTTGCGCAGAAATCCGGCATATTCCAGAAGTTTGCCGGTATATGCCCCGTCAGGGGCAAGCAGCATCGCCGCTCCGCCGGGAGAACCGAACTTCACTCCGGAAATCACCCAGATATCACTGTTTTTATCCAGTTTCATCTTGCCCGCCGCCTGTACTGCATCCAGCATGCGGCAGCGGGGATGCAGGAGGGAAAACAACTTTCCGCATTGCGGCATGGAACCGAGTTCACTCTGTACCTGATGGGTGCATGCCAGCGGCAGATCGCCGGGGATCTGCTCCGGCACGATGATACCCGCCCGGCGGGTTACCGGAAGATGGGAAAATCTGGTGTTGCTGCGCAAATTGGCAAGCAGAGCCGGATGTTCCAGCAAAGACGCTGCCGAGGCGGTGAATTCCGGGAAAGAGGCAAGCATGCCAAAGAGTTCCGTCGCAGAATTACCCCAGATCACCGGGTAGTCACTGCGGTCAAAGAGCAGCATCGACAATCTTTCCGCCGCCGAAGTCAATTCGCGCTTTACCCGGTAGGCAAGATCGTGTACTGCTTCCGGGTTGGCAAAATATTTTCCGGCGGCATTGCCGTAAAAATCCAACACCTCTTTTGACGGGATCGATGCTGCTGCATGATCGAAATAAACGCTTTTACCCATATCGTATTCCATTTGCTGTTAAAAATCTTTCCACCCGTTTTGCTGTGATCCGGATCATTGATGCTGATCTTTCAAGCTCTTTGGGTATTGCCCCCGGAATTGCCCCGCCGGAAAATCCGGAAAAGTGAGCAATATCAAAAGTAGCACCACGGCTTTTTTTTGTCAAGCGGATAATTGAAAAAACGGGCATTTGATGCTATATTAATAAGATTGGAAACGGAAGGATTCAAGGCTATGGCTCTCTGGCAGGAAATTTTCAAAAACAAGCGTTCTTTCGGGATATTCATCCCATTGGTGCTGCTCTATGCGACCTCATATTTTCAGCGTACCGCTCTGCCGGGAACCATCTACAATACTCTGGTCAATGAGCTGGGATTGTCTGCCGTGCAGATGGCAAATCTCGGAGCCTCATTCATTTACACTTATGCGATTTGCCAATTGATTTCCGGAGTGATGGTGGATCACTTCTGCGGAGTGAGGGTGACTCTTACCGGTGGATTGGTTTTTCTTGCCGGTTCGTTCCTCTTTCCTCTGTGCAGCAGTTTGCCGATGCTCTATCTGTCACGGATGCTGACCGGGATCGGGGCGAGTACCATGTTTTTGAGCGTGGTAAGAGAGACCGACCGGCTTTTCGGCAGAAAAAATTATGCGGTGATGTTCGGGATCGCCTATTTCTGCGGATACGGCGGCGGTTTGATGGGATCTTTGCCCTTTGAAAGACTCTGTACCATCTTCCCGTGGCGGCATATCCTGCTGGGAGCGGCGGTGGTGTCGCTGGTACTTTATCTGATTTTACTGCTCTGCCGCAACCGGGTGCCGCTGCCGCCGGTATCAAAAACTCCTTTTTCGCTGAAACCTTTTATCTTTGTTTTGAAAAATCCTCTGACCTGGATGACGATAATCGCCGGAAATGTGAATTTCTGCATCTACTTTGTGGTTCAAACCTTTTTCGGCAAGAAATTCCTGCAGGATTTTGCCGGATTTTCTTCGGCGGCGGCATCCGGGGTCATTTTTGCGCTGACTCTTATTTGCATGTTTACGATGCTGACCTCCAGTTTTCTCACCCGGATGACCGGCAACCGCCGCCGTCCGCTGGTGATAACCGCCTGCGGTATCGGGGCGGCAAGCACGATTTTTATGATTCTGGCGATCGCCTGTCATTTGCCCGGCTGGGTGTTTGCGGTGATCTACTGTCTTTTCGCCATGTCAGCGGGAATACCGCCGATCTTTTCCATGGTCATGCAGGAGTTGAATTCCAAGGATATCGTCGGGCAGGCGGCTGCCACCAGCAATATGTTCGGTTATCTGGGCGTGGCGGTAAGTTCCCAGTTGATCGGGCTGCTGCTGGATTGTTTTGACAAGGTGGAACTCAACGGCAATACGGTGTATTCTGCCGATGCTTATCTGACCTTATTCATCATCCTTGCCGCAGTATCCGCCTTCTCATTTCTGATGTCATTCAGAATACCGGAAACCAGAGGGCATTATCTTCATTTGCATATCAATTAACAGCGCAGTTTAACCATCAGTGAGGTGAAAAATGTTGAATATCGGTTACGCTCAGGAAATTATAACTCCGCCGGTCGGAGTCGGTCTTGCCGGCTACATGAATCAACGCCCGAATCAGGGGATGTATGATGATCTTTACGCCAAAACCGTGATCTTCGACAATGGCAAAGTCCGTTGCGGGATACTGGTTTTTGATCTGGTGGCAGTGCATACTGAATTGCTTGAAGCTCTGGAAAAGCGGATCTGTGAAAAATTCGGCAGAGAGTTTCACGACAATCTGATCATTTGCGCCAATCACACCCATACCGGTCCGGAGTTCCGCAAGGGGATGGATGAGAGGACTCTTTACGCCTTCAATCAGGTCGTCGACGGTGCGCTCCGGGCTCTGGAACGGGCAGTGATGAATCTGCAGCCCGGTGAAGTTGAGTACGGTTCAGTTTACAACAACCCCTACGGTTTCGTCCGCCGCTACTGGATGAAAAACGGTACCATCGTCACCAATCCCGGCTGGTGCAATCCCGATATCGACCGCCCGGAGAGCGATTTTGACCGTAATATCGGCATTATCCGCATTATCCAGAATGGCAAAACTGCTGCCTTGATCTGCAATATCGCCCAGCATGGCGACACCATCGGCGGAAGCATCGTTTCGGCAGACTGGTACGGCCGTTTTGCCCAGGAGATCCAGCATGCACTTAAAGCAAGCATGCCGGTGCTGGTGGTGGATGATGCTTCCGGCGACATCAATCACTTCGATTTCCGCCAGAAGATCAATCAGAGCAGTTACGATGAAGCCGTCAGGATCGGCAGGGGTTACGCCGCGATCGTATTGAATGCCCTCGGTCAACTGGAAAAACTCAATGCCGGTGAGATCACGGTCAAAAACTCCAAAGTGACCATCCCCCACCGCAAACTTACTCCGGAAGAGGTTGCAGAGGCTCAGCATACTCTGGATACGGTGCCGGATATTCCCAAAGAGGGGGATTTTGAAAGTCAGGATCTTGCCAATAAAGTTCCTGCCGCGTTGCGCTTTTTCGCCCAGCGGGCATTGGATTGCCATCATAAAAGCACGCCTTCCCACGACTGCCGCCTGACGGCGATCGAATTCGGAAAAGAGCTGGCATTTGTTTCACTTCCGGGAGAGCCTTTCAACGGCATCGGCAGAAGCATCCGGGAAAAATCTCCATTCAAAAATACCTTTATCGTATCGCTTGCCCAGTCGCAATCCGGTTATGTGCCGATGGCAGAGTGTTTCCCCCGCGGCGGTTACGAAGTCCAGCCCGGTATCAATACCGCCGCACCGGAGGCCGCCGGAGAGATCATCAAAGCGGCACTGGAAAATCTTTGAACCGGGGGCATCATTATGAGCAATAAAGTCATTTACCTTGATAATAACGCCACCACTGCTGTCGCTCCGGAAGTTTTTCAGGCAATGGTGCCGTATTTCTGCGAAAAATATGGCAATCCTTCCAGTATCCACCGCTTCGGAGGCAGTGTGGCGGCGGATATCGAAAAAGCCCGCTGTCAGGTGGCAGAACTGCTTGGAGCAACTTACCGGGATAAGGATGGCAACGCCACCGAGATCGTTTTCACCAGCTGCGGTACCGAGAGTGACAATGCCGCCATCAATGCCGCTTTAGCAGCATTGCCGGAGCGGAAAAAGATCGTGACCACGGCGGTGGAGCATCCGGCAGTTCTCCACTATTGCGAGGAACTTTCACACCGGGGATATACCGTTGAATTGATCGGTGTCGACAGCTGCGGCAAACTGGATATGGCGGCATTGAAAAATGCCGTTGACAGCAATACGGCAGTGGTTTCCGCCATGTGGGGAAACAACGAAACCGGAACGATCTTCCCGGTGGCAGAGATCTCTGAGATCGCCCATGCTGCCGGAGCATACTTCCATACCGATGCGGTGCAGGCGGCGGGTAAAGTCGCTATAGATGTCAATGCTGCCGGAGTGGATTTTCTCTCCATTTCCGGTCACAAACTGCACTCCCCCAAAGGTGTCGGAGCCCTTTATATCCGGCGGGGGATCCGGTTTACTCCGCTTATTTTCGGCGGGCATCAGGAGCGCGGCCGCCGGGGAGGTACCGAGAATGTCGCTTCGGTCATCGCGCTGGGCAAAGCATGCGAGATCGCCGGTAAATGTCTTGATGAAGAGTACCGCACTCTGAAAAAAATGCGCGATGATTTTGAAGCAAAACTGCTGGCTTCCATTCCCCGTATCCGGATCAACGGCGATTTGGAAAACCGTCTGCCGGGTACCAGTTCCGTAAGTTTCGAGTGCATCGAAGGCGAGAGTATCCTGATGCTGCTGGATGTATTCGGTATCTGTGCCAGCAGCGGTTCGGCATGCACCACCGGCAGTCTGGAACCGTCGCATGTCCTGCGTGCCATGGGAGTGCCTTACAGTGCCGCCCACGGTACCATCCGTTTCAGTTTATCCCGTTACAATACTCCTGAGGAGTTGGATTTTGTCGCAGAAAAACTGCCGCCGATCATTGCCAGACTGCGGGAGATATCCCCTTACTGGGAGGAAAATAAATGAATAAAAAGGGTGAAGAGATAAAATTCCCCTGCCAATGGGAGTTCAGGTTGATCGCCATCGCCGCAGAGGCGGAGAAGACCCGGGCGGCGGTCGATGCCATCGACAAGGCGGAAAATGCCGGTTTTACCGTTTCGGCGGGGGAGAGTTCCGGCGGCGGCAAATATCAGGCTTTGAGGGTGAGCTGCAGTGTGAATTCCATGGAACACGCCCGGCTTCTTGCCGGTAAACTCAGCAAGGCAGACGGCGTTAAATTTATGATTTGAATGGCAAAACCGGATAAAAAACGCTTTTTTTTGCAAAAAAAGCAGTTTCTTTATTTGACATCAGCCGTTTATGTGTTAGATTTTATAGAGTGCATATTGTTTTGTGATTTTGAATATTTATTTGGATATAATATAAACCTGAGGATTTTCCGACAATGAAAACATTCAACATTATTGCCTGTATCATCGTTCTTCTGCTTGCCATGGTGAGTGCGGTCTTTTCCTACTTCCTTTATGAAAAGCGGGTGGAATTTATCAGCGGCTGGTCCCAGATGAGCGAAGCCATCTATAAAAGTTCCAAGACAATGGATGAAAGAACCAATGATAAATTTGCTTCCAAACTGACTGCCGATCAACTTTCACATAAAAGTTATACGCTCACCAATCAGGATGAATTCGCCAAAAAACTGGAAAATCTCAACAAACAGAGTGAAGCATTCGTCAAACAGTATGATGAGTTGACCCAGAATCTGGAAAATACCAAAAAACAGCTCGCCAAAACCCAGAATGAATTGGCAAGAGTCAAAGATCAGCGCGCCAAAATGGCCGGGATCATGGCTGAGATCGGTACCAAAGTCAATGCCGGTACCGGTAATGCCAATAACTTCATCAATCCGACAACCTATTTTGCCACTTCCCGCACAGTTCGGGATAATGTCGCCAAAGTGGTCAACAACCGCATCGGCATCGCCAATGAACTCAATAAACTTGCCGCGATCAATCAGAATCTGCTTTTCAGCAATCCGGCTTCCGGTATCGCACCGGTACGCAATGTGCTCAACGCCAATAAAAATGCCCGTAACAACTACGCGCATGTCCTGCGCTTGATCGCCGGTATGGTCAGAGTGCCATTCACCGACAACGGTCAGCGGCCGAATGCAGTTTCCGACGGTGTCAAAAGAACGATGGGCAATGTCTCAAGCCTGCAGAATCAGTTGAGCGTTTCCAAACGCGATGCCGGAAACTTGAAATCCACCATCGGTAAACGCGACTCCGAGATCTCCCGCCTCAACAATGTGATCGCTGATTACAAACGGGTGCTTTCACTCGACAGCAGCGAAGCCAATCCCAAAGTCTGGAATCGCGGTTCCAACGAGGCTCGCAGTGCCATCGCCGGTTCGGTTATCGAAGTTTCTCAGGATTACGGATATATCGTGATCAATGTCGGTACCTTACCACCGTTTCCCAGACCATCGGCAACCGGGTCCATACGGTCAATGCTGATATCGAGCCGGGATTGACCTTCTCGGTCACCAGAGACGGCAAATTCGTCGCCGCTGTGACCTTGAATAATGTCGGTGCGCTGGAATCCACCGCCAATATCCCCAACGGCAAGGTCGATCAGATCAAGGTCGGTGACAAGGTTATCTTCAAAAAGTAATTGAAAGCAGAGAGAGGCGATTATGCTGACATCGAAATTCTTTACCGCAATGCTGGTGGTCACTCTGCTGGTCACCGCTGCCGCCGTCGTTTTCCAAGTGCTGGAAATGAATGAGTATTCACTTTTTGAAACACTCTTTTAAGTGATGGAAAAATTATGGTTTTACACCGCTGTCATTACGGCAGCGGTATTTTTATCGGTATTTTCCGGATGCACTCAAATCGAAAGAGACGGTATCAGCCCGATACCGCAGAATACTCCGGCATCATGGGAAATAAATCCTTACGGGGATGTCTTCCGCTGAAGAACTTTCCGCCATGGATCTGCCAAACTGCCCGATGGTGCAAAGCGCATGGGGGCGGGAATCGGCAGAGAGATGCAGTTGAAGCGGCAAATTCTCAATGACCGAAAAAGAGCGTCATCCGGTACAGACCGGAAGCCACCGGCTGTTTATCGCCGATGCGGCAATCCAGATAGAGGCAGTTTTCGCTTTCAGGGGAAGGTGATTTGCCGTTCCGGGCAGCCTCATCAATGGCAAATTCATCAAACGGCAGCAGGGCAAAGGAAAATTCGCTGCCGGCAATGATCCGCAACTGCCGTTGGTCACCGTCTGAAACGGTCAGTTTTTTTACTCCGCTGCGGCTGCCGCCGGAAACAGCTTTGCTGTATTCCGGATAAGACTCTTCTGCTTTAAGAGTGTATAAAGAGCGCACCATCCCGGAAGTGCCGGGATAATTTTCATAAGGCCCGTAACCGTAATATCCGGCAGATGACATCTCCCGGGGAAGCCGCAAAACTACTCCCAGCCGGGGGATCCCGGCAAAGGATTCCGGCACGACAAACTCCACATCATAACGGATCGTGCCGTCAGTTTGCGGAGTGAAACGCTGGGTGAATTCCAGTTCATCCATCTCCATCAGAGTCGGCAGAGCCAGCGCATGGCACTCAATACTTCTGCCGTCGGAAACAAACCGGTCGGCAGATACCCGCAGCCGGTCAAGTTTCAACGGCGAAAGATTTGCCGGTATCATGCCGCTGCGGTAGAGTGAGAGGCGGGGGCCGCCGGTAAGAAGTTTCACACCGTTGTACCGCAATTCCCGCATGCCGTTGGCGTCGATCACCGCAGAGAGTTTACCGCTGGAAATGATCGCCTGCGAAACATCAAAGCGCACTCCGGTAAAACAATTTTCCGCTGACGGCGGCAGGATATATGCCGGGGGAGGAACCGCAAAGCCCTCTTTCGCCAGCAGAGTGCCATTCTGATCGTAAAAAAAGATGACCAGCACCGCTTCAGAACCGTAAACAAGATCGGGCACTTCAATGGAAAAGAGAAAATCCCGGCTCTCTCCGGCAGAGATCTCTTTGAGCAGAAACTGCCCGAATGAGTGGCGCACTCCGTCAATTTCCAGCTGCCATTTGCCGGATACATCCCGGTGATCCCGGCGGCAGTTTACCCTGACTCTGCCGGTCATGGCGTCGAGCAGTTCAACTTTGAACGGCTGCTGAGAATAATTTTTTTCCGCTTCTGCGGCAGTTATTTTAAGATCCATAATATTCACTCTTTCCCCAGGGCGGCAACGGCTGTCGCTGCGATCCCTTCACCTCTGCCGGTGAATCCCAATTTTTCAGTTGTGGTGAATTTTACTGAGATCCGATCCATTTCCCAGCCGGTGACGGCGGCGATCCTTTGCCGCATTGCTTCGCGCCACGGGGATAATTTCGGTTTCTGGGCGATGATAGTGAGGTCGCAATTCAGCAGTTTGTATGAGGAGAACTCCGGCATGGCAAGGACTTTTTTCAGCAATTCCATACTGTCGGCACCGGCATAAGCCGGATCATTGTCGGGGAAAATCATTCCGATATCTCCCAGAGCCAATGCGCCCAGCAGGGCATCCATAAGGGCATGGATCGCCACATCGGCGTCGCTGTGGCCCAACAGACCATATTCTGAAGGGATCTCCACCCCGCAGAGGATCAATTTTCTTTCCTGCACCAGTTTGTGGACATCGAATCCCTGACCTATCCGGAAATCTTTCATGGGTTTACTTTTTCCTCTCCTTCACTTTTTTCTCTCCTTCACTTCCCCCCCTTAAAAAACTTGAGCCGGAAACAGTCATCCTGCGACAATCAAGTGTCTTTGTGGAATTCCGCTTCCGGCTGTGACGATCAAAAAATGCTGAATTACTTTTTGATCAGGGCTTTGATCTGCTCACGCTTGCGGGCGAGATAGGCTTTGCGCCGGTTGCGTTTCTCGATCTTGTTGTGCTGCTGTCCCATTTTTATCCTCATTAAGTTAGAAAAATTGCGTTACAACTATTCCGCTTATTTAATAATATAGTTGCACTTCGGCAAAATTTCAAATCGGCGGTGTCAAGATATGGCGAGTATTCAAGGTATTTTTTCAAAATCCGGTTCTTTACCCTTGACTAAAGGGGGAAAACGGTGTATTTTTCATAATGAAAAGATTTGCATGATCAGGAGGGTGACGAGATGAAAATTTTACTGTTGCTGCTTTCACTGCTGCTGGCGGGGCTGCTGCCGGCGGCAGCGGCGGAAAGTGCCGCGATCGTGCTGCTGGATGACCGGGAATCGGTGACAGTCAATCCGGATGGCACTTTTGAAACCACCGATCACTGCGTTTACCGGATACTGAATTATGACGGATTGATGAAAATGCGGGTGCTGCCGATGCACTTCAATTCCAGTTACGGCACATTGCAGGTGACCGGTTTATCCATCACTAAAAGTGACGGCAGAGTGATCACCCTTGATCCGGTGAAAAACTCCTCAGTTTCCACTGAAAACAGTCAATTTTCTTCAGAAATATTCGATCCGGCGCAAAAGGTTCTCAGCCTCACCATTCCCGGGCTGAGATCGGCGACACGCTGACCGTTTCCACTCTGGAAAAGGTCACCAGGGCGCGGATGCCCGGTCAGTGGAGCGATATTGCGGTCATGCAGGCGGATTTCCCCATCGCCAACTATCAATACACGGTCAGTATGCCGGAAAATATGCCGCTTCAGGCGATTTGCGTCAAAGATGAGGTCAAAGGCACTTTGAAATACTCTTTCCGGAAAGAAAACGGCAGACTGATTTATCAGTGGCAGGCCAAAGATGTGCCGATGGCGGTTCCGGAAAATGCCATGCCGCCGATGTACAGCTGCACCCAGCGGATATTGGTTTCCACGGTGAAAAGCTGGGCGGATATTTCCCGCTGGTACGATGATCTGTGCAAAGAGCATCTGGCAAAGGTCAACGAGGCAATGAAGCAGAAAACCGCCGCATTGATCGCTGATAAAAAGGATGATACTGCCAAAGTGATGGCACTTTTTCAATTTGTTTCCCAGCAGATACGCTACACCGGCATTACCGATGAAGATACTGCGCCGGGGTATGAGCCGCATGATGTCGATCAAACCTTTGACCGCCGTCACGGGGTCTGCCGGGATAAGGCGGCACTGTTGACTGCCATGCTCAAACTGGCGGGATTCAAAGCGTATCCGGTACTTTTTATGGCGGGAGCCCCGAAGGATAAAGAGGTCGCCAATATCTATTTCAACCACGCCATCGTTGCATGGGAAAAGAATCCGGGGGAATATCAGCTTATGGATCCGACCTTTGAGACCACCACCGGATTTCTCCCCGGTTATCTGGCGGGATTTCCCTATCTGGTGGCAAAGCCGGAAGGGGAAACGCTCCGCCTTGCGCCATCTTTGAAAGCGGAGGATAATCTTCTGGATATCGTCAGCAATATCAGCACATTCCGGAATTCGTTTGCGGTGGAGAGCACTTTGAAGTTTACCGGTATTTACGATCAGATGTACCGGGCGGCATTTTCTGGGTGGAAAAAGGAGGATACCGAAGAGTTTTTCCGCCGTCAACTGCGGCAGATCGCTCCGGGGGCGACCTTGCAGGAGCTGCAGATAATTCCGGAAAATATCCGGGATATGAGCAAAGATCTTGCCGTAGTGTTGAAGTACCGTGTGCCGGAGGCTTTGCCGGATGCCGGAGTGCCGGGAGAATTGCCGCTGCCCCGCAGTGCCATGGTTTTCGGTCTCTTTGACTCTCTTTATGCCAATACCGCTTTGCAAAGCCGCCGGTTCCCGCTGCGCGCCAATCCCAGAGCCGTCCGGGAGAGGATCGACCTGCTGGCACTTCCTGCTCCGGAATTGGTTTTGCCCGATGGGATAGATATTGTGGAAAAAGGACTTTTCCGGATGAAGGGAAAAGTCGTGAAAAAAGGTGATCTCATCAGCGAAAAGTTCTTCTTTGCCATTGACTCCATGCTGATACCGCCGGTGGATTACCCGAAATTCAAATCTGCCGTCGATCAGGCAAAAAGCATGTGGCTCACCCGCCCGGTGGTCATGCCTGAAAAAAAATCGGCAGAAGACAACGCCAATACCGAATATCTCCAATACTCCCGGTTTATCGACCTGAAAGATGCCCATTCGTGGGATGAGACCACCCATTTTATCCTCAAGATCCGCAACTATGCCGGAGTCAAAGAATCAGCCAATCTGCCGGTGCCGTATACCGCTGAAAATGAGTCAGTGGAAGTTACCGCCGTTGTTACCACGGCTGACGGCAGAAAAATCCCGATCTCTCCCAAAGAGATCAATCATGTGGATGATCCGCTTTCGCTTTCTGCTCCCCGGTATTTGAAACGCCGGATCGCCATGGTAAGTTTTCCGGCGGTCGAAGCGGGGGCGGTCATCGACTGCACCATTATCCGCCGCAAAAGCGGGCAGCTCTTCTTTTATACGGAACTGCCGCTCATGGATGATACCCCGGCGAAGATCCGGGAGTTGATAATCCGCCATCCGGCAAAGATGCAGCTGACGGTTTCTGAGATCCCGGAGGGGATGAAAGACTCCTGCACCTATGGGGGCAAAGAGATCATCCGCCGTTACACCATCCACGATTCATCCCGGCTTCCGGCGGAACCGGGACAACCGGATTATGCTCTTTTTGTGCCGACGCTCCGGATATCTGCCGGAAGTGCTGCCGGTTTTGCCGGACTGCTCAAAACTGCCGGAGCAAAAGTTGCCGGAGCTTCGCCGGAAATTTCTGCGCTTGCCCGTAAGATCGTTCCGGCACTGCCTCCGGCAGATAAACGGGATAAAGAAGCGGCAGTCAAGGCGGCTTACGCGCTGGAAAAATTCATTTACAAGCATATCCGTCCGGCGGCACTGCCATTGAACCGGATGTTTACGGCGGATCACTCTCTGCCGCAAATCACTTTGAAAGATGGTTACGGCAGCAGTGTTGACCGTGCCATATTGCTGGCGGCGATGTTGAGGTCTCTGGATATCGGCTTTGAATTCATCCCGGTTTCCGATACTCCGGCATTGCCGGAAACTTTAGCAATACAGCAGAAATTCCCGCGCAATATATTTACTGCTCTGCTGGTATATCTGCCGGAATACGGGGTGATTTTGAATGATTCCGGTCTCTACGGTTCTGCCGGGGTCATCCGTCACCACGGAAAAATCCGGCTGTACCGGAATCAAAGCGGCAAACTGGAAAAACCGGCAAGCATTGACACAACTCTTATCCGCTGTAATGTGACATTGCAGAAAGATCTGAGTGCCGCAGTCAACTTGTACTATACTTACAAGGGCAATCAGCTTGAGGCGGTCAGAGAACGCTTTGCCCGCTTCACTCCGGCTCTGGAAAAACAGTATCTGGAAAAGATCGCCGCCGCGATTGCTCCGCAAGCGGTCATCACCGGCAGTAAATTCTCTGCCGCAGCAGCAGAGGATCAACTCTTTATCCAACTGCAGATCCCGCAATTTGCCCGCCGGGTCGGGAAGTTTGTCTCTCTGCCGCTGCCGGAGTACCACCGGTTGAAAACTCTTGCTTCTTTCCCCGGCAATCCCCGGCGGCGCACGCCGTATCTGACCGGCGGGGAAAATTCACTTTCCCTGCAATATACGCTGGTTTATCCGGAAAACTTCCACCCGGTGAAAACTCTTCCGGGGAAATCTTCCGGAAATTCTGCCGTTTCGTGGCGGCATAACTTTATCCGGGATAAGGGTGTGCTCCGGGGGAATATCACCTGGCAGCTTGCCCCGGCTCTCATCCAGCCGGGTAATTACCGGGAACTTCTGGAAATAAACCGCAATATCAACCGTTTGGAAAATCAAAATATCCTTTTTACTGTGGAGTAATATTTTATGGAATTGAAAATCATGCCGCTGGGCCCTTTCGCCACCAACTGCTTTCTGGTATTCATGCCGGAATCCGGGGAATTGCTGATCATCGACCCCGCTGCCGAAGCTGAAACGATCATCGCTGAAGCGCAGAAATTTCCTTACCGGTCTGCCCGGATTTTGCTTACTCATGCTCATATCGATCACATTTCCGCCGCCGGCAAGGTGGCAAAGGCATTGGGTATCGCCAAAGTTGAAGCCGATCCCGGCGACCACGATATGTATGAAAGCAGAGAAAATGCGCTTCCGCCGTACTTTGATCCGGCAGATGATCTGCCGCCGGTTTCCGGTTTTGATCCGGTGAATAACTGCACAATCATAGCTTTGCCGGGGCATACCAGAGGGGGCAGCGGTTTCCTCTTTGATGACGGCAAAGAAAAATTTCTCATTTCCGGCGATACGATTTTCTGCGGTTCCATCGGCAGAACCGACCTTTACGGCGGGGATTATGCCGAATTGATACGCTCTATTACCGGCAAAATCCTCACCCTGCCGGATGATCTGACCGTCTATCCCGGTCACGGCGGTGAAACGACGGTCGGTTTTGAAAAGAAACACAATCCATACTTAAATTAGGGGAAATATATGGCAGATTGTACAATTATCAGCAATTCGCGCATGCACGGGGATTATTTCCGGGCGGTTTTTGATGCGCCGGAAATCGCTCAAAAGAGCAATCCGGGGCAATTCGTCCACATCCGTATCGACAAGCGCAATGATCAGATGCTCCGCCGTCCATTCAGCATCCACAATGCTCAGGATGGCAAATTGACCATCGTTTACAAGGTGGTCGGCAAAGGAACACAGACTCTTTCAACTTTGAGTGCCGGTACAGTATGTGATATTCTCGGCCCCTGCGGCAAAGGATTTTCCGATCCGGCAGCAGATGTGATTCCGGTGGCGGTCTGCGGCGGTTACGGCGCGGCGGCGACCTATATGCTCAGCCGCCGGAGCAAAAACGGCGGAGTCCTGCTTCTGGGGGCGCGCAGTGAAAAAGATCTGCTGCTGACCGGTGAATATGCCGAAGCCGGTTTCGATGTGCAAATCGCCACAGATGACGGTTCTGCCGGGATCAAAGGCAGAGTTACCGACCTTTTCCCGGAATTGCTGAAAAAATATGCCGGTAAAAAACTCTTTTTCTACGGTTGCGGACCGCACCCGATGCTGATGGCACTGGCAAAACTCCTGCGCGAAAAGGGACTTGACGGCGAATTGAGCGTGGATCACATCATGTGCTGCGGAGTGGGAGCCTGTTTCGGCTGTGTGGTCAAGGTCAACGATCATGCCCATCCCGGTGAATGGATGTATGCGCGCAGCTGTGCTGACGGCCCGGTATTCAAACTGGCGGATATTTATACGGAGTAAATGATATTATGGCAAATCTTTGCGTTGATTTCGGCAAATTCCAACTCAAAAATCCGGTGATGACCGCTTCCGGCACCTTCGGTTACGGTTTGGAATATTCGCAATTTTACGACATCTCCCGGCTGGGAGCGATCATGGTCAAAGGTATCCGCAGTGTGCCTTCTGACGGCAACCCCACTCCCCGCGTGGCAGAAGTCACCGGCGGTATGCTCAATGCCATCGGTCTGCAGGGACCCGGCGTGGAAAAATTCCTCCACGATGAACACTATCTGCCCGGAGTAAAAAAGACCGGTGCTTCCATCATTGTCAATATCTGGGGCAAGACCGCCGAGGAGTACGCCGAGGTCGCCGCCCGTCTGGAAGCGGAGGCAAAAGCGGATATCACCGCTCTGGAAATCAATATTTCCTGCCCCAATGTCAAAGCCGGCGGCGCCGCATTCGGCACTGACCCGAAACTTGCCGAACAGGTTATTTCGGCTGTCCGCAATGCCACCACCTTGCCCCTGATAACCAAACTCAGCCCCAATGTGACCAGCATCGCCGAATTCGCCCGGATCGCTGAAAACTGCGGCAGTGATGCCGTCTCTCTGATCAATACCCTTTCTGCGATGGCGATCGATATCGAGACCCGCCGCACCAAACTTGCCAACCGCACCGGCGGTTTATCCGGCCCGGCAGTCAAACCGGTGGCGATACGCATGGTCAATGAGGTTTACAAGGCGGTAAAAATTCCGATCATCGGTATGGGCGGCATCTGCTGCGGTGCCGATGCCGTGGAATTTATGATCGCCGGTGCAACCGCTGTCGCTGTCGGTACCGCCAACTTTGTCGATCCCTTTGTGCCTCTGGAAGTCATCGACTTTATCAATGATTACTGCGACCGGCACGGCATGAAATCGGTCAGCGAATTGACCGGCTCTCTGCTTAACTGACCGGAGTATAGCAGTTTCTTTTTGCAGGGGCGTTCACGCTCCGTCGCTTATTTGGGAAACTGTGGGAATTTTTGGGAATTTTGTGGGAGCAGTCTGCAAGCGGTATGATTGCAGACGGGGAACCCCGTATGTCCATTAAGTCCATAAAGTCCATTTTTGGTCGTCAACGCCAAGTGCGCTTGTCAGATTTTGCGGCAATTTGCATGCTCAGCCCCAATACCGCCCGCAGTCTGATAGAGGGAGATTCTGCTTGAGGAAAGGCAACCGT
>JAFVZG010000027.1 GCA_017508285.1 Lentisphaeria bacterium | reverse complement strand
CGCTATCGGCGGCGGGAGTCTGACGGTCATTGCCGGCCCATGTTCCGTAGAGAGCGAAGAGCAGATCATCACCGTTGCCCGCAGTGTAAAGGCTTCCGGCGCCAAACTGCTGCGTGGCGGAGCTTTCAAACCGCGCACTTCCCCCTACGCCTTTCAGGGGCTGCGGGATGAAGGGATCCGGCTGCTTCTGGAAGCCAAAAAGGATACCGGTTTACCCATCGTTACCGAAATCATGGATGTCTCCCAGCTTGATCTCTTTGCCGAAGTGGATGTCATTCAGGTCGGCGCGCGCAATATGCAGAATTTTGAATTGCTCAAGCAGCTGGGCCATACCGATAAGCCCATTCTTTTGAAACGGGGTTTGGCAAACACCTATCAGGAACTGCTTATGAGTGCGGAGTACATCATGGCTTTCGGCAATGAACAGGTCATCCTCTGCGAAAGAGGCGTGCGTACCTTTGAAACTTATACCCGCAATACGCTGGATATTTCCGCGATCCCCGCTTTGAAGACCCTCTCTCACCTGCCGGTCATCATCGACCCCAGCCATGCCGCCGGTATCGCCAGATTTGTCCAGCCGCTTTCCATGGCGGCGGTCGCCGCCGGAAGTGACGGTCTGATCATCGAAGTCCACAACAATCCTCCCTGCGCCCTCTGCGACGGTATGCAGAGCCTGACCATGCCGGAATTCGATTCTCTTATGAAAAAACTCAGCATCATGAAAGAGGCGCAGCAAACCTGCGCCGCCCTTTGACAGGCGGAGGATATACCATGGATATCAGTGAAGTACGCAAAGGCATCGATCAAATCGATGAGGAGATCCTCAAACTTTTTGCCCGCCGCATGGAACTGGGCGGCATTATCGGCAAACTTAAAGAAGATCAGGGCATCCCCATTGAAAACAGTCAGCGGGAAAGAGAGATCCTGCTCAAAGTCACCCGCAATTCCAGCGAAGATATGCAAAGCTGCGCCAGAATTCTCTTTTCCACTCTCTTTGAGTTGAATAAATCTTATCAGCGCAGCCGTACCGCTGATACCGGGAAATTTGCCGCCAGGATCCTCGATTCTCTGGAAAACACCCCGAAACTTTTTCCGGCAACTGCAAAAGTCGGCTGCTGCGGAGTACCCGGAGCCTACGCCCAGCTGACCGCCGACCGGCTCTTTGAGTTGGCGGATATCACCTACTTCAATGACTTCAATGCGGTATTTCAGGCGGTGGAAAAGGGATTGTGCCGTTACGGGGTGCTGCCGATAGAGAACTCCACATCCGGCACGATCGATCAGGTTTACGATCTGATGCTGGATCATAAATTCCACATCGTGCGCAGCTGCCGTCTGCAGGTCAGGCACTCTCTGCTGCTTGCCCCCGGAGCGCAGTTATCAGATGTCAGAGAGGTCATCTCTCACGAACAGGGCCTCAAACAGTGCGGTAATTTTCTCAATAAACTCGGCGACATCAAGCGTTCCACCGCCGGAAGCACCGCGCTGGCGGCAAAGATCGTCAGCACTTCCGGGCGTAAGGATATCGCCGCCATCGCCAGCAGAGAGTGCGCCGGTATCTACAATCTGACCGTCGGTGCCGACAACATTCAGGATCGCAACAACAATTACACCCGGTTCATCTGCATTTCCAGAGAACCGGAGATCTATCCCGGTGCCGATAAGATCAGTATCATGGGTATTCTGCCGCATAAGCCGGGATCGCTTTACCGGCTGCTGGCAAAATTTGCGGTGCTGGGCGTGAATCTCACCAAACTGGAAAGCCGCCCCCGGAGAAACGAGAATTTTGAATATATGTTCTACTTCGACTTCGAGGCATCTCTGGAAAATCCGGGGGTCAGAAAACTGCTGGCAGAATTGATTGCCGACGGCGGCAAATTCACCTTCCTCGGTAATTACAGCGAAATCTGATTTTCCGCGACGGATAAAAAGTATCTGTATACAAAATATTTGCAGACTGTAACCGCGAAATTCAGTTACAGTCTGCAATTTTTTCCGGAAAAAGCATCATCCGGTGATATCCGGGTAACTCCGGAAGAGTTTTACTTTTTGCGGAAAACGATCCGCCCTTTGGTCAGGTCGTAAGGTGACATCTCCATAGTGACACTGTCACCGGGCAGTATCCGGATAAAATTCATCCGCATTTTGCCGGAAATGTGGGCATTGACCGTGTGGCCGCCCTGGATTTCCACTTTGAACATGGTATTGGGGAGCAATTCCCGCACAATACCTTCCACTTTGATTACATCGTCTTTTGCCACGTTAAGATCTCCGGTTCATTATCTGTTATTAAAATCATGTGTTCGAAATGGGCACTCGGTCTGCCGTCGGCAGTGCGGACGGTCCAGCCATCCGAGCGGTCAAGTCTGACCGAATCCGTGCCAAGGTTGAGCATCGGTTCAATGCACAGAACCATACCGGGTTCCAGCCGGGGACCTTTGCCCCAGCCGGTATAGTTGGGAACTTCCGGCGGTTCGTGCAGCTGGATACCGCAGCCGTGCCCGACATAATCCCGGACAATGGCAAGACGGTTCCTTCTGGCACACTTTTCCACGGCGGCACTGATATCCCGGATAAACCTGCCGCATACAGCGGCGGAAATACCTTCCATCAATGCCTGCTGCGTACCGTCGAGCAGGCGTTTGATCTCTTTTGACGGCTCCTTGAAGCCGAATGTCAAAGCGGTATCGCCCATGGCATTGTCGATAACCACGCCTACATCGATGCTCACAATGTCATCTTCGGTAATGATCTGATCCGGCCTGCCGATGCCGTGGATGACCACATCGTTGACTGAAATGCAGATATTGCCGGGATAACCGTGGTAATTTTTGAAAGCACTGCGCCCGCCGGTGGCGTTGATAAGCGAACCGGCGAGCTGGTCGAGGTCAAAAGTTGTCATCCCGGGATGGGCAAGTCTTGCGATCTCATCCCGCACCTGCGCCGTCACAGCGGCGGCGCGGCGGATGCGGATGATCTCTTCCGGGGTGTGAATGATCCGGTTGCCGGACATGGATACTTACTCCAGAACCTTTGCCAATTCAGCGACGATCTCATCGAGTTCGGTGCTTTTACAACTGTAAAGCAGACCGAGTTTTTCGTAGAAGTCGATAAGAGGCTGAGTCTGTTTGTGGAATACAGCCAGACGGCTCTTGGCGGTTTCCAGAGAGTCATCGGCGCGCTGGAAGAGTTCTGACCCGCATTTATCGCAGATGCCCTCAGTTTTGGGCGGCATGAAAATCTTGTTGTAGATCGCATCGCAGCCGCGGCAATTCATCCGGGCGGTAAGCCGCTGGAGAATGATCTCGTCGGAAACATTGAGGTAGATGACGGCATCGATCTTTTTGCCCATGCCTTCGAGGATACCGGCGAGGGTTTCCGCCTGAGCGATGGTGCGGGGGAAGCCGTCGAGGATGAAGCCTTTTTCACAATCGGGCTCTTTCAGGCGTTCACCGACCATGCCGCAAACCATGGCATCGGGAACCAGACCGCCGGATTTCATGATGGCACCGGCCTCTTTACCGGCGGGAGTGCCTTTGGCGACTTCGGCGCGGAGGATGTCACCGGTGGAGATGTGGGCGACACCGTATTTGGCGATCATTGCGTTGGAAACAGTACCTTTACCGGCGCCGGGACCTCCGAGGAAGATCAGATTTTTCTTGGTCAACATTTGTTTGCTCCTTTTTTTGTTCAAATATGTTCAAGAAGATAATTCAACAAATCACTTTCCGCTACTTCACACTGCGAACCGTCATCCATCTTTTTGATGATGGCGATCTTCTGAGCCATTTCGCTTTCACCGCGGATGAGGGTGAAAGGTGCCTGACTGCGGTTGGCGGCACGCATTTGCGCCTTGAAAGAGCGTTCTTCCAACTCAAGGGCGACACTCTTGCCGGCACGCCGCAATTCATCGGCAAGGATGAGATTTTCCATCCTTGATGCCCCATCCAGACCGATCAGGAAGCAGTCGGCAGCGGCACCGCCGGAAACCGGGGCACCGAGTGCCTCACGCACCATCAGCAATCTCTCAACTCCGGCGGCAAATCCCACTCCGGGGATCGGGCGTTTCTCACCGGGCAGAAAGAGTTCGTATCTGCCGCCTCCGGCGATAGCGATCTGCTCGCCCAGAGCATTGTGAGTGACTTCAAATACGGTGTGAACATAGTAGTCCAGCCCCCGCACCAGCCGTGAAGAGACTTTGAATGGCACATTCAACCGGGTAAGAGCAGTTTTCACCTCTTCAAAATAGGCCTTGGATTCATCGCTGAAAAACTCCACATAATCCGGAGCCCCTTCGATGATCTTCCGGCAATCCTCCTGTTTGCAATCCAGAATACGCCAGATATTGCGTTCCAACCGGGTGCGGCAGTCGGGGCACATCGAATCGATATGTTTGGCGAAATATTCCCGGAGAGCAGCCTCAGCCGGGGCGCGGTCAGCAGCCACGCCGCGGGTATTGATGGTGAATTCCGCTCCGGTGATCCCTGCTTTGAGCAGGAAGTTGTGGAGCATGGCGATACATTCGGCATCAATGAGAGGGGCACATCTGCCCACATTCTCCACACCGATCTGGTGGAATTGACGGCGGCGGCCGGCTGAAGGACGCTCGCCCCGGAACATGGGCCCGTAGTAAAAGACCCGCTGTTCAGTGCCGTTGGCAACATCGGTATTGGTCAATGCCCGCATGACACCGGCGGTTCCCTCCGGGCGGAGGGTCAGACTTCTGCCGCCTCTGTCTTCAAAAGTATACATCTCCTTTTGAACGACTTCGGTTTCTCCGCCCAGACCGCGCTGGAAAACCTCAGTATATTCAAAGATCGGAGTACGCAATTCGCCGTAACCGTAACTGGAAAAGACCTGAGAAGCGGTATTTTCCAGAAAACGCCATGAGCCGGATTCCGCCGGAAAGATATCTGCGGTGCCGGGAGGTGGTGCAAAAGCCGCCATATTAAATTCTCCTGTTGTGGTTGCCGGAAAAAAGCAAAACGCCCAGCCGTAAGGTTGTTACGTCAGGCGTTTCGCGCAATTTTATCAGATACTCCGGTTCAGCGGAAATCGGCGGGGTTGAGTTTCTCAACCGCTTCTTTCAACTCTTTACCGGCGCGGAACTTGATCACGGTGCGTTCCGGGATGATGACCTCATTTTTGGTATCGCGGGGGTTGCGGCCCTTGCGGCTCTTGCGGACTTTGATCTCAAAGACGCCGAAGTTGCGCAATTCAATATCATTACCGGCGATCAACTCTCCGGCGATGCTGTCGAGAGTACGCTGCACGATATCAGCGACATCACTCTGAATGATTCCGGTTTCTTTGGCGATTTTGACAACGAGGTCACGCTTGGTCATTTTGGACTCCTGTATTTTATATGATGTTATATTAATTAAAAAAGTTGTAAATTGACTATTTTCAACTTGACAATGCTTATAATATGCCACCAAAACCGGTTTCCGTCAATAGCTGAACCGCATAAAAAGCTCTTTTTTCTGAAAATCTTGCATTTTTGCCCTGAAAATCACCGTTTCAGCAGCGGTTTGAGAAATCTGGCGGTATGAGAGTTCTTTTTCAAGCAGATCTCTTCCGGAGTGCCGCAGGCGATAATTTTGCCGCCCTCATCGCCGCCTTCCGGGCCGAGGTCGATGATATGGTCGGCGGTTTTGATGACATCGAGGTTGTGTTCGATGACGATCACGGTATTGCCCATGTCGCGCAAGCGGAAAAGCACCTCCAGCAGCTGGTCGATATCCGCCAGATGCAATCCGGTGGTCGGTTCATCCAGAATGTATACCGTGTGCCCGCGGGGGATCCGGGATAATTCAGCGGCAAGTTTCACTCTTTGCGCTTCGCCGCCGGAAAGAGTGGTGGCACTCTGACCGAGTTTCAAGTATCCCAGCCCCACATCCTGCAGAGTCTGCAGTTTCCGCTTCAAAGGGGCGATGGCATCGAATAATTCCAGAGCCTGAGTGATGGTCAACTCCAGCACTTCATGGATATTCAGCCCCTTGTAGCGCACCTGCAAAGTTTCGTTATTGAAGCGTTTGCCGCCGCAGGCGGAACAGGTGACCGTAGCATCGGCAAGAAACTGCATTTCGATCCGTTTTACTCCGTCACCGGCGCACTCTTCACAACGGCCGCCTTTGAGGTTGAAACTGAAGCGTCCCTGATTGTAACCGCGCATTTTTGCTTCCGGCAATCCGGCAAAGAGTTTGCGGATGATATCGAATGCCCCGGTGTAGGTCGCCGGATTGGAACGGGGATTCCTGCCGATCGGGGATTGGTCGATAACGATCGCCTTATTCACATTTTCCAGACCGTCGACTCCGGCACATTCGCCCGCCGGTTCATCGAGAATACCGGTGGCGGCGTGGAGCGCACGCACCAGAATACCGTTTACCAATGAGGATTTACCGGAACCGGATACCCCGGTAACACAGGTAAAAGTGCCAAGCGGAAAATTTACAGTGACATTTTTCAGGTTATGGAATTTCGCCTTGCGGATAGTGAGAAATTTACCGTTACCCGCATGACGCACTGCCGGCACAGCGATCTCCCTTTTGCCCGCCAGGAACTCCCCGGTTAAAGATGCCGGAAAACCGGGGATCTCTGCCGGGGTGCCGATGGCGACGATCTCCCCGCCCTTTACTCCTGCTCCCGGCCCGAGGTCGATAAGGTAATCCGCCCGGCGGATGGTGTCAAGGTCGTGTTCGACAACGATGACGCTGTTGCCCAGATCCCGGAGTTTTTCCAGAGTGGCAAGAAGCATATCGTTATCCCGCTGATGCAGACCGATGGATGGTTCATCGAGGATATAGAGCACCCCGACCAGACCGCAGCCCAACTGGGTGGCAAGCCGGATGCGCTGGGCTTCACCGCCGGAAAGGGTACTGCTGACCCGGTTGAGCGTGAGATAATTCAAGCCGACATCGCAGAGAAAAGTCAGACGGCTGTGGATCTCTTTGACGATATCTGCGGCAATGACCCGGTTTTCTTCGTTGAGCGAAAGTTTGCTGATAAATTCTCTTGCCTGAGCGATACTCATGGCGTTGAATTCCGCCAGATTTTTACCGCCGACAGTGACGGCAAGTGCCATTGGATTGAGCCGGTCGCCGTGACACTCAGGGCACACTCTCGGACTCTGATAGGCGGCAAGTCGCTCTCTGACTGAATCGGATTCAGTTTCGACCATCCGGCGGCGCAGATTTTCCAGAATGCCCTCAAACGGTTTCGCCCAGTGGTACTTTTTACCGTGCATATAGTAATCGAATTCCAGAGATTCGCTGCCGGTGCCGAAAAGGAGTTTGTGCCGGTAATCTTCCGGCAGTTTCTCAAACGGCATGGTCAGAAAAGCCGGATCTCCGAATTGTTCGGTAAATTTCCTGAGCAGCAGATTGTAGTAGATTATCAGGTGGCGCGGACCCCGCCGCCAGCCGGGTATCGCTCCTTTTTTAATGGAAAGCGACGGATCGGGAACCACTTTTTCCGGATCCATGCAAAGCTGGATGCCCAGCCCGTTGCAGCACTTGCAGGCACCGTAAGGGGAGTTGAAACTGAAGTTCCGCGGCAGCATCTCTCCGAAAGATATGCCGCAAACAGTACAGGCAAGTTTTTCGCAGAAACTCTTTTCGGTGACAGTGCCGTCTTTTTCCAGCAGGGCAGTCAAAACGCCATTGCCGTGTTTCAGGGCGGTTTCCACCGAATCGGTCAGGCGCGAGCGGTCGATGCTGCCGGTTTTCAAACGGTCGACCACCGCTTCGATGGTGTGCCGGATATTCTTTGCCAGCGGCTCATCTTCATCCTCAAGAGCAGTGATCCTGCCGTCGATCCTTGCCCGGACAAAGCCGTCGGCAATGAGTTTTTCCAATATATCCCGGTGTTCGCCTTTGCGGCCGGAAACCACCGGAGCAAGGATGGTCAATTTGTATCCCTCCGGCAGAGCCAGCAGCTGCAAAGTGATATTTTCAGCAGACTGCGAGGCAAGTTCCCTGCCGCATTCCGGACAGTGCGGTGTGCCGCAATGAGTGTAAAGCAATCGCAGATAGTCGTAGATCTCTGTCACCGTGGCGACCGTGGAGCGCGGCGTACCACCGGCACTCCGCTGCTCAATGGCGATCGCCGGTGCCAATCCTTCAATATGATCGACTTTGGGCTTCTGCATCAGGTCGAGGAACTGCCGGGCATAAGCGGAAAGGCTTTCCACATAACGGCGCTGACCTTCGGCGTAGAGGGTGTCAAACGCCAGCGAAGACTTCCCGGAACCGGATAATCCGGTGATGACCACCAGCTGATTGCGGGGAATGGTCAGAGAAACATTTTTCAAATTGTGCTGACTGGCACCGCGGATAACAATATTTTCAAGCATCGCTGCAAAAAAACTTCCCTTATAAATCCAAAAACGCCAATACGGTATAGATCTTGCTGTCTATGCCGCACCCGTCTTCTTCCATCCGGCGGATAAATTCTGCCAAAGCAGAGATCTTCACCCGGAATACTTCAATACTTTCGCACTCTTCCTGATGATTTTCCGGAATGACCGCATCAGGATAGGCATTGCCGTCGATCTCCATCGACGCAAGGATGATCGATTCACCGGTCATTCCCGGCGAACTGTATCCCCCGGCAGTGCAGGAGAGGACTTTACCGGCGAAACCGGTCTCCTCGTAGAGTTCGCGGATGGCAGTTTCAGCGGCACTTTCCCCCGGATCAATAAGACCGGCGGGGAACTCCACCATCAACTTGCCGGCAGGCGGCCGGAATTGCCGGACAAGGATGATCTCATTATCCGGCACGATCTTCGCCACGATAAAGACCGCATGCGCTTCACCGGTGCTGCCGGTGCGATCCACCGCCTCCCAGTGACGGGCGATCCCTTTGGCATCGGTGTAATAGAGTTTTTTGTAAGCGAGAAACTTCCCGCTGCACAGAATTTCACTGCGGTCGATAACCGGTTTCATAACTGACTGACCTTATTCAAAGACCAATTCACCAAATTGATCGGGCATGTGGAAACTGCATTTGGTCAGCGGCATCCAACTGAGCCAGGTCGGGTGGGAGCAGTGATCGGCGCATTTGGTGAAATTGGCACTCCAGACCTGACCGGAAAGGGGCTTTTTGCTCCCGGCGTATTTGGCAAAGAAATCCATATTCATGGCAAAACCGAGATACCAGGTGACCGGTTCGGTGATCTCTTCGGTGATATTTTTGGGCAGGGTGTGGAAACGCTCGATTTTCTGCATATCTTCATCGGGGATCTCGATGTAATCTTTTTGAAAAAGGTTGACGCAGCGGTAGAGCAGAAAAGTGCCGCCGCAATTCATCTCCAGATTGAAGTAGCAATCCGCACCGGCAGGTTTGACGAAAAACTCCACACAGCTATCCCGGCAGACCATATCCTGATCTTTGATGGCTCTGGCAATGACATACTGATCTTTTACCTGATAAAGTCCGCAGATACGCTCACCGTCATGAAGCATTTTCAACTGCACATCCGGAGTGTGATCGCTGTTCTGCGCAAAGGCGAAATCGACTTTGGCAATATTGGCATTTGCCCACATTTCCGAATCCCATGCGGCATCAAGAGCGACAGGAACGGCAGATTTCTTTACGGTGTAACTTTTCATTTTTTATCCTTTCAACTGAAAAAATTTTCAACGATATTCATAATATATAGGAAAAACCGTTTTTGTCAATGAAAAAAAACACTGTCCGGAGAAATTTTTCACTTCCCTGGCGATATTAAAATTTGCTTTTACCATGCAATGATGCTATGTTATTCCACAAACTGAATGGAAAGGAAATACCACAACAGTAATTAAAACAGAATTTCTCGTGTCTTTCAAGACAGTTCGCTCCGGAAAACGCCAAAAAAAACGAGCAGAAACTGAACGCTTGAAGGGTACGCTTGTGCATACAGGCGTACTCTGCTTGCATGGTTTTTGCGGGTATTGGCGTACCTCCGGAGCGTGCAGCGGGGTGCGTCTTTTTTTGCATCGGAATCTTGAGATCCAATGCAAATCAATATAAAAAACAATGAAAGGGAAAAAAATGTCAGACAGTGAGAATGAAATGAAAGAAAAAGTCCAAGTCGTATTGGAGAAAACCGGAGAAATCGGCAAATCCGTCGCAGGGAAAGCCGATGAGTTGTACAACCGGCTGCCGTTGGATAAAATCAATGAAAAACTGGGCGGCAAAGTTAATGTAAGAAATAAAAAGGTGATGTATACAGTTTTTATTGCTCTGTTTATTTTGGTGGTAATCATTTTAAGTTTGATTTTCGGTGGATGCGGAGATGGTCTTTCCGCTAAAGAGATGGCGCGTGCCAATGAATTGGCCTCTCTGCATTTCGATATCCCCAATGGTTTGAAAAAAGTGAAATATGTTGGAAAAAGTGAATCTTCCGGTTTCACGATCCGGGAATTTGAAGCTGTCGGCGTAAATGAAAACGGTGAAACCATGCAGTTCAATATCATCGTCCCGACAGGAACCGGATTCAATGAGCAGGCGATCGAAGTCACCCGTAAATAACCGCACAAAATGGAGGTGTGTCATGCCAGAAAAAGATGAAATATTGAAGAACATTTCAGATATTTCCGGAAAAATTTTGAAAAAAATCAAAAAAAACGGTTCTGAATTGTTAACCAAAATCGATGAAACTTACAATAAACTTCCCCTTGATAAAATCAATGAAAAACTTAGGGGGAAAGTTGATGTAAGATCACAAAAATTCAAAAGGGTCGCTGGCATTTCCTCGGCAGCAATTCTGCTCTTTTTGCTTGTGATATGTGCTGCCGGTATATCAGGTTCGTCGGTTAAAACCGCCGGTTTTTCCGGCAGCGACGAAGAACTTATCCGGAAAATTTCCGAATTGCAGAAAGAGATCGAAATCGAAGTCAGTAAACTCAAAACCCGTGAACCGGAGATCAAACAGCAGGTCAAAGATGAGTTCGCCTCTGCACCGCTGCCGGAAAAATTGAGCCGGGATGATTATCAAAATGCCCGCCTGCTCAAAAATATTCTGTCTGCCGACAAAAAACTCTTTCTTGATTACTTTACTGCTTTTTACATAAACAAAAATAATGGTGAAAAAATCAATGCCGACGGAATGAGTGTCAATGAGTTCGTCAAACAGGTAAAAAGCAGGTATGCCAGTTCTTTCGATTATGAAAGAATGAGGAACAATGATCCATCCGCTTTCAGCACCCAACTCGACAATGATTACGAAAATGCGTATAAATATTATTCCGACCGGGCGGTGCGCCAACGGCTGGATGCTCTTTACAAGGAGGTCAACGGGCAGAAAAAGTATTTGAGGTCTCTGCAGAAAGAGTTGAGTATCCGTCGCGGCAAAACTGCTCTTGCCAAATGGAAAAAACGGTGGCCGCAAACTAAAGCATATATCGAGAAAAATGCTCCGGCTTCCATCAATGAGAGTTTGGATGAAACCTACAACACCTGTCGCAATTTACGAATGGATAATGCGCCGGTATACAATGAGAATAATAATAAAGTTATTGATGAGTGGTGGAGCGGAGTGGCAACTCTTTACAACTCCAAAACCGGTAAAACCCAAAAACGCATCGTCGAAGTTAAATACATGGAAGACAATGGAGTAGTCACAATGGTGACCACACTTACCAATGACCGTCCATAAAATTTTCCTTTCGGCAACATTCCCGGAAATGCCAGATGGTACTTCGGGAGGATGCCGGTTACACTGTGTCGCATTTTCGGAAATCCGTGGGAATTTTGCGGGAGCAGTCTGCAAGCATACCGCATGCAGACTGCTGTTTTTTTGCAGGGGGCTCACGCCGCCCCCCCTGCACCCCCCGCGGTGCCACCGGCACTTTTGTACTTTGGGCTTGTGCGCGTTTTATGGCGTTGGGCTGGCTCGACTCATGTGGCGCATCCGGGGGATGTTTCCCCCGGAACCCCCTCGCTCCTCAGCTGCCGCTTCGTCGCGTCTTGGATTGCAGTCTGCAAACGCTTTGCATGCAGACTGCTCCCAAAAATTCCCACAATTTCCCACAATCTCCCAAACCCCCATCCGTTCGTTTGCAGACGCCACCATAAAAAAAGAGACTGCCGCCGTTTTTTGGCAGCAGTCCGCGATTTTCAGATAGATTGCCGGTGATCAGAAACCGAATTTCTCTTTGTACTGATCGAAGTTATCCGCATTGACAACGACATAACGTTTGTTGAAGGCTTCAGCCAGATCACTGTCGCTGGGTTTGAAGTCAGGATCAGTGCTGTCAACATAGACAACGGCACCGATAAGATTACCCTTTTTCATCGCGTTGGCGATAGCTTTGATTTTGGCTCCCATGATACTGCCGTTGGCGGTGATGAAGAATTTAGGTCCTTTGTATGCTCCTTTGAGGAAATCGACTTTGGAAGCATCCATCATATTGACATCCAGAATGATGACACTGTCAGCCGAAGCAGTTTTGATAATCTCTTTCAAGCGGGCGTTGGTCAATTCGATCATGCCGCCATCTTCACCATTCGCCGGGGTGACGACCTCGATAGAACCGCCGAAAGCATCTTTCATGATCTGAAGATACTCTTTGCTGTATTCGCTGGAGGTGTCAGCAGTTATCAGAGTCGCACTGGATAATCCGGCGGCTTTCAGAGTTTCACCGGTCTTCTGCGCGACCGCTTTGCCGTAGACCTGATATGAGAGATCCGGGGGAGGATTCATATAGAACCAGGCATACATTCCCAGACCGACCAGCATCAATACCGCACAACCCATTGCCACCGGCTGCATGCGCACCTTTGCGGCGACCAGCACGCCAATAAAACTTGCAACCATAATAATTATACCGAGAATACATTGCCACGCCATAATTTCTTTCTCCTGATTTTGGTGTGTTGTTGAATGCGCTGAATGCGCCTTTTTGCTACTTTATACTCAAAAACGGTAAATGTCAAGTTTTTTTGAAATTTTTTTCACGAATATTTATAAAATCCTCCGGTCAATTTGAATTAATTCCCAAGACAGGGTATATTTATATGATGATGTATCAGGAAAAAATAACGGTTTTTATACATACGGAGGCACACATGAATAATCCCGGCTGGATCGACCTGCAGGTAAATGGACATAATGGAGTTGATTTCAATGCAGAGGAGCTTTCCGCAGAGGAATTTTTGCGTTCTGCCGAAGATCTGCTGGCAAGCGGAACTGAGATATTTCTGCCGACGATCATCACCGGCGCGCTGGATAAAAACCGCCGCCGGACAGAACTGATACTGGAAACCGTCGATAAGTATGGCTTGCAGAAAAATATTCCGGGCATCCATTTCGAGGGCCCTTTTATCTCTCCGGTCCCCGGTGCAGTCGGTGCCCATGATCCGGCAGAAGTTTGCGTGCCGACTCCGGAAAATATGGAAAAACTTATCAGTGCCGTCGAAGGCAGAGTGAGGATCGTTACTCTGGGGGCGGATTGCGAAAATGCCGCCGGTGCGGTCACTTACCTGCGCAGCCGCAAGGTGATCGTCAGCGTCGGGCATCACATGGCTGATTACCGTCAGGTGCATGCGGCGGCAGATGCCGGAGCGCAGCTGCTCACCCATCTGGGCAACGGCTGCCCCAATCTGCTTGACCGTCACAATAATCCCTTTTATGCCGGACTTGCCGAAGAGCGGCTGACTGCGATGATCATCACCGACGGTCACCATCTGCCCGGCGAATTGGTGAAAATCATCATCAAATGCAAAGGGGTCGATAAAACGATCATCACCAGTGATGCTTCCAGTGTGACCGGGCTGCCGCCGGGGGACTATTCCACTTTGCGCAACCGGGCGATACTCTATCCGGATGGGAAGCTTTACAATCCGGAAAAACAGTGTCTGGTCGGTTCTGCCTCGACCGTATCACAGTGTATGGATTTCCTCGCTTCGCTGGATTTCCTGACTGCGGATGAATTGCTCAGAGTCGGCAGACTCAATGCTCTGGAATTGCTGCAAAATGCCGGTATGGAAAAATGAATATTTCACGGGAAAAATTTTTTACTGCTCCTGATGGCAGGAGTGCCGAATTGATAAAACTGCGTTCTGCTGACGGCAGCGGGGTGGATATCACCAATTTCGGCGGTTGTGTTGTTTCGCTTATGGTGCCGGATAAAAACGGGAGCCTGACCGATGTCGCTCTGGGCTGGAAAAAGCCGGAAGATTATTTGACCAACGGCTGTTACTTCGGTGCGCTTATCGGCAGAATACCCAACCGTATCGCCAACGGCAGATTCACCTTTGAAGGAAGAGTTTACCAGATGTGCCTCAATGATAACAACCGCTGTACTCTTCACGGCGGCTTCGGTTTTTCGCACCGCTGGTGGGATATTGAGAGCATCAGCGGCAATGAGGTGACTTTAAGATTGATCAGTCCTGACGGCGATGGCGGATTCCCCGGTAAAATCGAGGTGCATGCAGTCTACCGCTGGAAAGAAGATCATACTCTGGAGTTGGAAATTTCTGCTGAAAGTGACCGTCCGGCGGTGGCGGATTTCACCAATCACACCTACTTTAATTTAGATGGTGAAAATTACGGTTCGACCCTGGATCATACGGTAAAAATCGCCGCTGACAGGGTGACGGTGACGGATGAATTTCTGCAGGCCACCGGGGAGATACTGGATGTCGCCGGCAGCCGTTTTGATCTGCGCAGCGGGAAAAGTTTCCGGCAGATCATTTCGGAAAATCCTTCCGGTTTTGACGACAACTTTATTATCGGTGATGCCTACGGAGTATTCCGGAAAAATGCGGCGGTAGTCACTGCCGGTCAATCCGGAATATCCATGGCGGTACATACCACTGCTCCGGGGATCCAGTTTTACATGGGCGGATTCCTGAATGAAGACGGCAAAAGCAGATATTTGAAGCACAGCGGATTCTGTCTGGAAACCCAGAATTGGCCCAATGCGGTCAATATGCCTTGCTTCCCGTCAGTAAGAATCGAACCGGGAAAAGGCTATCACAGCATCAGTTGTTACGCTTTTTCAACCGGCAAAGATATACAATAATTACTGAGCGAGGTATTTTTATGATAGTTATTCTCAAGAGTGATACTGCATCACAATCGGTGCAGGAACTGGTGACAAATTTCAAATCTTTCGGATTGGATGTCCATATTTCTCAGGGAAGCACCCACACCATTCTCGGTTTGATCGGTGATACCGGCAGACTGGATATGGATCAGATAAGGATGTTCAACTGCGTTGAAGATGTCAAGCGCATTCAGGAACCATTCAAAAACGCCAACCGCAAATTCCATCCGCTGAATACAGTCATACCGGTCAAAGATGCCGCTATCGGCGGCGGGAGTCTGACGGTCATTGCCGGGCCCTGTTCCGTAGAGAGCGAAGAGCAGATCATCACCGTTGCCCGCAGTGTAAAATCTTCCGGTGCCAAACTGCTGCGTGGCGGAGCTTTCAAACCGCGCACTTCCCCCTACGCCTTTCAGGGATTGCGCGAAGAAGGGATCCGGTTGCTTCTGGAAGCCAAAAAGGATACCGGTTTACCCATCGTTACCGAGATCATGGATCTTTCGCAGCTCGATCTCTTTGCCGAGGTGGATGTCATTCAGGTCGGTGCCCGCAATATGCAGAATTTTGAATTGCTCAAGCAGCTGGGCCATACCGATAAACCCATTCTGTTGAAACGGGGTTTGGCAAACACCTATCAGGAACTGCTTATGAGCGCAGAGTACATCATGGCTTTCGGCAATGAGCAGGTCATCCTCTGTGAAAGAGGCATCCGCACCTTTGAAACTTATACCCGCAATACGCTGGATATTTCCGCGATCCCGGTGCTTAAGAAACTTTCACACCTGCCGGTAGTGATCGATCCAAGCCACTCTGCCGGAGTGGCGGAATTCGTACCGCAATTATCCATGGCAGCCGTGGCAGCCGGATGTGACGGATTGATGATCGAAGTACACAACAATCCGCCCTGCGCCCTTTGCGACGGCGTGCAGAGTCTGACTCAGGAACAGTTTGCCGCCCTTATGCCCCGGCTTTCCCGGCTTGAAGCGGCGTTGCAGGAGGCTTGAATCGTGGATACCGCCGAATTGGATCTGGCAAGAAAAGAGATCGACCGGATCAATGACGCTTTGACCGATCTGCTGGTGGAGCGGATGAAACAGGTGGATATGGTCGCTCACTGGAAAAGCATCAATCATCAGCCGGTAGTCGTGCCGGATCGGGAAAAGGTGATCCTTGACAAGGTTTCCGCCCGTGCCGGGGAAAAATACGCCGCCGGGGTCAGAGAGATATTCAAGTCGATCATTGCCGTCAGTTGTGCCAGAGAGGTGCAGGATATGACGATTTCGGAGAAAGATATATGTTCTGGAAAGTAATGCCGTCGGAAAATCTTGCCGGTACAACTGCTGTGCCGGGGTCAAAAAGTCACACCATCCGGGCGGTGGTGGCGGCTCTTCTGGCAGAGGGGGTCTCTGAGATCCATGCTCCGCTTTATTCCGCTGATACCCGGAGTGCTTTGAATGCCGCCTCTTCGCTCGGAGCGAAAGTGACAGAGAGCCGGGAGTTGTGGCAAGTCACCGGATGCGGAAAAAACTTTGCTTATCCGGATAAAGCCGTTGATTTGGGCAACTCCGGTACAACTTTGCGTATCATCACCGCCGCCGCCGCTCTCGGCAGTAAAAAGATCACCTTTGACGGAGACGCTTCTTTGCGGAGCCGCATTATGCTGGGGGAATTGACCGCTCTTGACGCATTGGGGGCAAAATGTGAAAGCCGCAATGGCAAAGCCCCGGTTTCCGTTACCGGCCCTCTTGCCGGAGGGAGAAGCAAAGTTGACGGCACCACCAGTCAGTATTTAAGTGCCCTGCTGATGGCACTGCCGCTGGCGGAAGGGGATTCGGTTCTGGATCTGGATTTCCTCAATGAAGGCGATTATGTGAAAATAACTCTGGATTGGCTGGAGCGTTGCGGGATCAAAGTTAAGCACTCTGAAGATATGCTTCACTATGAGATCAGCGGTAATCAATCCTACAAATCTTTCAAACGGGTGATCCCGGCAGATTTTTCCACGGCGGCGTTCCCGCTGGGCGCCGGGGTCATTGCCGGTAAAGAGGTGCGGATCGCCAATCTGGATTTCACCGACCGGCAGGGAGATAAACGGGTCTTTGAGTTTGTAAAAGAGATGAATGGCGATATTTCCACGGCAGAGAATGGTGATGTGGTCGTGCGCAAATCCTCTTTGAAGGGAGGGGTATTTGATCTCAATGCCACTCCGGATGCTCTGCCGTTGATGGCGGTTCTGGCATGTTATGCTTCCGGAACGACCGAATTGGTCAATGTCCCTCAGGCACGGCTCAAAGAGTGTGACCGGATCGCCGCCATGAGCTGCGAATTGCGGAAAATGGGTGCCGATATCACTGAATTGCCTGACGGCATGGTCATTCGCGGCGGCAAAAAATTGCGGGGATGTGAAGTGAACAGTTACGATGACCACCGGATAGCGATGGCGTTGACCGTGGCGGCACTCGGTGCCGACGGCGCGACCCTGATCCGTAATGCGGAGTGCTGGGCGGTCACCTATCCGGAATTTCCGGAGGATTTCCGCCGTCTGGGGGTAATGATGACAGAGGATAAGAGAGTATGAGCAGCGACAGAGTGAGAGTTGAACTTGCTGAACGCAGTTATGATATAATTTTTGATGCCGTTGATTCTCCGGCAGTTATTGAGGCGTTTTCCGCTTTGCCGCAGAAAAATGTATTGATCGCCGCCGACAGCAATACTGCACAATTTCTCCCCCGCACCCGTGCCGCACTGGAAAAGAGCGGCAAGGTGGTTTATGAGTGGGTCTTCCCTGCCGGGGAGAGTTCCAAAAGTATTGAAAATGCCATGGCTCTCTGCGGTTATGCCAGCAGTTTGAAACTGGGCAGAAATGCGCTTTTTGCCGCTCTGGGCGGTGGAGTTACCGGAGATCTGACCGGTTTTGCCGCGTCGATATTCATGCGCGGGGTGGAATTCATCCAGATACCGACTTCTCTTCTGGCGATGGTAGATAGTTCGGTCGGCGGAAAAACGGCAGTCGATACCGCTTACGGCAAAAATCTGGTCGGGGCATTCCATCAGCCGAAACTGGTGGTGATGGATTGTCAGCTTCTGACGACTCTTCCGGAGCGGGAGATCGGCAACGGTCTGGCAGAGATCATCAAAACCGCTATGATACTGGATGCCGCTTTCGCCGATAAACTTGCCCGGATGCCGGAAGCCGGTTTCCGCGACCCCGAAGCTCTTGAATTTGCCGTGAAACGCTCCTGTCAGATCAAGGCGATGGTGGTTTCCGCCGATGAGAAAGAAAGCGGTGACAGCGGCAGAGTTTTCCTCAACTACGGTCACACTTTCGGTCATGCGCTGGAACATCTTTCCGGATTCCGTCTTGCTCACGGCGAAGCGGTGGCTATCGGAATGGATATTGCGGTATTTGCCGCGGTAAAACTGGGGATATGCGACCCGGAAGTACAGATATTTCAGCACCGGTTGCTGACGGCAGCCAAAATCGCCCCGGAAACGATGCCATCCGGTGCTGTCAGCCGGGATACCGATGCCATTATCGCTTTGATGAAAGGGGATAAAAAGAATGGTGACGGCAGATTCCGGGCAGTCCTGCCGCTGTGTACCGGAAAGGTAAAAACTGTCGACCTTGATCCGGCGTGGACAAAGCAGATGCTTGCCGGATATTTTGCTTACCGTTTCGATCATGCTCCGGTAATAAAAGATCACCGTACTCAGGTGGCGGTGATCGGTTTGGGATTGCTCGGTTCATCTCTGGCTTTGAGCATCGACCGCAGTGACTATGCGGTATCGGTGTGGAACCGTAATCCGCAAGCCGGAAAATTTCTGCTGGATAAACAGGCGGTCGACCGGGTCTGTGCCACACCTCAGGAGGCATTGGCAGAGGCGGATATCGCGGTTTTATGTCTGCCCATACCGGTGACAGAAGAATTCATCAGTAAATTTCATAAAGATTTGAAACCCGGTGCCGTAATGACCGATATCGCCAGCGTCAAAGGCGGAATAATGGCTTGCGCCGGAAATTTCCCCGATTTGGATTTTGTCGGCAGTCACCCGATGGCAGGAACGGAAAAAAGCGGTTTTGCCAGCGGATTCAAAGGCCTCTACGATAATGCCGATGTCTTTGTCGTGCCGGGAAAATATTCCTCCGCAAACGGGATCGCTCTGGTGGAAAATTTCTGGAGATCCCTCAATACCCATGTGCGGGTGATCGACAGTGCCGCCCACGATGCGCTGGTGGCGCATACCAGCCACATGCTGCATATCATCGCTTCGGCGTTGACCCGCAGCATACTGGAGCGTCAGGATGCCGTGGAGCAGCGGCGCCATTACTCCGGCTGTGCCACCGGCTTCCGGGATACCTCCCGTATCGCCTCAAGTTCTCCGGAAATGTGGAAAGAGATCTGCATGGCCAATATCCCGGCCATTTTGCCTGCGCTGGATGAGTTCCAGACCAGTTTGCAGGAGATGCGGGAAGCCCTTGAAAACGGCGATGCCGGTAAATTCACCGGACTTTTCCGCCACGGCAGAGATCTGCGCGATTCATGGCTCTGCTACAAAAATTCCCACCGTCTGCCGCAGAATATCGTGCTGTGCGGCATCAAGCACTGCGGCAAAACCACCGTCGGCAATGCCATATCGGCAATTCTGGATATCCCTCTGACCGACAGCGACCGGGAGATCGAATCACTCGACGGCAAAAACCGCACCTGCCGGGAGATATTCACCGCTGAGGGCGCAGAATATTTCCGCAAACTGGAGGCGGAAGTCCTGAAAAAACTGGCATCTCTGCCCCAAAAACAGGTCATCGCTCTGGGCGGCGGAGCATTGAGCAATCCGCTGGTTCCGGCAGAAGTCAGAAAGAAACTCGGCTTCAAAATCTGCCTTGATGTTGCCGACGAGGTCGCTTATGAAAGGGTGAAAGCAGGGGGATTGCCGCCGTTTCTGGCTTCGGAAAGCGATCCGGAAGCGGCATTTGCCGCCATGAATAAAGCCCGGCGGGAAGTTTTCGCCAAAGAAGCGGATGTATCGGTGATACCCGAGAGTACAGCGCACCGGACGGCTCTGCACATTCTGTCACTTTACAAAGACCGTTTTCTCAACTGAGCAAAGAGTCATCTTCCGGCAGCAGTAGCAGGTGATCTTTTTCCAGTTTGGTCAGCGAGTGGGCAATATTTCCCCTGAGATCGGGGATCTTTTCAGCAAGGTCGGCGATCAGCCGGGAAAATTCCGCCCGGTCGCCGCCGTCGACAGTGCGCTGATAACGGCACTTGCCCGCTCCGGCCGGCAATCCGGCAGTTGCGGCACAGCGGATTATCAACTCTTCCGGCACCAGTGCCAGCGGCCGGATGAGTACCGGATGTGCCGGGTTCTGCGGTTTGACCATCGGTGCCATCGACGAGATCCCCTGACCGCGGCAGATGCTCATAAAAAAACTGCTGATAACATCATCCAGATGCTGACCGAGGGCAAGTTTGTTGCAGTTGAGTTCACCGGCAAGACCGTAAAGTTTGCCTCTTCTGAGCCGTGAACAGAGGACACAGGGGGATCTTTCCATCTTTTTTTCGCTGATTATCTGCGGGATATTGAGTTTGACCGTATGGTGTTCCCACTGCTGTTTCCGGCAGTAATCAGCGATCGCCCCGATATCAAAATCCTCAAAACCCGGATCAAAGGTGGCGGCGCACAATGAGAATTTTACCGGAGCGTGCCGCTGCAGATGCTCCAGGGTGTGCATCAGTATAAAACTGTCTTTGCCGCCGGAAACTCCGACCATGATACGGTCACCATCGGCAATCAGGCGGTATTTGACGCAGGTTTCACCGGCGAGGCGGCAGATTTTTTTGAATTCGGGATTTTCCATAATGAAAGAAAATATAGTCCGTAATTGAAAAAATGCAAATTCTCCGCTTGAAAATATCCGCTTTTAATAGTACTGTATTGAGGAATGGGAAAAAGGTATTGAAATACAAGGATCAAAAATGAATTCTCTGATTATCAAAGGCGGTTCGATCTGCGGCGGCGAGGTGACAGTTTCCGGTAATAAAAATGCGGTTCTGCCGATGATCGCGGCATTGATGCTCTCCGATGAAGAGTCGGTGATACGCAATGTGCCGGATATCCGGGATGTCCACTCCATGCTGGATATCGCGGTTTACCTCGGCGCGGAATATACATTTGAAAACGGGGTCTTGCGTTTCCGCTGCAAGGATGTGAAAAATACGGTCATTTCCCGGGAACTTTGTTCCCGCAACCGTACCAGTATCCTCTTTGCCGCGCCGCTGCTTGCCCGCACCGGAAAAGCGGAGTTGTATCCCCCCGGCGGCGATGTGATCGGCAGACGGAGGCTGGATGGTCACTTTTACGGGCTTACCAAGCTCGGTGCGCAAATGGATGATGATTTCCTCACCTACAAATTCAAGGCGGCAAAGGGATTGCACGGCAGGGAACTGTTTCTGGATGAGGCAAGCGTTACCGCCACTGAGCAGATCATTATTGCCGCAGTCACTGCCAAAGGCACTACCACCTTGTACAATGCCGCCTGTGAACCGCATGTCAGCGATCTGGCGGCAATGCTCAATGAAATGGGTGCGAAAATTTCCGGAGCCGGAAGTAATACCATCACCATTGAAGGAGTTGAGAAACTTTCCGGAGCCGACCACAGTGTATGCGGAGATCACATCGAAGCCGGCAGTTTTCTGGCGCTTGCCGCCGCTACCGGCACTCCGCTTACGGTTCACGGCACCACTCCGCGCCACTACTGGATGCTGCGGCGGGTATTTGAAAGACTGGGCTGGCAGATGACTTTGAGAGCCGACCGGATCATCATCCCCGGCGGTCAGGAACCGGTGGTGCAAACCGATTTCGGGGGGCATATCCCGCAAATTTCCGATGGCACCTGGCCGCAATATCCGTCAGATATGATGAGTTGTACCATCGTTGCCGCCACCCGCAGCCGGGGAACGGTGATGTTCTTTGAAAAGATGTTTGAAAGCCGCATCTACTTTGTCGACCGTCTGATCGGCATGGGAGCAAATGCCATTGTCTGCGACCCGCACCGGGTGGTGATCACCGGCCCGGCTCAACTGCACGGCTCATCGCTTTCCAGCCCTGATATCCGGGCGGGTATGGCGATGGTGATCGCCGCATTCTGCGCCAGAGGCGAGAGCCGGATCGACCGGGCGGATGTGATTTACCGCGGCTATGAACATCTGGTGGATAAACTCCGTGCCATCGGCGGCGTGGTGGAGGAAGTTTGAGAATGAATGAAGAAACTGCTGATGTTTCCGGAGATTTCACCTTTGCCCTCTCTTTGCGGGGCAAGGCAGTCGTTTTGCTGATCGCCTTTGCCGGAGGCTTGCTCTATGCGGCGGCACTCCCGCCTCTGAATTGGAGTTTTGCCGGATTATTCACCCTGATCCCGCTGATTTACTGCGGAATTTTTTACCGTTGGTTTTTCCGGCTGCTTGCCGGATGGGTCTGGGGTTTGGGCTGGGCTTTTTTTTCCTATAATTTTCTGCGGGAGATCCATCCGGCAGTTCCCTTTATGCTGGCGCCGGTGCTGGCGTTGTGGCCAGCGGTATTCACATTGCTGGCGGGCTTTGCCGCCGGATTTTTTCTTGACTACCGCAAGGTGCAGAAAGTGCCGGGGCAGGTGGATATGCCGCCGTGGGGGATGACCTGTTATCTGCTCTGTGCCGCAATGCTTTTTACCATATTGGAGTGGACACGGAGCAGACTCTTTGTCTGGAATGACCTGAGCGTCACTCTGTGGAAGATCCCGGAAGCAATGCAGATCGCCCGGATCACCGGCAGATATGGAGTAAGTTTCCTGCTCACTTCGCTCAATGGGGCACTCTTTGCTCTGATATTCTGCCGCAAAAGGTGGCTGCCGGCGGCAATTTTGCTGATATATCCGGTCATTGCGCTCCTTTACGGATTCCACCGGATGCACACTCCGGAAATTTTCCATGACAAAGTTATCTGGAAATGCGCCCTTATCCAGGGTGATCTGCCTCAACAGCGGTTCGCCGGAAAAGAGGGGATCATCAAGGCAGTTGATACCTATACCAATTTGTCGGAAAAATTCAAAGATTCCGGTGCCGACACCATCATCTGGCCGGAATGTGCCGTACCGATCCCGCTGCGCTGCAACCATCCGCTGGGTGAATATTTCCGCAAAAAAGCCGTATCTCTGCAACATACCCTTTTACTTGGAACACTGGATTTTTCCGTTGACGGCGGCATGACCAACAGTGCGCTTCTGATCTCTCCGGAAGGCAGATTGCTGGGAAAGTATGATAAATTTCACCGGGTGCCTTACGGCGAATATGTGCCGTTGCGCACTTATCTGCCGGAATCGTGGATAGAAGCTTTTTCCATGGGGAGGGATCTTACCGCCGGTAATGAGTTGAAAATTCTGCCGGTCAAAGAGGATGTGAAAGCCGGAGTGGCGATCTGCTATGAAGGGGTATTTTCCTATGTCAGTGCCGGATTTGCCGCCAATGGTGCCAATGTGCTGGCGGCACTTTCCAACGATGTATGGTACCCGGAAAGCAGTGAACCGGAACAGCACCTTGCCAATGCCGTCATGCGCTGTGTGGAAACCGGTCTGCCGATGGTGCGCTGCGGCAATAACGGCGGTTCCGGGGTGGTAAACCGACGCGGGGAATTTTCCTCTTACATCGGCACGCAAAGTGCCCGACCGGAATTGCTCCGTGAACAGGCAAGCGGCATCGTCACCGTGGAACTGGAAAAAAATCCGCAGCTTACCCCGGCAGTGCGTTATCCGGATTGGATAATTGCTTTATTCGGTTTTCTTCTGGTATCGGAGTTCTGCCTCATCTCGTATTTCCGTAACCGCGGCAGAAAGAAACCGGTACTCAAAGTCCGAACTTCTCCGCCAGCACCCGCGCCGGAAAAAATCCGGTCAGATGTCTGACCGCTTCGCCGTTGCAGAAAAGATAGATGGATGGAATGGTGGATATATCGTAATCTGCCGCAAGTTTCTGATTGGCGGCATCTTCGATATTGACTTTGCCGATCCTGATTTCCGGGTGTTCTGCGGCTAATTTATCCAATTCCCGCAGCATATTGCGGCACGGCCCGCACCAGGTGGCATAGAAGTCGACTATCGCCTGCGGTGAAGCGGTGAATTCTGCGAAAGTTTCCGGGGTCAATTCGATCACATTTGCCATAATTCCCTCCTGTTTTGCATTTTACGGATGCCTGTTGCAAAGGATAACATCTTTCTGCTTCCCAATATAAGTTCCGTCATCTGCTTTTTCAAGGGGGATTTTCTCTTGATTTATGATTATTGTCCCATTTGTTGTGATAAAATCTAACCGTCGGTGGCGCATCGCGGGCACTTTCGCGCCTTGCTTCTGTGCCGGTGCGGTCGAGTACGGTCGTACACTCCCGCACCGTACTCGGCGCAAAACACGACATTGCCGCCCGCTGCATCCACCGGGTGCAATCAAATCGTTT
>JAFVZG010000026.1 GCA_017508285.1 Lentisphaeria bacterium | reverse complement strand
GACACATAGAATATATCACTTACATTATGCTTTGTCAAAAACATAAAACGATTTGATTGCACCCGGTGGATGCCACCGACTTGTCACGGCGTAGTGCAACGAAGACGGACGGTTAGATTTTATCACAACAAATGGGACAATAATTATGGATAAGAAACGGAGTTTTTCGGTCAGCGGGATGCACTGTGCCGGTTGTGCGTCTGCTGTGGAACGGGCAATAAAAACTTTGCCGGGGGTCAGTGATATTTATGTGAGTTTTGCTTCCGGCAGATTGAATTTCGTTTCTCAGGAGGATACCCCGTCAGATGAAGAGGTCATTCTGGCGGTGAAAAAGGCGGGATTCAAAGCGGAATTGCCGCCGCCGCCACTGGTTGCGGAAAAGAGACCGGATTTTATCCGTCAGTGGATAAACTGGCTCGTTTCTGCGTTTTTTACAACTTTGCTGATGATCGTCTGCATGGGCAATATTCCGGCGGATCCCCGGTTGAATGGAGCAGTGCAGCTGCTTTTGCTGCTGCCGGTATTGCTTGCCGGCAGGGGATTTTTTCTGCGGGGGATACCGGCACTTTTCCGGTTGTCACCCAATATGGATTCGCTGATTTCAGTCAGTTCACTTTCGGGGATCGTTTACAGTCTCTATCTGATGATAACGTCACCTGAGTCCCATCTTTTTTTTGATGCGGCGGCAATGATCGTTACCCTGATAATGCTGGGAAAACTGCTGGAAAGCCGTTCCCGTTATTCGGCATCAGCCGCCATCCGGCAGTTGTTGGAATTGACACCGCCGTCGGCGCATCTGATCAAGGGGAACGATGTGGTGGATGTGCCGAGTGCCGGGCTGCAAAGCGGTGATTTGATCCGGGTACTTCCCGGGGAGAAGATCCCGGCTGACGGCACAGTAGTCCGCGGAAAAAGTTTCGTCAATGAAGCGATGCTTACCGGAGAAGAACTTCCGGCGGCAAAGGAGATCGACAGCAAAGTTTATTGCGGCACGCTCAATGCCGATGGGGTATTGGAAGTAAAAGTCACCTCTACCGGTCAGGCAAGTTTTCTCGGTCAGATCGTGGCGTTGATCCGGGAGGCGCAGAACTCCCGCCCGCCGGTGGCGGTGATGGCGGATAAGGTTTCCGGAGTATTTGTCTGGGGGATTTTTGCCATTGCCGGAATAACGGCGGTATGTTGGGGTATCGGAGGAACCGGGGAGGAGGCGTTGAATTTTTCTCTTTCAGTTCTGGTGGTGGCATGCCCCTGTGCTTTGGGCTTGGCGACGCCGGTGGCGTTGATTTCCGGCATCGGCAGGGCGGCGGAATCCGGCATTCTCATAAAAAATGGTTCGGCATTGGAAAAAGCCGCCAAACTCAGTCAACTGGTATTCGACAAGACCGGAACTCTGACTGCCGGTATCCCGGAATTGCGGCAGATCCACCTTGCTCCGGATTTTCCGGAAGAAAAATTTCTTTCTGCGGCACTGGCTATTGAGAAAAACTCCAGTCACCCGCTGGCTTTCGCTGTAGTAAGCGGAGGAGCGCGGCGCGGCATCAAGGCGGAAAACCCGGTTTCCGGCTTCAAAAATCTGCCGGGCAGGGGAGTTCAGGGCGTATATGATGGAAAACTCTGGCTCTTCGGCAATGCGGCAATGATGCTGGAGTCGGGAGTTGACCTGCCGGAATTGCCGGAAAGTATGAGCGGGGAAACCTTGATCTTCGGAGCTTGCGACGGAGTTTTCGCCGGAGTGATGGCGATCGGTGACTCTTTGCGTGAAGAGGCAGGTTTGGTGATAAAGAAACTGCATTCACTGGGGATAAAGTGCGGTATGCTTACCGGTGACAATCTTCAATCGGCGGCAAAAGCGGCTGCTGCATTGGATCTGGATTGGTACGAAGCCGGTCTGCTGCCGCAGGATAAGGTGAAGGTTCTGCGGGAAAAATGTGCCGGTGACCGGCTGTGCGGTATGGTCGGCGACGGTATTAATGATGCTCCGGCTCTGGCGGCAGGTGATCCGGGTATCGCCATAGGTTCGGGCAGTGATATTGCCATTGAGAGTGCCGATGTGGTGCTTATGCGGCCGGATCTGCGGGAAACGGTGCGCCTGATCGTATTGAGCAGAAGCACATTCCGGGTGATCAAACAGAATCTTTTCTGGGCATTTTTCTACAATATTTGCGGTATTCCGCTGGCGGCGGGAGTATTCTCTCTTTTCGGCGGGCCGGTACTCAATCCGGCATTCTGTGCCGGAGCGATGGCATGCAGTTCGCTGACGGTGGTGCTGAATGCTTTGCGCTTGCGTTATTTCCGGGTGAAAGATCTTTGAAATATCAGTTGACAAGGTTCTCAAAGAACTCTTTTTCCAACTTCTGAAGTATGCTGATATCTGCCATTATCAGCATACCGTCACCTGCCATGATGGTGGTATCTCCCCGCGGCGGTATAAAGGAGTCGTTTCTGCGGATCATCGTTACCAGCACTCCGGATGGGAAACCGATCTCTGCCAGAGATTTGCCGACGAATTGGTGATCTTTTTCAATATGGTATTCCCGCATTTCCTGATGGGCTGAATTGTGGGTCACTTCCAACTCCAGCGGAGCAGGCACATTGGTGCGTCTGGCAGATTTGGCGACTTTGAGCCATTTTGCCGCCGGCATCAGCAGCCAGCCCTGCAGCAGTATCGAGAGGAAGACCATGAAGAATATCAACCGGAACATCAATCCGGCATCTTCCACCCCTGCCGCCAGCGGAAATGTCGCCAGCACGATCGGGGCTGCTCCGCGGATGCCGACCCATGAGACCATCAGTTTTTCCCGTAATGAGTAATCGCTCCCGGCAAGACAGATGAACACCGCTGCCGGTCGGGCAACGAACATCAGGATCATTCCCAATGCAATACCGGTAAGCCAGACCGACGGAGCAAGCAATTCCCCCGGATCGGCGAGGAACCCGAGTACGGTAAATAACCCGACCTGCATCAGCCAGGCAATGCCATTGTGGAATTTAGTGACCGCTTTCTGATAGTTGTATCTT
>JAFVZG010000025.1 GCA_017508285.1 Lentisphaeria bacterium | reverse complement strand
TTATTATTCTCTTGCAGAAGCCGAAAAAATCAAGCGGAAATACGGAAAATATCCCGAAAAACTTCCGGTTGCCATCAACGACCACTTCAGCGGCAAGCCGCTTCTATACAAAGTTGGCAGCCACGAAGTAAAAGAAACATATTTAATGAAAGAAAAACCTGCCCCCGGAGCAATGGTTCAGGAAGATCTCTGCACCCTTGAATACCGCATAAAAACTATTCAGGCCGTTGCCGTCTGGAGCATCGGGAAAAACAAAGCAAACGAAAACGGCCTTGCCAGAACATCTGCAACTGCCGGTAAATTTACCGATGACCTGTGCGCCCTGCTGGTTATTTCCCAGCAATAACCTATTGGAAGCATTTTTTGCGATGGTCTACAGGGATCACCGCCGGTAATCCGGCGGCTCCCCCCTGATTTTTCAGCGGTAAATTCACTTTCCAGTCAATTCAGCATTGATCCGCATGGAACAAAAATCTTTACCGCACATCGTGCAATATCTGGAGTCATTCTGACAATTTCCGGCAGCACGCTTGCGGAAACCGCGAGCCCTTTCCGGATCAAGAGCCAGAGAAAACTGCTTTTCCCAGTCAAATGCTGCACGGGCATCAGATATCGCATCATCGACTTCGCGTACTCCGGGAAGCTCTCTTGCCACATCAATTGCATGTGCCGCTATCTTAAAGGCAATAACACCATTGCGGACATCTTCACTTTGCGGCAATCCCAAATGTTCCATCGGCGTAACATAGCAAAGCATCGCCGCTCCGCAAAATGCCCCCTGAGCCGCCCCGATCGCCGCCGTTATATGATCGTACCCCGGTGCGCAATCGACCACCACCGGCCCAAGAATATAAAACGGAGCATCATCGCAGCGTTCCCTTTCCCTCTCCATATTCATTTTTATCTCATTATAAGGAACATGACCGGGGCCTTCGACCATCGCCTGCACACCGGCTTCCCGGCAGCGTCTGACTAATTTGCCCAATTCATCCAACTCCGCAAATTGTGCTGCATCACTGGCATCAGCAAGACACCCCGGCCGCAAGCCGTCACCAAGACTCAAAGTAACATCATAGCGGCGGCAGATATCCAGTATCTCATCAAAATACTGATAGTAGGGATTCTCACACCGGTTGCGTTTGATGTGTCTGGCGATTAAGCTTCCACCCCGGCTGACGATTCCCAATTTGCGCTTCAGTGCCAAATCGATATGACCGGCAAGCAATCCGGCGTGGATCGTCATATAATCAACGCCCTGCTCCGCCTGCTCGGCGATGACCTGCAAAATCGTTTCCCGGCAGATATTTTCCGCTCCGAACCGGGCGACCGTTTCGTAAATCGGCACCGTCCCGACCGGAACAGAACTTTTTTGAATGATCGCCCGGCGGATCGCCGCAATATCACTGCCGGTACTTAAATCCATTACCGTATCGGCTCCGTACTTCACGGCAAAAGCCAATTTTTCCAACTCTTTTTCCAGATCGGAAGATATCGGCGATGTTCCGATATTGGCATTGATCTTGATCATCAACTCTCTGCCGATACCCATCGGGTCAAGAGCGTGGTGATTGATATTGGCAGGAATCACTATCCTGCCGGAAGCCACCCGGTCAAGAATGAATTGAGGATCGCGTTTTTCTCTTTCTGCGACCCGCATGATTTGCGGAGTAAACTGATGGTTGCGGGCGGCAATGATTTGGGTAAAAGAGGGTTTTTCAGACATTTTTCATCTCTTCTTTGGCAGGATACACCGGCACAGAAGCAGAATGATTCGTCTTTTGTTTCTCTGAAGCATCTTTTTTGTAATTCCTACGCCAGCATTATCCGGTTCAGGTTCCAGCGGGTATATTCTCAGCCGTTTTCCCGAGAAAACAGCACCCCGTTACTATGCAGAAAATATAGCATTTTATCAGAAATTTTGCAAATAAAAATCCCTTTTTTATTGCAATTAATACAATATCCGGTAGTCAACAAAGCTATCCGGTATAAAAAACAAAGGTGCTGCCAGCCGTTTTATCAAGGCTTTGCAGCACCCCGGATTGGGTCAGTGACACACGATCACAACAAATTGTCGTCTTTGACCACACTTGGCACTTTGTAATCGGTCTCTTCGAAACTCTTTTTGTTGCAGGCAAGAACTGCTCGCACCAGAGAAGGAACCGGCAAAGTGGTGACAATAGAAAGAATGATGATCGCATTGAAGAAGTTTTCGCTGAGCAAGCCGAGATCCTTACCGATCGCCGCCGCCGCCAGAGTAGCTGAAAGCTGCGGCACAGTCATCAACCCGGCAGCCAATCCCTGCGCATTATTGAATCCGCAAAAACGCATCGCCGCAAAGCCGGAAAACATCTTGCTGCCGACCAACCCGATCACTGTCAATACCACAATCAACCAACTTTCAGTATTATGAAAGGCGGAAAAGTCAGTTTTCATACCGATCGAAACAAAGAGAAACGGTATTAAAAATCCATAACCGATGCTCTCCATCCGGCGGAATAAAAGCATATCACGCTGTTTCACCACCTGCGACAATCCCAAACCGGCGATAAAGGCTCCAACCACCAGATTGATACCGAGCAATTCACCGCAAATAACCGTCATTAATATCACCAGCAGCACAAAGGTGATCAACACATCTTCACCCGGATGAAAGTACTTGAGCAGGAATTTTCCCAACCAATAGACCGCCAGCATCGACAACGCCAGATATAACAGCACGACACCCAGAAAAACCGGCACAAAACTGTTGCCGAAAAAATTGCTGCTCATGTGATCGAAGATCGATAATGTACTGTTGACCACCGAGTGGGATATCTGCAGAGACTGACGGTGCAGCTGCACACTTACTGCCAGCAAAACGATACTGGCAATATCGGTAATAACAGTAGAGATCAATACCGCCGCCCCGAAACGGGTCTTGCTCAAATTCAATTCACGCATCACCGGGAAGACGATACCGACCGAGTGGGAAGCAAAAAGCGAAGCATAAAGCAGTTTACCTGCCAAATCTTCCGGCTGAAAATACCAGTAGACCCAGTAACCGGCGATCGCCGGGATCAGAAAGGTGAATATACTCAGTGTGATCACCGGCTTGCGAACCGCTTTTATCAGTTGAAAATCAGCTTCCATACCAGCCAACGCCATCAAAAGCATCAAACCGAGTGAACCGAGAGAATTGATAATGACATTAAAACTTTCAGTCGTTTGCGCCGCAGTCTGCACCTCCTGACCGGGTGTACCGAGAAAACTCAGCATCCGGGATAATATTCCGACCAGATCAACTCCGATACCGGTCGGTCCGATAAGCATACCGACGATCAGCAGAGAAATCACTGTCGGAATATGAAATTTACGCAAAACAAACGGCACCAGACCCATCAATCCGGTAAACGCCAGAAAAAGTATCAAAAACGCACCATCACTCATATCTCAAAATCCCTATGTTTTTTATGAATGTTCTAAAAATGTTTCCCATTAATATAGGATTTCCTTATCAATTTTTCAACCGCAAATAAGAATAAAATGCTCTTATTACGATAAAAAATACAACTCCAATTGTTTTTACACCTCTGTAGATGTATATTATAAAGATGTTTTTATTATCTGTTTCAGCAAAATAAAGTGATTTATCCCCATGAATGATTTACCGGAATTCCGCGCCCTCGGCGTTGCCGACGACCTCATACCGGCATTGCTTGCCAAAAATTTTGTCACTCCAAGTACCATTCAGCAGTTGGCGATACCGCTGCTTTTATCCGGCGAAAAAGACCTTATCGGTCAAGCTCTCACCGGAACCGGAAAAACTGCCGCATTCGGACTGCCGGTGATCCAGACGATCGCTCCCGGCAAAACCCCGCAGGCCCTCATTATCGCACCGACCAGAGAATTATCCATCCAGATATCCGATGAATTGCGTTCTCTTGCCGGAGAAAAAACTTTGAAGATCATCCCGGTTTTCGGCGGTCAGCCTATTCAAATCCAGCTTGACGCACTCAAGCGGGGCGCGGATATCATCGTCGGTACCCCCGGCAGGATCATGGATCTTTACCGGCGGGAAAAACTGGTGCTGGATAAACTGCAATTCGCCATTCTTGATGAAGCCGATGAAATGCTGGATATGGGTTTTATTGATGATATCAGAGAGATTCTTTCGGTCACCAATCCGGATAAACGGATGTTGATGTTCAGCGCGACAATGCCGCCGGAGATCATGGATGTAGCCGGTCAATTCATGCGTCCGGGATATGAGATCGCCCGTGCCGGCGGAGAAAGTTCCACCAACACTTCCCTTACGGAACAATATTTCCATGAAGTCAAGCGGGAATTCAAACTGGATGCCCTCATGCGCCTGATCGATGCCAATGTCGAATTATACGCCATGGTATTCTGCCGCACCAGAGCCGATGTGGATGAAGTCACTGAAAAACTCCACGTCAAAGGCTACCGCGTAGAAGCACTGCACGGTGAAATTTCTCAGGCTCAGCGTCTGCGGGTGATCAACTCATTCAAAAAGCGCAAGTTCCCGATACTCATTGCCACCGATGTCGCCGCCAGAGGAATAGATGTCAATGATTTGACCCATGTCATAAATTATTCCCTGCCCCAGAATGCCGAAATTTACATCCACCGGATCGGCAGAACCGGTCGCGCCGGAAGACACGGAGTGGCGGTCTCTTTTGTCACTCCCGGAGAACGGCGCAAACTCAAATTTATTGAAAAAGATATCGGCAATCCCATCCCTCAGAAAAAACTGCCGGAAATCGCTGATATCATAGAAGCAAAAAAACAACTCTTTGCCGAAAATATCGCTCTTTTACTGGAAAACGGCGATGCCGATGCTTATTTGAATTTTGCCGAAGAACTATGCACCCTCGGTTCCCATCCGGCAGAAGCAATGGCAGCGATGCTAAAAATGCACTTCAAAAATGAATTGCTCCCGGAAAGTTACCACGAATTCGGCAAATCATGCCGCCCGGATGAAAGCGGAATGAAAAAACTGCTCCTTTTTGCCGGACGCGCCGACGGCATCACCGTACCTGAATTGCTCCGCACCATCTGTGACAAAACCGGTATCCGCAGCAATCAGCTCGGTAAAATCATCTGCCGCACCGATAAAACTTTTATCAATGCCGCTCCTGCTGATGCTGAAAAGATCCTCAAAGCATTCGCCAAAGACAGCAACTGGCACTTCAAGTATGATGAGCCGCGCGAAATGCGGGCTGCCAAAAAAGAATCCGGCCGGAAAAAAACAGATTCGCCTCAGGAAGGCAAATCTGCCAAAACCGGTAAAGAAAAAAAGAAAAAGGTAAAAACTCACAAACCTTTAAGGGAAGAGTTTTTCAAGTGGATCGCCGAAAGTGAAGAAAATTAATCTTTTTTTCACTTTGTCCTGTTGAAAATATTTTTTTGCGGACTTATAGTATAGTCAGCGACCTTAAACAACACAAAAGGAGTTGGCAAATTATGAAAAAACGCTTCTGGTTATCAGCCATCGCCGCCTGCGGCATATCGTTATCTGCTTTGGGAGCGAACAATTCTGAAGCAGCATTCAATGCGACGATCAAACACCTGGATATGGGTGGGGAAACTCTCTACTATCAGAATGCTTCCGGTCTTCATGAATTGGTAAACAATACCATCCCCAAAATCGTCACCATTGCCACTCAGGACATGCCGGAATCCGCAGAAAAATCGGCAATCATCAACGGCGTTAATTCGCTGATAAAACTGATCAACATCTCAGCGTTCAAAGCCAGCGGTCTCAGTTCAAAAGAGATCGCCCCCGGTCTCTATGATCTCAAGCTGTTCACTCTCCTTGACCGCTCTCAGAAAAGCATTCTCTTTCAACCGGTAACTGCAGCAAAACCATTGGCATGGCGAAATTTGCCCGCCGATACCGTGCTGGCTTTTGCCGGTAAGATCGATCTCGGATATGTCTGGCAGATGATCTATCAGGAAATGCTCAACAACCCTGATCCGATGATCAAAATGTTCGCCGCTCAAATCGAACCGCTGAAACAGAGCGGGATCGATGTCAATGCCATGCTCAACAGCATCAGAGGAGAGTTGAAATTCACCGTCTCGGCATCCGATATGCAGAGCTATGCCATTTCGGTTATCATTCCCGATGCCGACGGAGCAGTTTCCGCTTTTATGAAACGGCAGCTGCCGCCGCCTCAGGGCAATAAATTGACCATTCCGACACCGGTCGGCAATGTCGACATCACTTATCTGCGGGGAAAAATCAAAGCGATCCTCAAATCAGCAGCTTATACTCCGGTCGCCGGTAAACTCGGCTATTTGCCGGAATTCAAAGCGTTCTCCCGTTTCGCACCTCCCAAGGGCAATGGTTATCTGGTCGTCAGCGGCACTACCGGATTGCTGAATAACATTATCCGGAATCTTCCGGAAGAAGCAAAAGTGTTGCAGTCTATGCTCAGCAATATCAAACCGGTGGCAGTGCTTTCCGTCTGGCACGATACCGCCGACGGTTGTAAAGGCGAAGTGTTTTCCACCTTCTCCATCCCGCAGCTCCAGCAATCGGGGGCTTTCTTTGCCCCCTATGCGGCGATTTTGCTGCCTGCTCTCAACTCCGCCCGTGACCGCGACAGAACAGCGGTCTGCATCAACAACTTGAAACAATTCGGTGTGGCTGCGATGATATATGCCAATGACCATCAGGGAATACTTCCGGCAAACATCGGTCAGGTGGCACTCGACCGTAAAGTTACCGAAGATATCATCATGCTGCTGCCGAAAGTGGATTTGAATAAACTCACCACTCCCGCCACCACTCCTCTCGCCATTTGCGACCGTGCCACCCACACAGAAAAATCGGTCTGCATCCTTTACGCCGACGGTCATGTAACTTCGCTCCCCGTGGCAGAAGATGATGATGAGGAAGATATCGTAAAAATGCTGATCCGGCAGAATAATCTTCCCCAAAACATCGCCGATATCATGATCAAAGCCGTTGACAGCGACGAGTAACAAAATCGTTTTTAACAGGAAGCGGGTAAAAAACTGTTTCGAGGGAAAGATGCTTTTGAAAAAAGTCTTCTTTCCCGCCCCGAGCCTCCCATAAAAATTTTCCACGGAATTGCTTTTATCATCACCGATAAAAACAATTCCGCTTTTTTTCGCATTCAACATTTGAAATTCACCTGAAACAGCGTTATACTATACCCGTAAAACCAAAATCATTCATTCAGGAAAAAAACTATGAAAAATCAGAAAACGATCTGGCCGGGAGGCACTCAGCTCGCTCCCGTCCCCGTGGTACTTGTCGGTTGCGGCGATGGCAAAAATTTCAAATACAACTGTCTGACTGTCGCATGGGCTGGAACTCTCTCAAGTAATCCGCCGATGGTCGGTATCGGAGTCCGTCCGGAGCGTTACTCCAGAGGACTTATCGAAAGCAGCGGAGTATTCACCGTCAATATGCCATCTGCCGATCTGGCTGAAAAAGTCGATTACTGCGGAGTTGTTTCCGGAAGAGATGTGGATAAATTTGCCAAATGCGGATTTACTGCCATTGCCGGAAGCAAGGTTGCAGCTCCGGTCATTGCAGAGTGCCCGATCTCCCTTGAGTGCAAAGTCCGTCACTCTTTGAGTCTGGGTTCCCATATCCTCTATGTCGGAGAGGTCGTCGCCGTACAGATATCCAGCGAATTCATCGATGAGAAAAATCACTTTGATGTGACCAAAGCCAATTTGCTTGCCTATGCCCACGGTAACTATATCTCTTTAGGAGAAACCCTTGGCACATTCGGCTACTCGGTAAAGAAAAAATGACCATCTCTTTTCAGGAACTCTCATCGGCAGAGGATCTGCAGATCATCCGTGATCTTGCCGCGGATGTCTGGCCCAAAACATTTGCTCCCATTCTATCCGGAGAGCAGATAGCTTACATGATGGATATGATGTACGCTCCGGAAGTAATGTCAGGAGAATTGGCTTCGGGATTTCATTTTGAGATCATCAAAGTTGACGGTCAACCAGCCGGATATTTCTCATGGTCGTCTTATACATTGCCGGATACTGCGAAATTGCATAAACTCTATCTTCTGCAGAAATATCACCGTCAAGGGATCGGTTCAAAAATGCTCATTCAGGCAGAAAAGCGAGCCAGAGATGCCGGATTCACCAAACTCCGGCTTAATGTCAATAAGCATAACGATCGTGCCTTGCGTGCCTATGAAAAAAATGGTTTTGCGACAGTGGAATCAGTAAAAATCGATATCGGCAATGGCTTTTTCATGGATGACTTCGTTATGGAAAAAGCGATATAAAATCCTTTGCCTGCAGGGAAATCACACTGAAAAATCTTCTTTGCTGCCCTGAAGTGGCGCGGCTTGCCACTGGCATTCAAACCGGCACAGATACAAAAATCCCGCCCTTCGCCGCTGACGGAAAAAGGCGGGATAATAATTATGGCACGCTTACTTTACCGGAGTCAACCGGAACCAGTAAGTAGAACCGGGTTCAGCATTCACCGGTATTCCGGTAACGCCGCGCCAGACCTTGCCGTTAAAAAGATTGGTCACATCTGCCTTGAAGGGCATTTTGAAAGTAGTTTTTCCACCTTTAAGGCAATGAACCATCATAAAATTACCATTGGTCTCACACTGGAAACCGGTTTCTCCGAGATGATATACCCCGGCTTCATTGACCAGATGATTGAAGTATTCCGGAGTAAGACCGCCTGCCTCGCCGATATAGACCGATTTCCAACCGGCATATTTCTTCTCTGCCACAGCAGCCTCTTTATTGTAATTGTAACGGGCAAGCACTTTACACTGAGCATCCGGCTTCACCCAGATCAAACTCAAATAATCAAACCATCTCGGGTTCCCCATTCGCTCAATATCCTGCTTCATCATCCAGTAGGAAAGCATATTGAAAGGCACATCTTTTTCCGCGTTGACCCGGTGATCGGTGACTCTTTTACCTGCGACCACCTCAAACCCGGTTCCGGCTTTTGCCCCGCCAAGTCTGCCGGTACCGGAAAGGAAGATCAAAGTCCGGTTGGAGTTTTTCAATGAATCCAGCAATTTCTGCCGTCTGGCATCGATATTGAACATACCGGCAAAAATCAACACCTTGTGTTTTTTGGCACACTCAACATCATCCAGCAAATCTTCAAGCATATAAAAAGAGTACGGCACCGATGCACTTGCCAGCAAACTGTTCTGATAAGAGACAAGCGATGTGAAATCAAACATATAACGGGCTGAAGGATTGCGGTAAAACATCCCCTTTCCGTCAACTACCAGAGCAACTTCCGGCTGCCATTTGAGTGCCGGACGGGCAACTTCATCTTTGCCGACA
>JAFVZG010000024.1 GCA_017508285.1 Lentisphaeria bacterium | reverse complement strand
GTGATGGGAGAGGTGTATTTCGCTCAGAGTACCTGGTTCCGCCGGGATGGTATTCCGGGATTGGCATCATCTGATTTCGGCACATCCAGCCGTGCCGGCGGTGCCATGGGGTCATGGTTCTTTGACAAAAAGCAATCCGGCGGCGGGCCGCTGATCGACCTCGGAGTCCACCGTCTTGATCTGGCATTGTGGCTGATGGGATATCCGGAACCGGCATGGGTGATGGGCAGTACTTATGCCAAATTCGGGCCGGGTTACGCCGAAAAACGGGGCGTGGAATTTTCCGTGGAAGATCTTGCCAGCGCAATGATCAAATTCAAAAACGGCGCAACTTTGCAGTTGAATGTCTCATGGGCGGGCAATACCAAGGAACAGGAGCTGCAAAGCACCCGGCTGATCGGTACCAAATGCGGTCTGCTTCATAAAAATCTTAACGAAGGATACACCTATGAAGTGGAATTTTTCCGGAAAGAAAATGGTGTTCCGTTGGATTGTAAACTCCATGATTCGGCGTTTCCCGCCAAATCGGCGTATCATCTCTTTGCCGAAGCGGTGCGGGATAATACCGATTTCCTTGTCCGTCCGGAAGAGGGAGTTACGGTCATGCGGCTGCTGGATGCGATCTATGAATCCGCCAAAACCGGTGAACCGGTGAAGATGTAAAAATATCTTCCGCGGATGAGGAAAAAAGAAGCGTAATGCATGCAACATGCAAAGCGTTTGCAGACTGCAACCCGAGAAGCGACGAAGCGTGAGCTGAGGAGCGAGGGGGTTCCGGGGGAAACATCCCCCGGATGCGGCAGTCGTGGCGCAATACAAAGCCCGGCTTTCGCCATAAAAGGCGGAAGCGGGGTGCAGGATTGCGCCACATGAGTCGGGTCAGCCCAACGCTATGAAGCGCGTGCAAGCCAAAAGTACCAAAGTGCCGGTGGCACCGCGGGGGGGCAGGGGGGCGGCGTGAGCCCCCTGCAAAAAAGAAGCGTAAAGCCTGCAAAAAAAGAAAAAAAACGGGGAAAGACCTTTTTGAAAGAGGTTTTTCCCCGTTTAATCATTATTTACAGGATGATCACTCCCATTCGATGGTGCCCGGGGGTTTCTGGGTGATATCGTAAACCACCCGGTTGACGCCGTCGACTTCGGCGATGATTCTTTCGGACATCTTGAAGAGCAGTTCCCAGGGCAGCTGCACCACTTCGGCGGTCACAGCATCCACTGTATTGATGGAACGGATAGCGATGACATAGTCATAAGTGCGCTGGTGATTTTTCATACCGACGCTGCGTACCGGAACAAAGACGGCGAAAGTCTGCCAGGTCTTGTGATACCAGCCGGATTCGATCAATTCTTCGGTAACGATGGCGTCTGCTTCGCGCAAAATTTTCAAAGTTTCGCGGGAAATGGGGCCGACATTGCGTACTCCGAGAGAAGGACCGGGGAAAGGATGGCGGTCAAGGAGTTCTGAAGGCAGACCGAGAAGTTTACCGACTTTGCGGACTTCATCTTTGAAAAGTCTTTCCAGAGGTTCGACCAGTTTGAACTTAAGATTTTCCGGCAGACCGCCGACATTGTGGTGACTTTTGATCACACCTTTGGGATCTCCGTCGAATGGGATACTCTCGAGGATATCCGGATAGATCGTACCCTGACCGAGGAAAGGAGCGTTGGTTTTTTCCGCAGCTTCGGCGAAGACATCGATAAATTCTTTACCGATGATCTTGCGTTTGGTTTCCGGGTCGGTAACTCCGGCAAGTTTATCGAGAAAACGGTCGGAAGCATCGACATATACCAGATTCATTTTGAAGTTTCTGGCGAAGATCTTCTGAACCATCTCGGCTTCGTTTTTGCGCAGAAGTCCGTGGTTGACAAACACGCAGCTCAATTTATCACCGATCGCCCGGTGGATAAGTGCAGCAGCCACACTGGAATCGACTCCGCCGGAAAGTCCCAGCACCACACTCTGATCACCGACTTGTGCTCTGATATCAGCGATAGCTTCTTCGATGAATTGCTCCATCTTCCAGTTGCCGCTGCATTTGCAATCTTTGAAACAGAAATCGATGACCTTGTCAGCATCATTGAGATCTTCCACGCTCAATACCGGTATGGCAACATCGGCGAATTTGGCTTTTGCATCAGCCAGACGCTGAGATTTGCCACCGGCGACCAACACCAGACCTGCCGGTTTTTCCGCCATGACCCGGTCGACCGGGGCAGTACACGGAATCACCATGGTATAGATCTGTTTATCCCGGACGGCGCGGGCAAGTTTCTGGATACCGTCATAACCGCAGTCGATAAGAACCACAGTTTCGGGGGTTTGTTTCATAACAATTCCATCCCTTTAAATAGATTTGATTTTGTCTGGAAGATAAAATACCATAAAAAAAGCGATTTTTCAAATGAGAGATCCGGGAATTTTCGGGAATTTTTGAACCGGATGGATTTTACGGATATACGCTGTCAATCACTGAAGCTTCTGAAAACTCCTGCGATCTTAAGAAATTTTTTGAAAAAATACGGCAGTTGTGGTATATTGCATCAAAGCATAACAAACGCAACGGAAAACAGTAAATGTATAATTCAGATGAAATAATCGACCTTCTGTATCCTGCCGGTGATCCGGCAAGAGAGATATTCCTCAAACACAGTATTCAGGTAAGAAACAAGGCACTGGAGATCGCAGAAAAATTCCCTGAGGCAGATATTGAATTGATCTGTCACGGTGCCATGCTCCACGATATCGGTATAAGGTTCTGTCATGCTCCAAATATCGGCTGCAACGGAAAAGCTGATTATCTGCTGCATGGTATTATCGGAGCAGAAAAATTGCGTTCTATGGCGGTTTACAACAGTGAAAAACTTGCCCGTATCTGCGAAAGACACACCGGCAGCGGGCTTACGGCAAAAGAGATCATTGCCGGTAAACTGCCTTTGCCGCCAAGGGATCTGCTCCCGGAAACGCTGGAAGAAAAAATCATCTGTCTGGCAGATAAATTTTTCTCAAAATCCGGCAGAATGGAGGAAAAATCTCTGGAAAAAATCCGCCGCGGAATGGAGAAATTCGGCACTTCACCACTGAAAAGATTCGATGAGTTGTGCGCAGAACTCCTTGAAACACAAGTATGATCAAAGTAAAAAATATTTATTGTCACATTTGTTGTGATAAAATCTAACCGTCGGTGGCGCATCGCGGGCACTTTCGCGCCTTGCTTCTGTGCCGGTGCGGTCGAGTACGGTAGTACACTCCCGCACCGTACTCGGCGCAAAACACGACATTGCCGCCCGCTGCATC
>JAFVZG010000023.1 GCA_017508285.1 Lentisphaeria bacterium | reverse complement strand
TTCACGACGGACGGGGTCGTTGAATGCCCAGTGTTTGGTCTCTCCCTGACCGCCCTGCATGATAAGGCATTTGGCTTCGTCATAGGATTTTTCATAGGCAGCCATGTCGCCGTTGGGGAAGTGCATATTCTCTTTGGGCATCCGCAATTCCGGACGGATCCGGGAGAAGCAGAGATCCCAGTCTGCTTTGGCAAAACCGAGGGGAAAATCCATACCGGCAGGCACATCGCCATCCAGAGCCCATTCATCCATACCCCAGAAGTGGGCATGTTTCAGATTAAGACCGGTTTCGTTGACGATCTGGGCGACCAGCGGCAGCTGTTCAGTCGGGCCGATCGGGCCGCAGATACCGCAGGGGTTGTCGGCGGTTGCCTGTTTCCAGCAGTTGATATACTCCAACGCCTCGGCGCAGTAGAACTCCTGGAAGGTATCAAAGAGATTGATTTTGAAACCGGGACGCTCAAAACTTTTCAGGTTTTCGATAGTGATTCTCGATGCGGCATCAAGGATCTCCCGGTCAAGGGTCGTGTAATCCCACCAGTCGGCGGAAATTTTGGAAAAGGCTCTCATTTTTTGCTCCTTTTTTATGTTGTTTGCTGCAAAATTGTTTTGCCTGTTGATATTGCATGCGTTGAACTATATCACCTCTCCGGCTTTTTTGCAAGTTTTTCAGTTAAAATCTTCGGTTTTTTCACCAAAAAAACTTACACACTCCCCCCCGGGAGCAACCGGATATCCGGCAGAATGGCGCACCGAAGGCACCCATACCACCTCCCCGCCGGGGTCACGGAATACCGGCACTACCGGCAGAGCCGGCACTTTGCGCTTGACCCGCAGTTCCTTGATTTTTACCGCTTTTTTTCTTCCGAAAGGGAGCATCTTTTCTCCGGGGCGTATTGCGCCGACGGTCAGGATCTCCGGCAAAGAGTCAGCGGAAAAACAGGCGCATTCCGGGGTAACGGTTTCCGGCATTTGCGGCATGATTTTACAGTGAAAGTGCCAGTTGCCCCATTGGAATTCCGGTTCTTCCCGCCAGTTCCACCGGCGATCTTCCGGAATATCCGCATCCGCGATCAGGCGATCTGCGCTGATGATCAGCGTGATCCCGCTGCCAAGCGGGATTTTTCCGGCAGTTCCTGCCTTGACCGCGGCGGAAAAGCGTTTAATGCTCCCGGCAGAAAGTTCCACCCGCACTCCGAAAAGTTGTTCCAGATAGTTTCTGAGGCAGCGCACCAGCAATGCCTGCGGCAAAGTACGCCAGAATCCGATTTTCCCGGCATCCCCGGCAGATAATCTTTGCTGTGCCTCTTTTTCGATAAAAGCGGCATCTGATTCCAGATTTTCCAGTGACGACAACAGCGCGCTCTCCCCGGCAGGGAAATGCCCGTAAAGCTGCGGCAGGATCCGGTTGCGGATGAAGTTGCGGGAGTAATCCTCAGAAAAATTACTGCTGTCCTGAGCCCAGTTCTTTACGCCGTTATCCGATAAAAATCTTTCAATATCAACTCTCTGCCAATCAATAAGCGGGCGGAATATCCTCACGCCGCTGACCAGACTCTCCTGATGCAGACCGGTCAAGCCGGAAACATTTGAACCGCGGAGCAGACGCAGAAAGAGATTTTCCACCCGGTCTCCGGCGTGATGACCGAGCATCACCACGGTATTCCGGTCATCCCCCGCAAGTTCCCGGAAGTGTGCCAGCCGTGCCTGCCGTGCCCGGGATTCCAGATTCCCGCCCGGAGCCAGAAAGAGATCGATTTTGCGGAAATTTATCCGGTGTTCCCGGGCAAATTTTCCGGCGGCTTCGGCTTCAGCATCCGATTCGGCGCCGCGCAAATGGTGGTTGAAGTGAACCGCGGTCACCTCAAAACCGAAACGCTCCGCCCCCTGACTGACAAACAAAAGCAAAGCAGTGCTGTCTGCTCCGCCGGAAAATCCGACCAGCACCCGGAAACCGCGAAAGCGTGAAAAAATTGAATAATCCATTTGCATTTATCCCTTATATGCTTTATAATATAGCGTTGCCGCGCCGTTATGCAATAGTCTTGGCGCATAAGTTGAAAATTTTTTGGAGCAAAGATCATGTCTTATATCGTCGCCGCCACCGGCAATCAGCACAAACTTGAGGAGTACGCCAGACTTCTGGCAGATCAGGATATCGAAGTCAAATCTCTCAACGATTATCCGAATTACCCGGAACCGGAGGAAAACGGTTCTTCATTCAAAGAAAATGCCTCCATCAAAGCTGCCGCCGCCAGCAAATATTGCGCAGTCCCGGCATTCGCCGATGACTCAGGCTTGGAGGTCGAAGCTCTGGATGGCAGACCGGGCATCTACTCATCCCGCTACGCGCCGACCGATGCCGAAAGGATCGCCAAACTGCTCAAGGAACTTGAGGGCAAAGAGAACCGCCGCGCCCGCTTCGTCTGCGTCATCGCCATCGCTTTCAACGGCGAAGTGATTGAAACCTTTGAGGGCGAAGTCACCGGTACCATCCTCCTTGAACCGCGGGGAGAAAACGGTTTCGGCTACGACCCGGTTTTCCAGCCGGATGGTTTCGACAAAAGTTTTGCCGAATTGACCGGCGAAGAAAAGAACCGGATCAGCCACCGCGCCAATGCTTACGCCAAAGCGTTGGAGTTTATTGAAGATGAATTAGCCGTCCTCGGCGGCGGATTTTGAGTCTCTGATGGATCTTTCTCAAAGAATCATCCGCAGCAGCATCGACTGGTCGGGAGCAGGAATAAAACTGGTTGATTACCTCGCCGGACGCTTCACCTACCGTTCTGAATCGGAGTGGGAAAAGCGTATTGCATCGGGAGAGATAACTCTCAACAGTAAAATCGTTCCGCCGGATACCGTTTTACAGCTGCACGATATCATCGAATACCGCCCCGGTGACATTGTCGAACCTCCGGCTGATCTGGATTACAAGGTCGTTTTTGAAGATGAGATCCTGCTGGTCATCGACAAACCGGGTAATCTGTGCATGCACCCGGCGGGCCCGTTTTTCAAACACACTTTGTGGCATTTGCTCGCCTCAAAATACGATCAGATCCACTTCGTCAACCGCCTTGACCGGGAAACCAGCGGCCTGCTGTTGGCAACCAAACATGCAAAGTATGCCAAAACTCTGCTGAAAAACATCACCGCCAAACATTATATGGCAATAATCCACGGTGATTTTCCGGAGTCTCTGCAAGCTGATGGTTTTCTGCTTTCTGCCAACTCCATCATCCGGAAAAAACGCAAATTTGTCTTTGATCTTCCGGATTCCCCGCCCTTTGAAAGTGCCTCGACTGATTTCTGCAAAATATCCTCTGCCAACGGCTTATCTCTGGTCAAAGCCGTTTTGCACACCGGCAGGATGCACCAGATACGCGCGACGCTCAATTCGCTCGGTTATCCGGTCGCCGGAGATAAACTTTACGGGCTTGACGAAAAATTTTACCTGAAACAGCGCAGTGATGAATTAAGTGATGCCGACCGGGAAAAACTGCTGGTCTGCCGTCAGGCTCTTCACTCCTGTTATCTTGAACTTATCCACCCGGAAAAGGGCGAAAAGATATCCTTCTCTTCTCCCCTGCCGGCGCAACTGCAAAACCTCATAAAGTGAAAGGCTCTTACCCATGGAAAATCAGGAAGAAAAACTCCCCCCGGAACTCCGGGAAAAATTATTGGAAGTTGAACATGCCGCCGAAGAAAATGAACGGCGCAATCTCGCTGCCCGTTTCGACAAAGAGAAAGCCCTGCCGGTCGGGGCATGCTGCTGCGGTCTGGCATTCACTCTGGGCATCGCCCTGCGTGCCGGAGTGCTTCAATCGGCGATCTTTGCGGTGCTGGTCGGACTTTTCGGCTACGTCACCGCCGGGTTCCAACGGCTGAAAAACAAGTGAATATGAAAAAATTTCTGCTCATTGTCTCTCTTTTTCCGCTGCTTTCCTTTGCTGCGGCTGATGCGGAAAAGATCAATTCCATTCTGGGAATAAAATTGCTGGATAGTTCCCCTTCATGGAAAATTGCCGACCTGCACCGGCGCACCGGATTGCCTCTGCGCGGCACACCTGGAAGATATTCGGTAAAAATGAAACAGCCTGTCGCCGGAGTTCCGGCAGAGGAGTTGATCGCCTATACCGCTAAAAACAGCCGGATGGTGAACCGTATAACCATCGTATTTGCCAACAAGGGAGATACTTCCGGCAAATATAAGAGCAAGATCAAAGACGCCGGTTCGCTCCTTTCAACCAGAATATCATCTGCCGCCGGAAACAAAAAACGCTCGCAATTTGTCTCCGGCAACTACCGCAACAAAGCGGATATGTGGCAATTCAACGGCGGCAAAATCTATCTGGAAGTCAATAAGAAAGAGTTTGTAATGCTCCATATCGTTCCGGATAAAGCCGCCGCAGATAAAAAAAGCTCCGTCAATACCGATTACCGGAAAAATATCGTAAAAAACAGTTTCGGCGATGTTTATATCAAAAATATCCCGATGGTCGATCAGGGCGCAAAAGGTTACTGTGTGCCGGCAACTATGGAAAGGATCTTTCTCTATTACGGCATCCAGCTGGATATGCACCATATCGCAGAGATCGGCGACACTGAACGCGGCGGCGGCACCTACCTGAATAAAATGCTCCGGGATATCAACACCCTCCGGAAAAAAAGCGGTTTGAGAACCACCCGCTTTTCGGCTCTTTCAGTAAAAACCGTCGCCGCTCACATCGACAAGGGCAATCCGGTGATGTGGGCAATGTTTTCCACCCGGGAACTGCAGTCGCTCTACCTGTTCAGCAAACAGAAGCGACCTCAGGCAGCTTCTCCGCAGGAGTGGCAGAAAAAGATCCGCAAAGCCGACATCCCGAAAAAGGAGGCAGGTCCCCATGTCTGCCTGATAATCGGCTACAATGCCATTACTGATGAGATCGCAGTTTCCAACTCATGGGGTCAAATGCATATTGCCCCGACCTGGATACCGGTAAAAGCCGCCAGAAAAATCTCCCAGAAACATCTGCAGGCATTCTACCCATGACCGTTATCCGTTTCAATTCCGGAACCCTTGAAATATCCGGTCTGCCGGAAAACGGATCGCCGCCGGAATTATCCTCTTTGCTCCGTTTTGATGAACGCACCGGCTCTTTCCGTGCCCGCGCCTGTGACTATGCAGAGCTGATCATGGGCTTTATCAAAACTCAGACACCCTTCAAAGATCTGGCAAAAGATTACCGTAAACTGGATGATTTGCACTTCAAACAGACCATTACGCCCCGTCCTCACCAGCAGCAGGCTCTGGATCTGTGGAAAAGAGCAAATTACCGGGGAGTGGTCTCTCTGCCGACCGGTGCGGGCAAGACGATCCTTGCCATGATGGCTATCGGCGAATTGCGCCGTCCGGCATTGATTTTAGTGCCGACGATCGATCTTCTTATCCAATGGTGCGGGTGTATTGAAAAATTTTTCAATATAAAGTGCGGCATGCTCGGCGGCGGCAGCCGGGATATCCGGGAAATAACTGTCAGCACCTACGATTCGGCTTTGCTCAATATCGAATTTATCGGCAACCGCTTCGCTCTGCTGATCGCCGATGAGTGCCACCATCTGCCATCTTCGGAAAACCGTCTCTGCGGAGCAATGGCGATCGCTCCGTTCCGGCTGGGACTCTCCGCCACCCCGGAGTTATCCCGGGAGTACACCGCCGTAATGGATGATCTGCTCGGCAAAGTCTGCTGCGATATCCCCATAACCGAATTGACCGGTTCGGTGCTGAGCAATTACCATGTGCGGCAGATAAAAGTGACTCTTTCCGGGCAGGAGGCAGCGGATTACCGGCACAACCGCAATATTTACACCGCATTTCTCCGGCGGGCTGCCATTGATTTTGCTTCAAATTCAGCTTGGAGCGATTTTCTTATCGCCTGCGCCCGTTACCCCGGCGGCAAGGAGGCTCTGCGCGCATTCATCACCCAGCGGCACATCGCCCGTGCCGGGAGTGCCAAAATATCACGGATCGCCGATATCATCACCCGGCACCCCGGAGAAAGGATCATTATTTTTACCGCCGATAATGATGCGGCATACACTATCGGCAGACAATTTTCGCTGCCGGTACTCACCCATCACACCAAAGCCGCCGAACGCAAATCTTTTCTGGAAAACTTCCGTTCCGGGCAATATCCGATCCTTGTCACCAGTAAAGTCCTCAACGAAGGAGTTGATGTGCCGCAGGCATCGGTCGGGATCGTGGTTTCCGGCAGCGGCAGTGTCAGAGAACATGTCCAGCGGCTCGGCAGGATCCTCCGTCACGCTCCCGGCAAAAATCAGGCGGTTCTGTATGAACTTATCAGTGCCGGCACTTCCGAAGAAGCGATCAGCGAAAGACGCCGGGAGCACTCGGCTTACCGGAGAAAATGACCATGCTCAAACGCGAACACCTGCTTTACCGGATAACTTCACCATATATCAAACCCCGTTTCGCCGATCCTGCTTCAGTGCCGCTGCAAGAATTGGCAGATAAATTGATCTGTCTTTATTCCGGAGGAGCAGAAAATAATTTGTCAAGACACGAATTATCGGCGGCAAGCGATGGGATCATCCGCAATTACCCGGATGTCAAAGTGGCTTCCGGTATAAATAAACTTCTGCTCGACCGCTGCGAATTTACTGCGGCAGAGGATGTGGATTATCCGGCAAAACGGCAGGAAGCATTCCTCAAATCGGCTGCCCTGCTCTCACAAGGCGTCACCGCCATTGATGAATTGCAGAAATGCGCAGGTGGTATCGACCTCTACGGCGATCTGCCGGATTTTGAAAAACTCTCTGACTTTGCCCCGCTCACTACCGCAGATCTGCTCAACCGTTACAATCTTGCTCTTCCCCAGGGGCTGCTGCTCAACGCCGTAAACTGCCATCTGGAAATCCGCAACGCCGATAACAGCGAACTGCGCAAACTGCTCAAAAGTATCAAATTTTTCCGGTTGATGGGAAAATTTACCGCCGTCGGCAAAAAGCAGATCGACATTGATATTTCCGGTCCATACTCCATATTCGGCCCATCGGCAAAATATGCTCTGCAGCTGGCGAATCTGCTTCCGGCGATAGTCAATCTTACCGATTGGCGCTTTACTGCCAAAATCAGAATCAAAGAGCGTGAATTGACTTTGAAATTATCCCCGGAAAATCATCTGGTTTCGCACTACCGCAATCTGGCAGCGTATATTCCGGAGGAGATCCGGCTCTTTCACCGGGTATTCAAAGAGAAGTCGCCGAAGTGGGAGATCACCGGTGACACCCCCCTTTTAGATGGTGGAAATCAGGAGATAATTTTCCCCGATCTCTCATTCAAATCATTGGAATCCGGCAAAATCTGTCATCTGGAATTGTTTCACCGCTGGCACACTGCCGGACTATCCAAACGGATCGCTCTGCTGGCACAAAAGCCGGATCTGCCGCTGATCATCGGCATCGACCGGGCACTGGTCAGAGATGAAGCCGGATTCGACGCGCTATTTGCCGATGCTCCGCAAATCAAAGAACGCTGTTGGCTCTTCCGGGATTTTCCCGGAGTAACTGCCACCTTGAATGCCCTGAAAAGATTTGAGCGTTCCTCCGCTTCAAAGTGACGCTGCCGAATACAAACCGATCGCTCCAAGCATGACCAGTGCCGCAACAATACGCCTCAGCCACATTTTCCACGACAGACCGGCTTCTGTTTCCGCAAAACCGTAACGGCTGAGCAATATTCCGGCGATCACCGAAAATATACCCCTGGTCGCCAGAATGACATTGCCGAATACCGGCTGCAAACGGCTGAAACAGCAAAACAACAGCACTTGAGAACTCAGCCACAAGATCGCATAAGGCGTCACCCGGCAGAGCTGCTCTTTATCCGGCTTAAAAAACCACAACCCCGGCAGCAGCAGTATCCCCAATGCCGTGTAGAGAAACGGCACCGTTGCCAGCGCACTGCGCAAAGTGGAAAATCCCGATGCCCGGCTTACTTGTATGACCAGCGAAGTTTCCACCATATCGACCAGCGAATAACAAACCAGTGACACCATCAGCAAAAGCCAGCCGTGCAGCGGCACTTTGCCGCCGCCCGACCAATTGAAAATGACCGCCGAACCTGCCGCCATGACCACGGCACAGCACTGCATCCAATTCAAATTTCCGCCGCTGATGATAAAAATGAATGACAGAACCACTATTTTCAAACCCAGAAGCGAAGATATCCGGCTTGCCCCGAAAACCCGCAATCCGGCAAAAAATGCCCCCTGCCCCAGAAGAAAAAGAGCACTGCCCAAAAACGCCTGCAATGTAAAATTCACCGGAGAAGGCAGACAGCCGAAAGGAAAAATCCACGGCAGAAAAAGCAGACTGACGATCATCATGACCATCGCCGCCATCACCAGCATCCGCCCCGGGCTTTTATAGCGCACCAGAAATCCGCTGCTGCAAAAATATCCGGCAGTATTCAATATTGCCGTGGCAAAACCGCACAATATACCGAAAATCATCACTCTTTCTCCCGGTTCTTATCTTTATACAAACTCAACTGTATCGAATTCCAGAGATTGTGAAACAATACATAAAATATCGGAGCCAGCGCCACCGTGGTACAGGCATATTCCAAAGCGATATAGATGGCAAAGGTGGTGTTTTTCTGCCCGAGTATCTGTGAAGCATCCCGCCGGTAATCTTTCCGGGCAGTCAACCACCCGAAAGCGAATCCGGCAATACACAGCACCAGCGGAATAATGATCAAAAGCAGCAGAAAACCGGGAGCGTATCCGGAGTTGAGATCAAAGTTTCTTCTGGCAACTGATGAAATCACCAGCAGTGAAAGCGACCATAAACTCAACGAAACTGTTTTCAACCTCTCCTTATATCGGAGTATTTGCGGAAAAAAACGCCTGACTGTTCTGGCACACAGCAGCGGAATTGCGATCACCATGACCAGCGTATGGAAAACATTGCCGAAAAAAGCAGCGCTGAAGTTTCCGGTGACCAGCGGCAGTAAAAACAGCAGTGCCAGAGCGATCCCGAGATTGCTGATAACAAATCCGGTGACGGCAAAACCGGTTCTGCCGCCAAGCAGAGAAACCACTACCGCCGCCGCCGCTGCCGTAGGAGCGATGCCGGTAAAAAACGCCGCTTGTGCCGGTACCGGAGAATCCGGAAAAGTGTACTTCAATATCCAAAACGGCACTATCCCCAAAGCGATATTCACCAAAAGCAGAATAAAATGTTCCCGGCATGGCTTCAGATCAGCAAAATTTATCTGCAGGAGATTGAGAAAGATCATCCCCATCAATGCCCAGCGGATAAAGTTATACGGTTCCTGAGCCAGAAATGCCAGTTGCGGCAAAAACACCCCGGCAGCCAATGGCAGCAGCAGCATCGCCGGACGGATCAATTTTTTCATGGGATCCTTTCCCCGGTCAAATAAATCAAGCCGCCGGAAAACTCCAGACGGCTTGATCGGATAAATATCGGTATCTTACTTGATAAAGCCGGTAAGATCCTGAATACCACCATTTTTGATGGAGTTGTAAACCGCATCACCAATGGCGATGGCACGCAGACCGTCGACAGATTTGGCAAGGATGTCATACTGACGGTTGGGATCTTCACCGATAAAGATATCTTCGAGGATCAGCGGGTCACCGCCGCCATGACCGCCGACACCGGCAGCGACATCGATGCGTTCACGGCCCTCAAAGATCGGGAAGTAGTCGATATACTGATTGCCCTCATGGAACTTCGGCAGCTGGGAAGCACCGGCACCGACAAACTCAAAACTCTCCAGACGGCCGCGGGTACCGTTGATGGCAAGCCGGTAGCCTTCATAAGGAGTGGAGAAGTTGGCGGAGTAGTTCAGCAGCACGCCGTTGCGGTATTTGACATTGGCGATAAAGGTATCGTAAATGTTGATCTGGGAATCAAACATACACATATGCGGGCTGTAATTGGTAAATTTGCGTTCCTTGCCGTCAAAAGCATTGATGTGGTCATCGGCGACAAAGATCGAAGAGTTGCGGGTCGCCCAGCGCGCCTCGTATTTGCACTTCATCAATTCCGGACAGTTGGTGCAGTCTCTGCCATCTTTTCTGGAGGGGTTGAATTCGCCATCCGGGCCGTAGTGATTGAGGGCTCCGAAAGCATGCACCTGTTCCGGAATGCCGTCGATCCACCAGTTGACCAGGTCAAAGTGGTGACTGGATTTGTGGATGGAAAGACTTCCGGAATTTTCCCGCATACGGTTCCAGCGATGGAAATAACTTGAACCGTGCTTGATATCGATGTACCAGTTGAGATCGACATGGGTGACTCTGCCGACTTTACCGGCAAGCACCAATTCACGCAATTTGCGGTGGATCGGATTGTAGCGGTAGTTGAATGTGCAGATGACTTTGCCTTTGGATTTGGCTTCAGCCTCAAGAACCCGGAGAGAATCGGCGGTATTGGTGGTCATCGGTTTTTCGCAGATAACATCCAGATCATGCTCCAAACCGGCGACGATGTAATCAACATGAGTGCAATCCATGCTGACGACAAAAATGGCATCGGGGCGGGTCTCTTTCAACATTTTCTCAAAGTCGGCGGCGAGGTATTCCGGCACATCTTTAGCTTCCGGCACCTGATCTTTGCACACTTTGAAGCGCAGCGGGTCGATATCCAGCATACCGACAAATTCTGCGCAATGAGCAAAGTTTCTCATCATCGGCCCGATATACATACCGATCGCCCGTGATGAAACACCACACACTGCATAACGTTTCTTTTCCATCTTCATTCCCTTTCTTCCAAATGATATCCTTACGGGAGCACTGCTCCCTCGCCATCCGTACATCATCCCGGCGGCGGTTAAGGATTTTTACCGGATCATCCATCCCGGCACAACCATGCCGGAATAGTAAAACCGCTTTACAAACACCACATTAAAATACACCCGCCATACACTATTTTCAACAGCAAACAACGAATTTATCTCACTTTTTTGAATAATATTCCCAAAACCTCTTTTAACGCAGGCGTTTTATCTGACAAAGGATATTCTGCTGCAATTCATCCTCCTGCAGCATCGCGCTGTCAGCTGTAATTCCATACTCTGATGCCAGCGGCAGCCGGGCAGTAAATTCCCATCCGGCATTTGCCAGCATATTCTTCAACAATTCCCGGTCTTTCAACTCCAGCACGACCATCGCTTCACCGGTGGAGATTTTTTTCAACGCTCCGGTCAATTGACTCTGGCTGCTGACAACTGCCGCCCGCCGTTTGAGAGCCATATAATAGATCGCTTTTGCATTCGGCTGCTTATTGAAAAACAGTACCTCTTCTTCCGGCAGCTGGGCAAACTGTCTGCCGCAATTCCGCCAGAAATCTTTCCCGTCGTGATAACTTTTCAATTCCGGAGCGGCCACTGAAAACAACGCCGCCGAGAAGCATACCCCGGCAAGAATATAACCGCTCCATGAGCCATTCATACCGCTGACCTTTTCCACATCGCTTGCCGCACCGGTATCAAAAATCATAAATGCCAGACCGCATAATCCCAGCAACGGCACTCCGAACATTATCCCCCACGACATCGGAACCGAAAAAAACATCTTCCACACCGGGAACATCAATATTACCGATGCCGCAAATGAACACCCCAGACTCAGTATCCATTTCATCACCGTATTGACAAAATCCTGAACCTTTTCTCCTCCGGCGGAACCGCAGAGCCAGCTGCTGCAGATGATCAGCATGAATGGCAGTATGCTCAACTGCCACGGCCAGCGCCGCGCCGGAAAAACTCCGATCAGCAGTATCAGCAAAAGAGTTCCGCCGAGTAAACGCCGGTTGACATTATCAAGTTCCCGCCACTGCCACGCCATGCATGCCAGAGCGCAAAAAACCGGCAGAGTCCACGGGAAAAGCATCCGCGGCAAATTCAAAAACATCTTTGGATTGATCTCTCCGCCGTGCCACACCGCAATGCGCCATGATTCGATAAACGAATTGCTCAATTGCTGCCACAATCTGCCGGGATATTCCATCAACGGCAGAGATGGGGAGCCGACACTCCAGAGAAGAAACAGCGTCACCGGAATAAGGGCCGCAAGCATTGCCGGAAAAATAAGCCAATTGAATTTCAACCACTTTTTATTCAGCGCGATCACCGCCACCGCCGGCAGGGTCAGCAGATAATTCATTCCCCACCATGCCGCACCGCTGAAAAAGAGAATGAAAAAAAGCCATTGCCGCAAAAACAGCTTCTCTTCCCCCCGGATAAGCACCGCACTCCAAACCACCCATGCGCAGAGGATAATAAAACTGCATGCCGAGCGGCTCCAGATGATAAAACCGCACGATCCGATAAGCATCCATGCGGCACAGCACATCACCTGCCGGTCAAAGAGTTCTTCTGCAAGAGACATCACTCCACCGAGAAGAAAAAGTGCAAAAATCACCGTAAGCAGGCGGCAGGTCAATTCGGAATTCCCGGCAAGCATCCCCGGCAGCATCCGCAGGCGGCAGAACCATAACGGGGAATGATCCCCCCGGATCCACCACGCATCGCCGGAAAAGATATCCACCCCGGCAAGCAATTCCCGGATCCCTTCTGCCACATCCTCCTCACTGCCGCTGATGGTACTGCTCCCAAGAAACGCCAGCATGATAACCATTGCCGCAGAAAATATCAGCCATACGGTACGCCGCAGCGGCGAAGCATCCGGGGCGAAGTCGATTGACGGAGCATTTTTATTGATAATTTCCGACCAGTCAAAAAATTTCACGATTCTCTTTCCTGTGCCTTGACCGCTTCCCAGAAACGGTCAAAAGTTTCCGGCGAAGCACCATCAAATTTTTCGCCGGAAGCCTCAAACAATTCTTCCATCCTGCGGAAACGGTTTTCAAACTTCATATTGGCTTTGCGTAATGATCCGGCAGCCGTCTCCCGTTTGCGGAAACGGATCAAATTCACCACCGCAAAGAGCAGATCACCCAACTCCTCATCGATTTGAGCATCATCACCATTTGCCAAGGCTTCGCGAACCTCATCACACTCTTCAGCAATTTTATCCATGATCTGCGGCGCACTATCCCAATCAAAACCGCTCTTGGCGGCGGTTTTCTGAAGTTTTTCAGCACGGTCGAGGGGGGATAACGAGGGTTTCACCTGATCCAACCGGGATTTTCCCCGGTCATCTCCGGCATGTTCCTGCGCTTTGATCTTCTGCCACAATGCGGCGACTTCCCCGGCATCGGCAGCGTGTTCAGTGCCGAAAACATGAGCATGACGGCGGATCATTTTATCAATGATCCCGCGCCACACATCTTCAAGAGTGAACTCACCTTTTTCTTCGGCAACAGTGACCTGAAAAAAGAGATTCATCAACACATCGCCCAACTCTTCACAGATATTGGGGATATCATCTTTTTCTATGGCACAGATCAACTCGGCACATTCACCCTCAAGATGCCGCACCAGCGAGTGCCGGGTCTGTTCCCTGTCCCACGGACAACCATCCGGAGCGCGCAACCGGCGCAAGATCGCCATCAGCGATTCAGCATTGGCAGGATAATTCTCCATCAGAAAGAAAATCCGACATTGAAGTGTACCCGGAATTTGCGCTTGAGATTATCCTGACCGCGCACCACCGGATAGGCGATATCAAGTTTCAAAGGAGCCTGGATCATCGGCAATTTCAACCGGAAACCGTAACCGGCACCGACATTGATCCGGCTGAAATCCATGCTGTACGCGTTGCTCCAGGCATCACCGGCATCAATAAACGCCGCACCGCGCAACGGTCCCCAGATCGGATGGGTCACTTCGGCAGTCAATACCAGCATCGTCTGACCGCCGACATTGCGGTCGAAAACTCTTTTACCGATGGAGCGGTGTTCAAAACCCCGCACTGAATTGCTGCCGCCGAGGAAATAACGCTCGTAAACCGGAACCTCTTTCTGGTAATCAAATCCGGAAACCACCCCGATTTTCGCCCCGACCATCGCAACGATCGCCTTGTCAAAGAAACTCATGTGATAACTGCCTTTGGCTTCCAAACGGTAGTAGTTGGAACTGGCTCCCAATACTTCCGGAGTGATCGAACCGAAAAGATTGACATAATATCCTTCTGTCGGATCGACCAGACTGTCACGGGTATCCCGGCTGAGCATAAGTGAGAACTGACTGACCCGGGAAGTGCCGTCAAGGTGGTTTTCTTTCATGTAAGATTTGAGGGTATGAGAGATGCGATGCACTCTGACAATCTCAAATTTGTAACCCAATGCGATGGTGGTGAAGTCATCAAAAAGTTTGCGCTGCAATGAAGTACGCACACCGATATGGGTTTCATCCCAGTCATCATATTCCGAAGTGGTCATAAAACCGGATAATTCGTAACGCAGCGGCAGATCAAAAAGCCACGGCTCGATGAAGTCCACATTGAATCCGGCATCATCCACACCGTAGATCCCCTGGATACGGAAACGCTGACCGCCGCCGTAGAACCAGTTTTTGGGATTGGTAATGTCAAAATTGTTGGAAGATATCTCCGCCATACCGAAGAAACTGTTGATATCAGACGCACCGGCACCGATACGGAAATTGAAGCGTTCAGGTTTCTCCTCGACTTTGATGACGACATCTTTTTCATTCAGCGCATCGGCATTGAGAGCTTCTGCCTGAACTTTGGTAAAATATCCCATACTCATCAGACGCTTCCGGCTGATATCGATACGGCGTTGCGCCACCGGATCGCCCGGCTGGATCGCCAGTTCCCGGCGGATGACCTTTTCTCTGGTACCGGTATTGCCGATGATATCGATATTGCGCACATAGTATTTGCGCCCTTCATCGACCTTGAAATCGATGGAAACTTTGTGATTCGGGAAGTCGGTGGCACGCACCGCCCGGATCTGCAGATCAGAGTAACCGTCGGCGTCGTAAAGTGCGCTCATTGCCTGAATGGAAGCATTTTCAAGAGCGGAGGAAAATACCGTTTCCGGCTTCAACCGGGAAAGAGCCATCAGCGTATCGGTTTTCACCGCCTTGTTACCGGAAACTGTGACTTTGTCGACCATATACGCTTTACCCTCTTCGACAATAAAGTGCAGATCGACAAACTCCGGATCATCAGCAGTCGGAGTTATCCTGATATCCTTGATCCGGAAATCCAGAAAACCTTTGTTGTGATACAATTCGCGCAAACGGGCACGGTCTGTTTCCAACTCATTGCGGTCAAGAAGTCCGTCATTGAGATAGTTATTGACAAAAGGAAGCAGATTCCAATAGCTGTAGCGGTTGAAAAGCACCGACTTCAACTCTCTTTCAGAGTAAACCGTATTGCCTTCAAAAGTGACATCATTGACTTTAAGGCGGAGATTCTCCTGGATTTTTACCGTAACGACCACGCTCCCATCCTTGCCGGCAGTTATCGACGGCGGGGGGATTTTCACATCGGTATAACCTTTGCCGATGTAAAATTTACGGAGATTTTCCACCGATTCACTCAAAGCCCGGCTGCTGAGACGGTCACCATCGACCACCGTCAGACACTCCTGCAGATCTTTGGTGTCAAACTTTTTATTTCCCTCGATATTGAAGACAGAAATTACCGGAGACGGTTTGATCCGGTAAGTGATCTCGATCTTACCATCCTTCATGGTGCGGAATTCGGAAACGGCATCGGCGATCTTGCCGGTCTTGTAAAGATTTTTCAAATCTTCATCCATGTGCCCGGTGGAAAACTCCATCCCCGGCCGCAACCGCAGCGCGACCTGCAGCAGCTCTTCCGGAATGGGATTTTTCCCTGACTGGATGAATTTAACCGAACCGACCTGCGCAGCAACCGCACTCAAAACCGCACAACAAACCGGCAACACCATGATTTTTGACCAGATTCTGACCATTTTCAAGCTCCACACCTTTAAAATCACTCACTGCCGCCCGGAGCATACTCTCTGCCGCAAGGCGGAGCCGCTTCAAAAAGCATTCTGGACGGATAAAAATTCAATTTGACCGTACCGATCTTACCGTTACGGTTCTTTTCCACGATCAATTCTGCCTCCACGCTGCTGCCGTCGGGAATATTTTTGGCGTCATCCCGGTTACGGTGCAGAAATGTTACGATGTCGGCATCCTGCTCAATAGCACCCGATTCACGCAAGTGCGCCAGTTTCGGGCGGGCATTGGCACTGGTATTTTTGTCGATCTCACGGTTCAACTGCGCCAGCACCAGCACCGGCACATTGAGATCTTTGGCAAGTTTCTTGATGCCTCCGGAAATTTCCGCCACCTCCTGCTGACGGCCGTCAACTCTGGAATCAGCGTGCATAAGCTGCAGATAATCGATAACGATCAGTTGGATATCATGCTCGTTTTTCAACCGTCTTGCCTTGGCGCGCAACTCAGAAAGAGTCAAACCGCCGGTAGGGTCGATAAACAATTTGGCATCACGGATATTGGCAGCAGCGGAAGTGAGTTTCACCAGATCGTTATTGTTGAATGAACCATTCCAGAAAGCACTTTCCGGGATACCTGCTTCTGAACAAAGCAGACGGCGGGCGATCTGGCTGTCGGTCATTTCCAGAGAAAAGAACGCAACCGGACGGCGGGTCTCACCTTTAATGGCGACATTGGCGATAATATTCAACCCCAAACTGGTTTTCCCGATAGACGGGCGCGCCGCCAGAACAAACATTTCCCCTTTTTTCAATCCGCCGGTGAATTCATCCAGCGGAGTGTATCCGGTCGGAATACCGACTTCGACTTTGCGGTCGCGGATCGCCATCAGCATCTCAAACTCCTCTTTGACCAGAGTTTTAAGATCCCGCACCGCTTCTTTGGTACTTTCTGACCGGATATTGTAGATATCGGTTTCGATCTCCTCCACCAGTTGATTGGGATCGGCATCGGAGTTGAAACACTTCATCAATGCTCCGGAACAGGCATCGATCATCCGCCGGAGCATTGCAAGATTGCGAAGAATATCGCACCACGGTTCAATATTTACCGCAGTGGCAATGGCAGAATAGATCTCTGCCAGAAAAATTTCACCGCCGACAGCTTCCAATTTATCTGCCGCCTTGAGCTTCTGGGCGACACTGAGCAAATCAGCAGTAACATCATTTTTGTGCAGTTCAATAATGGCGGCAAATACCGCCCGGTGCGCAGCACTGTAAAAAGCATCCCCGGAAGTACCGAGCTTGCCGACAACAGTATCCACGCAACTGTTTGAATCGCGGAGCATGGCGGCAAGCACCGCCTGCTCCACTTTCAAATTATGCGGCTGCGCCCGGTCGGGTAAAATACCCGCCGGGCGTGCAGAAACAGATTTTTTTTCAGCAATATCAGCCATATTGAGACCCCCGTCGGCAATTAACCGCGGACGACCCAGATTTTGACCGCAGCGGAAACTTCAGAGTGAAGTTTGACTTCCGCCTCAAAGTTGCCGAGCATTTTGATCGGGGGATCAATGAGAATGCGGTTGTGTTCGATGCTGAATCCCTGAGCATTCAACTCCTCAGCGACCATGCGGGGAGTGACGGAACCGAAGAGCTGATCGTCTTCAGTAGCCTGCATGGCGATGGAAATCTCGACTTCAGCCAGTTTTTCCGCGAGAGCCTTGGCATTGGCAAGGTCGGCAGCGCGGCGGGCAGCGATAGCGGCTTTGCGGGATTCGATCAGACGCAAAGTACCGGGAGTCGCTTTGGCAGCAAGCTTACGGGGAATAAGATAGTTACGGGCATAGCCGGGAGCGACACGCACTTCATCGCCGGCAAGACCGAGATGTTCGACATCATCCAAAAGAATAAGAGTGACGTTAGCCATAGGTAAATACCTCCAAAATACTCTGTGGTTTATCAGTAGACCAGAGAGAGCATCCGCGCCCGTTTGATGGCGATGGAAAGCATTTTCTGGTGATCCAGGCAATTACCGGTGATACGACGGGGCATGATCTTGCCTTTTTCGGTCTGGAACTTCATCAGCGTTTCAGCATCTTTGAAGTCGATGTAGCGGACTTTTGCCTCACAGAAGCGGCAAACCTTGGGTTTCGCAGCCGCGCGACGACGGCCGCCTTGTCTTTTCTGACCCTGCATGGGAATCCTCACTTTTCTTTTATATACTTGATTTACGGTTTCTAATTACTGAAATATCGTTACAATATCATCAAATCAGAATGGGATATCATCTTCCGGAATGGGAGCAGCATCGCTGTAACCCGGTTCCGGCATCGGCGGCGCATCCATCTGCCGTCTCGGCATGGATGGCTGGCTCTGGCTCTGATAACCGTCATTTACAGGATAACCCTGATATGAGTTATTCTGCTGATATGAGTTATTCTGCGGGTATCCGTTCTGATTGGAAGGAGCACCATCCTCGCGGCGGCGGTTCATGAATTGGACATGTTCGGCGACGACACGCAATCTGGAGCGTTGACCTCCGCCATTGCGGTCTTCCCAGGTATCCAACTGCAATCTTCCTTCGATCATGACCTGAGAACCTTTGGAGAGATACTGGCGGCAGTTGTTTGCGGCTTTGCCCCAGACGACCACATCAACAAAACAGGTCTCTTCCTGTTCCTGACCGTTGCTGGTAAAACGCCGGCTGACCGCCAGACGCAAATCGCATACGTTCTGTCCGTTGGGGAAACCGCGCAAATCCGGATCTCTGGTCAGATTGCCGAGGAGGAAGACCTTGTTAAGCGAAGCCATATAAAACTCTCCGTATAGTGTTTGATGATTATTGTAAAACCCGACTTATCCCGACTTACTCGAACCGGAGGGGTTCGGCGTTATCCGCACCTTCCGGACGGTCATAGATGAGCGTCATGTTGCGGAGAACCTGCTGGTCAAGATGATATTTTTCGCGGATGGCGACCAATTTGGCAGGATCCAGCGTAAAAATGAAATCGAAGTACAGACCGGCACGGCGTTTGTCAATTTCATAGGTGAATTGTTTACGGCCCATTTCAACGGTTTTCTCGATTTCGCCGCCGAGAGATTTGATCAACTCTGCGAAACCATTGCAGAAAGCAGCACCGTTGTCATCCGTCTTGCGGATGTCCAAAATGAATACAGATTCGTATTTTTTCAAAATAAACCTCTTTTCTTTGATGGCT
>JAFVZG010000022.1 GCA_017508285.1 Lentisphaeria bacterium | reverse complement strand
TTTGCACGTCAATTTTTTGGAGTGTATCAAAGCAATTCTCACGGAGAATGCAAGCAAAAAAATGGAGCCAATTATCGGAATCGACAAGGAGGGCAAAGCCCGACGAAGTGCCTGAACGAAGTGAAGGCAACCGACAACCAAGTGAGAATTGCAACTTTGGCGTAAGCCAATAAGAGCAAAGCGGAGATACAAAACAAAAAACTCCTGTCCGAGTCGAATCAGACGGGAGTTTTACCAAGCTTTGTAAAAAATAAACCGATCAAGGCACGACAACGGAGTGCCGCGACACTCCGCTTTTCTTTGCATACTTTCTTTTCTCGTGAAAAGAAAGTATGGAGCCAATGATCGGAATCGAACCGATGACCTATTCATTACGAGTGAATTGCTCTACCGACTGAGCTACATTGGCATCCGTATATTTCTTAATATAGCACCGCTTTCAGATTATTTCAACACCACTTTCCGGAAATTTTTCTTTCCGGCGCGCAAAGTCAGATATCCGTTTACGAAACTGTCGGCGCAGACGGAAGCGTTGACATCGGTGACTTTAACATCATCGATAGAAACAGCCCCGCCCTGGATCAAGCGTCTGGCATCGCTGGTACTTTTACAGATACCGGCAACGACGAGCAGCCGGGGGATAGTCATATTACCGGCGAGCTCCTCAGCCGGGATGAGAGTTTCCGGCAGGGTATCGGCTGCATCTGCGGCAGAAAGCCGGGCGATGGAGCTGGTGGTAAAGACCTTATTTTCGGGATCGGCGAATCCGAATTTGCTGCCGGCGGCGAGGAAGGCATTTTCAGCGGCTTTTTCACCGTGGGCAAGTTTGGTAGCTTCGTATGCGAGGATCTCTTTTGCGCGGTTGATATTGGGTTGTTCGGCGATAGCGATACACTCATCGAGAGGCAATTCGATAGCAAATTTGAGCATCAATTCTTTAAGAATTGCATCATCACAATTGCGCCAGAACTGGTAATAATCGAATGCGCTGGTGCGGTTGGCATCGAGCCAAACGCTGGAGCCGCCGACTGACTTGCCGAATTTCTGACCGGTCGCGGGATTCATAAGCAGCGGGATGGTAAGGCAGTCGGCCTGCCGTTCCTCATCATACATCCGCCGGATAAGTTCCGTACCGGCGACCATATTCCCCCACTGATCCTGTCCGCCGATTTCCAAAGTGCAGTTATAGACTTTATTAAGGTGATAGAAGTCATAACCCTGAAGCAGAGAGTAGCTGAATTCGAGAAACGAAAGACCGTTTTCGAGGCGGCTTTCAACAGATTTCTGGGCAAGCATCCGGTTAACGGAGAAACGGCTGCCGACATCCCGGAGGAAGTCGAGCAGTTTGATTTCGCCGAACCAGTCATAGTTGTTAACGAAATTTGCTTCGCCGTTTTCGAGGGTGATGAATCTGGCGAGCTGGGCTTTAAGGCATTCGACATTGTGAGCGACAGTTTCCAGAGTCAGCATATTTCTGGCGGTGGATCTGCCGGAAGGGTCTCCGATGGCGCCGGTGGCACCGCCGACCAGCACAGTGGGCACATGTCCGGCTTTCTGGAGCATCCGCATCGCCATAACCGGCAGCAGATGGCCGACGTGCAAACTGTCACCGGTAGGATCAAATCCACAGTAAAATACAACTTTTTCTGTGGTAAGTTTTTTCTCGATAAGAGCGGAATCGGTTTCCTGATAGATGAAACCGCGTGCTTTGAGTTCCTGATAGATATTCATTTATATATTCTCCGAAAAAATTCAGTGACCGATGGTGACTGCGGGCAGCGGCAATTTGATCCATGCCCGGTGATGAACGGCTTTGCCTTCGGCAAGCCAGCGTTTTTCAAAATCGCTTTTTATTCCGGAAAGGTCAGCAATCCCCTCCGGATACGATTCAAAAATCCCGGAAGCGGCAATTACTTTATTGACCGCTTCGCAGTAGTATTCGTCATCGCTTGAGAAGTGGAAAATACCATTCGTTTTCAACACCCGGTGCAGTTGAGAGGTAAAATCACTGCAGATCAGCCGGTTGCCGCGATGACGGTTTTTCGGCCACGGATCAGGGCAGAGCAGATGAATGCGGTTCAATGAGGCATCCGGCAGCATCATAGCGATCAGATTGCGGGCCTCGACCCGGAGTACGGAAATATTCTGCAATCCGGCCTGATCCATTTTTCTGACAACTTTACGCAAACGGCCGAGCATGACATCTGCTGCAATGATGCGCCGTTCCGGATATCTGGCAGCCAGAGCGACAGTAAAACTGCCGGCACCGCATCCCATATCCAATTCAGCGATATCGCCTTGCGGCAGAAAATGGCAATATGCGGAAGTGAGGATATTGATTTTTTGATCTTCCGGATGAGCAGCCATGATTCAGATAGCCTCCCGGTCTTTGACCCACTGGCGCATTTCAGCAAGGGTCTGATCGTAATTTTCCAGCATTGCCTTGGCAAAAAGTTTAAAATATTCGATCCAAGCCTCCCGGAAATCTCCCAAAGCCCGGATGCGGTCGGCGAAAATTTCATCGGGATTCATCTCTTCACTTTCCGGAAGTTTGAATGAACCGAAAACAAAATTATCCGCATCAAAAGTGCCGCTCCAAATGGAGTTGTCATCTCTGGTCAGCGAAACTTTGGCTTTGCGCAACTTTTTGCCGACCGAAAGAGCCGCTTTGACTTCGGCACTGCGGATCGGACTGTCGCCTTTTTTGATGGCAGCTTCACCGGAACCGAGCGCATCACCATCACCGGAAAAGAGCAGCGGATCTTCGATCATGGCATCAAAATCGTTGCTGCCGATGGTGACTTTACCGATTTTTTCGCAATAATAGAGCAGCCAGGTGAGAAAATCTCTGCCGATGGCAGGTTCAGTCGGGGCGTTGGGATTTCCGGAAAGTTCCAGCACCGGCACGGCAGCCGGAACAGTATGAAACTCCCGGTCAAGGATCAATGCCGGAGTCAACTGGATAAGTTCCAGTTTGGTTGCCCGGTAGAATTGATCGACAAAAAGATCGATCTGAGTCTGACTGGCAGTACCGAGATAGAGCAGTTTGCTGTGCGGTTCAAGCACCATGGGAATACCGGAAAGAGCCGGAGGCATCTTGCTGATGTGACGCTCAACGACATCTTCTTTGATCCGGCGTTTATCTTTGCCGGAAACATATTCCCGGCCGGGATTGGCCGCCAGAAAAGCCTGTTCCTCACGCATGCATAATGCATTGAGTAAGGAAGCGGGGATCTTGCGGACTGCCTGACGCAAAGTCAGGCAGTAGGCTCCGCCGCGGGAAATGGTAGTTTCATCGATATTGGTATCCAGCAAATGCTTGCCGGTCACCCAGCCGAGCTGGGTTTCGGCGGAAACCGAATCCAAAGTACCGGCTTTGCCCGGCAGAAAGCAATTGGCAAAATCTTCCGGGATATCCCCATCGATTTCAAACATGGTAAAGGTAAAAGAACCACGGTCAAAAGGCATGTTCAGTATCTCCCTTAAAATTTGTATTCTTCACCGAAACCGTAGTTTTCGATGACATAATCAAGGTCTTTGTCACCACGGCCGGAACAAGTGGCAATGATCGAACCGTAGGGATGCTGTTTGGCCCACTTCATGGCATAGGCGATGGCGTGGGCACTTTCCAGAGCGGGAATGATACCCTCGTAACGGGAAAGTTTGAAAAAGGCATCGACCGCTTCTTTGTCATCAATGGTCTCATACTGAACGCGGTTGAGATCCTTCCAGAAAGCGTGTTCCGGGCCGACCGAGGGATAATCCAAACCGCTGGCGATGGAGTATACCGGAGCCGGGTCACCATTTTCGTCCTTGAGCATGTAACTGCGGAATCCGTGCATCGAACCGGGTTCGCCATAGGTCAGACTGGCGGCGTGTCCGCCGAATGCCGGTCCGTGACCGAGAGGCTCCACGCCGATCAGATCGACCGGATCAGCAAGGTAAGCTGCGAAACTGCCGGCAGAGTTGGAACCGCCGCCGACACAGGCGCAAACGGCATCCGGCAGATGACCGGTCATATCAAGGAATTGTTCACGGGATTCCTCGCCGATGCAATATTGAAAATCACGAACCATCATCGGGAATGGATGCGGGCCGAGCACCGAACCGATGCAGTAAATCGCACTGTCGTATTGTCTGGCATAGGATTCAAAAGCCGAGTCCACCGCCTCTTTCAGAGCTTTGAGACCATGGGAAACCGGCACGACTTCCGCGCCGAGAATACGCATTCTCGCCACATTCGGAGCCTGCTTGGCGATATCGACTTCCCCCATGTGGATCTCGCATTCCAGACCGAAGTAAGCCGCTGCAGTGGCCAGAGCCACGCCGTGCTGACCGGCCCCGGTTTCGGCGATAAGTTTCTTTTTGCCCATATATGAAGCCAGCAGAGCTTCCCCCATACAATGGTTGAGTTTATGGGCTCCGGAATGATTCAAATCCTCCCGTTTCAGATAGATGTGGCAGTGGCCGAGCATTTCGGAAAGGCGGTTGCAGTGATAGACCGGAGTCGGGCGGCCCTGAAACTCTTTGCGGATCCGGCGCAATTCACTGATAAATTTGGAAGATTGACAAATGGTGCGGTAAGCCTGGTCGATTTCGCGGCAGGCCTTGGCCAATTCATCAGAAATTTCGATACCGCCGTAGGGGCCGAAAAAACCATTCTGATCCGGATAGTCCCGGAAATAACGTTTGAAATCCATAATAAAATATCCTTAAATTAAAAATTATGACAAGACAAATCGGAAAAACGAATGAATACGGTTGGAACCGCCTGAAAAAAATTACGGGCACGGAAATCATACCGAAGCAGGAAAAAATTTCCCGGGCGGCAGTCAATATCGTTTTGGCGCAGGGCGCCATCGCTTGAAAAATCCGTATAACATGGTGTGCCTTTCGTAATTATTCTATAATAATATAGCTCCATTGCCGGAGTAATGCAAATGGTCAAAACGATTTTTTCGTCTCCCGGGCAATGCCGGGAAAAGAAATAGATATTTTTTTATTTTTTTAGCACAAAGAGATTTGAAATAGCTATTTTTTGTGATATATTATGGGTGCGGCGTTGTGAAGAAGGTTTTTACCGTGGTCGTCGCAGCGGTAAATAAGTTGCATTCTTACGGATACCGTAAATATGCATCAGGACTTTCTTTAAATTTATGCGTCAGGATAAAATACTCAACATTCCGGCGATACGCCGCATGCCGACATACCTGCACAAACTGTTGAAAATGCAGGCCGAAGGCCGGGTGAGGGTCTCCTCTACCGAACTTGCCGAATACATGCATATCGAATTGATCGTGGTGCGCAAAGATATCTCACTTACCGGTATATCCGGTCAGCGCCGGGTCGGTTACGATATCAAAGAATTGATCCGATACATCAAAAATTATCTGGGTTGGGAAGATGTTCTGCAAGCCGCCCTGATCGGAGCCGGTTCGCTGGGAACCGCCTTGCTCGGATATGACGATTTTGAGCATTACGGCTTTTTCATCAACCACGTTTTTGATTGCGATCCGCAAAAAACCGGCAAAGAAATCTACGGCCGCCGGGTTTACCATATCGATGAAATGGCGGAGCGTTTTGCCGGAAACATGCCGGAAATCGCCGTGATCTGCGTTTCCAACACTGCCGCCCAGAGCGTGGCAGACAAACTGGTCGCTCTGGGAGTGAAATATATCTGGAATTTTGCCAATGTTTCTCTGAAAGTCCCTGCCGGTGTCGTGGTGCAAAGGGAAGTGATCGCCGGAGGCCTGGCCATGCTGACAGTGAAACGCAAGCAGGATAAGATGTCGGAAGATTAAAACTTTTTTAATCAAAGTTAACAGATACAAAATATAAATTTTATCGCCGGCCGACTGTGGGAGGGGGACGACCGGTCAAAAAAAGTGGTTTATGCCGTACACCATGTGCGGTATGGTTTTCATTAACAAATGAGGTTGAAAAAATGTGTTGCAACAAATTGTCGGAAGGAGCAGCTGCCAAATTTGCCGAACTCGATGCCTTCATCGATACTCTTGGCATTGTGCGCGATGATGAACGCCGCCGCGGCCGTCTGATCCAGGTATTGCATCGCGCGCAGGATATTTTCGGTTACCTGCCCCGCGAAGTCCAGATCCATGTCGCTAAAAAACTTTACCTTACGGAAGCACAGGTTTCCGGTGTGGTCAGTTTCTACAACTACTTTACCACCGAACCCAAAGGCAAATACTGCATCGATGTCTGCATGGGTACTGCCTGTTACGTCAAAGGTTCAGAAAAAGTTCTTTCTGAAATCGAGCGGGTTCTCGGCATCAAAGCCGATACCAATCCGACTGCCGATGGTCTTTTTTCCATTTCCGCACTGCGCTGTGTCGGTGCCTGCGGTCTGGCTCCGGTGATGATGGTCAACGGTAAAGTCTACGGCAAAGTCACTCCGGCCAAAGCGGTCGAGATCGTCAACGAATATAAGAAGCAGGGGTAATTCACCATGAATAAGATCAACTCTCAGGAAGCATTGATGAGTGCTTTCAATGCCGCCAAGGGCAAACTCGCTCTGCGCAGCACTGCTGAACATGACATCAATTCCGTCAAAAAAGATATCCTCTGCTGCGGCGGTACCGGCTGCCACGCTTCCAAC